>NZ_QPES01000001.1:0-329513 GCF_009455685.1 Paraburkholderia hayleyella | reverse complement strand
ACTGCGCGCCGATGTCGCAGCCGGAGAGCGTGCGCCGGCCTTGTGTGACCCGTGCCTGTGTCGTCTCCATGCCCGAGGTGGCAACCCATGCATTGAGCAGGGGCTCGATGAGCGCGAGGAGCTGGGTGGGTGTGGTGGCGGCAGCGAGCTGCGCGAGAAGCGTGCGAAGCGCCGCGCCTTCCTTCGTGTCCATGCTGGCGGCCTGCCGCAGGTCGCGCACGTTGCCTACGCCCTGGATATTGGGCAGCGCCTGTACGTCCTCGCGTAGTGGAATGGGGGTGTCGAATTTCTGGTGCGCCTTGTCCTGGCCGAACCAGACTTCGAGCATTTCGTGTTCGGTTTTGATGCCATTCACAACGTGTACGAAGCTGCCTGTGCCGCGCACGATGTTGCCGTTTTCCAGCGTACGGACCGTGCTGTCCCGGCTTAAACGGATTTCGACGATGCCGAGTTGGGTGAGGGTGAGCAGTTCGCCGTCCTGGGTTGCGCCGTCGCGGTTGCCATCGCGCCAGATACGCAGGGAGGACCAGACCGAATCGTTGTGGTCGATGATGCCGTCTTTGTTGAAATCGAACTCGCGCAGCGCTTCAAAGCCGTTCGCGGCGAGCGTGCCATTGGCGAGTTGCGTGAAATTGCTGAAGAGTTCGGCGCCGGTGTCGATCAGGCCATTGTGGTTGCGGTCGAGGACGAGCAGGCCGTCGCCGGTGCTGATCCAGCCGGTGTGGGTGCGGCTGCCTTCGCCAGCGAAATCGAAGTGGGCTTCGGAGTGGTCCACGCCGGTGGTGTGGACGCCGTCGCCGTCCAGATCGAGGATTAGGGGGTCGATCATGCCGAGGCCGGGGGCGAGTGGTTTGAGGAAGTCGGTGATGTCCTGATAAAGCGGTGTGACTGCGAATGCTTTCCAGAGTGCCTGGCCCAGGTCGGTGCCGTATTTACCGCCCAAATAAGCGCCTGCCGCACCGCCCAAGCCAACTGCAAGTATTAAGAATGCACCGCCAAACGGAATACCAGCATAGATGGCAAGCGAGGCTCCAATTGTTACACCGATAGTCGCCCCAAGCTCCGCTCCCTGAATCGAACCAGCGATCCCTCCAATTACTCCGGCAACCTCGCTCCAGTCACGCGTACTCCGCCCCCTGTCCATAGCAAAGCTGAGCGTCATGATGTCCACCAGCTTGCTTGCCCGGCCTAACGTTGTACCCGCGGCAGCGGCCTGCGCCAGCGAAATCACTGACCGGCCGTACCTCGCATATCCGGCTTCACCACCACGGCTTAGTCTGGCCGCACTTTCCAGCATCGTGTTTGCTGTTGATTTAAGAAGCGCTTTTACCGCTGTCGACTGGACGCGAGTTGCCATTGCGTCAATCCGCTGCCCGTATTTCCCGGTTGTATCTGCCAGCTTTCGGCCTACCACCGCATAGTCAACATCAAGAACGGCCTCACCTTTGGCTAGCCGCTTCAGAACTTCGCCCGCACCACCGCTACCTGCGGTCCATATATCACCTATATTGTCATTCCGAATAAACTCGATCGCCGCTCTAATATCGTCATCGGAAATAAAAATCGGTGGGACAGGAAAAACAGGTGACTTATTAGATTCTCCCATCAAAATCTGCTCATCAGTCAACGCAGGCATAAAACCTTCCTTAAATAATACTCACTAGAGATAAAAAACCCACACGATGCCATGAACCAGAGAAAAAACATTCCTCCCGATGTAAATGCCAAGATTAGCCTTGAATGCAGCATTGCCGCAAAAATACCTGATTTTGGATCGCCCAAAGTATTTGCATCAAACGCCATTGCCAAAATCATAAAAAACATGATAAAACTAGCTTGCCGCATGTATCCGGTTATATTGCAACTCCTTTTTCTTATTTCACGGTTAACCGTACTAATAAGATAAAAAAATAGCCCTCCACTCCATGCAAGCCAAAAAGATAAGCCATAGCTCACTAGCAATGGAAATGGAAATGACGATCTCTCGGAAAAATCTTTGACTACAGGCAAAACAAGCCCAATTTCGGCAAGACTTTGGGCCAGACTGTTCTCGGGAATCTGATCGGGAAATAGTAAAGCCGGAGGAACAATTAAAAACACTCCAAACCAAACCATTCGCCGGAATGTTTGGGAATAGAACTCAACAGTCTTTTTATTTAACTCTTTTATAATGAAATTCATACTCTCAGTCTTTCATCCTGTCTCTATATTTTTGCTCAGTCCAAAAACAATACTGCCTAGTCAAATAGAAGTGTTTTTACATCCATCCATAAATTTTTCCGACATGATAAATACCTGCCAAGTTCGCAAATCAAGTCAAGCCATGTGCACAAAAACCTCAGATCTCAGCCCATATCTGGCATGAAAATTAAAACTCCATATTCACTCACGGGAAAACATTTAAACAAAGCCATCTCATAACTTTTGCCGATTCTATATCAGAAAATTATTTCAACCATGGAAACAATTAAAATTTGACAAATATTTACAAAATCCATTTATAAAATGGACTATATGAAATGCACTATCTATTGAATCAGTCATTTCATATCATGTTGCATTTGATTAACGGATTTCGACGATGCCGAGCTGCGTGAGGGTAAGCAGTTCGCCGTCCTGGGTTGCGCCGTCGCGGTTGCCATCGCGCCAGATACGCAGGGAGGACCAGACCGAATCGTTGTGGTCGATGATGCCGTCTTTGTTGAAATCGAACTCGCGCAGCGCTTCAAAGCCGTTCGCGGCGAGCGTGCCATTGGCGAGTTGCGTGAAATTGCTGAAGAGTTCGGCACCGGTGTCGATCAGGCCGTTGTGGTTGCGGTCGAGGACGAGCAAGCCGTCGCCGGTGCTGATCCAGCCGGTGTGGGTGCGGCTGCCTTCGCCGGCGAAATCGAAGTGGGCGTCGGAGTGGTCCACGCCGGTGGTGTGGACGCCGTCGCCGTCGAGATCGAGGATTAGGGAGGGCGATCATGTCGAGGCCGGGGGCGAGGTCTTTGAAAAATGCTTCAATGTCCGGCAGGGGATTTTGCCAAAGCAGAGCATTGCCGATTGTGGTGCCTGATAGTTGGCCTGCTTTACCACCAGCAAATCCGGCACCGGCGACCACAAGTCCGACAAGCACGGCAACACCATTTAATCCGAGTATTGGCAGAAGGACTCTCGCCATAGCAGAGGCAAACATGCTAGCGCGGCTTCCAGAGAACGCACCTCCCAAGACTGAGCCTATCGCCCCTGCAACTGGAACCCAGTTCCCAGTACGTTGCGCCTGGACAACCGCTCCCCCCAATGCGACTCCATCAACCAATGCTCCAACGCCCACAAAACCCTTTTCATACTGTGCGGCACGCGCTGCCGTAGCAATATTTTCCTCATATCTCGCGTAAGCTTGCGCGCACTCCTGCCTTAACAGTTCCATGTCGCCGGACACCGCCTTACTTGCTTCTTTAAAAAATATTCGCTCGTTCGCTGTTCCTCCCCCTCCCCCAAAATCATCAAATGATAAGCAAGATTCTTTGTTTGATCGGCCATGGTTCGGCCTAATATTTCATACTCTTTGGTTGATGCAGTTTTATTTTTTGCAAGCCATTAAAATTTTAGTCACTTTCTAATTTCTGAATTAAAAAAATAAAACTTGAGCATTAAAATCAGAAACATCCATGAAGCCAATTGAGCGCCAAAATAGCCTGGAGCACCTATAGAGATGCCGATTCTTCCAGATGAAAGAACTCCCAACAATCCTAACGTTGGAGGCGGAGAGGATATCGTCCATGCCCCAACAATAATCATGAGCAAGATAATTATCATCGATATTCTTTTTTTTGCCCCGCCATCGTGCAAAAAATCAACTAAAAAAGGCTCCGGATAATAACAAAAACACATCATTATTCCAGCAAATAAGCCTAGAACTGTGGCGCCCCCATAGCTAACAGCGACAACACAGGGGTAATGCCCATGCACCCCCAAGGCTCGTGCAATTGGAATATATCTGGCAATATTGCAAATACGGGACGCCACTCCACCATCCGTGTAATTTACAGCGGGGAAAAATAACCCTAACATAAATAATAAAAATGCCACCGAATATATTGAAATCCGCATAAACTTCACACTGAAAAATGGTCTTATTACGTAATTCAACTCGTATTTTTGCATAATTTAAATCCGCAATGTTTTTACGACTCCGGAGGTATTCGCAATTATAAAACTCCGCACATTAACCAAAACAATCCACAAAAAAATCTTGGCCCGCATTTAGCAAAAATTCAAGTTTTACATTTCAAAATCAAGCTAACAAAGCAGCAAGCCAAATGACTCAATTGGCACGTCTGCTCCAGGCGCATGCCGAACTGGAGGATTAATCCATATTTCGTCCCCTTTGTATTGCACTGGGAAGAATTTGTACTCAGCCGGAATTACGACTTGAATACCGTTGATACTACCTATTCCCGGCTGGGCAGTATGACTATCTATTTTATCTTTGCATCCGGCAAATATAAAAACTGTTGCCAAACCAATTGCCATTAAAAAATTCTTTATCTCAGAATAATTTTTATTGCCTATTTTTATCAAGGCTATATCTCCCTATAAATGTATTTTTTGCTGTAAATATATTTCATGGAAGAATTTACATGATTGCCATCTTTTTGCATGTCCGAAAATGTGGAAATGTATTTATGAATTTTCCGATAATCTTATTCAAGTTGCATAACAAAATTGAAAATATTTCGGCGAGTTGCCATTGCGTCAATCCGCTACCCGTATTTCCCGGTTGTATCTGCCAGCTTTCGGCCTACCGCCGCATAGTTAACATCAAGAGCGGCGGCCTCACCTTTGGCTAGCCGCGTCAGAACCTCGCCCGCACCACCACTACCTGCGGTCCATATATCACCTATGTTGTCATTCCGAATAAACTCGATCGCCGCTCTAATATCGTCATCGGAAATAAAAATCGGCGGAGCAGGAAAAACAGGCGACTTATTAGATTCCCCCATCAAAATATGCTCATCAGTCAACGCGGGCATAAAATCTTCCTTAAATAATACTCACTAGAGACAAAAAATCCATATGACGTCATAAATCCGAGAAAAAACATTCCTCCCGATGTAAATGCCAAGATTAGCCTTGAGCGCAGCATCATCGCAAAAATACCTGTCTTTGGATTGCCCAAAGTACTTGCATCAAATGCCATCTCCAAAAGTATAAAAAACATAATAAAGCTAGATCTTCGCATATGGCCGGTTATATTGAGATTCCTTGTCCTTATTTCGTGATTAACCGTGCTGATTAAATACAGAAATAACCCTCCACCCCATGCAAGCCAAAAAGATAAGCCATAGCTCACCAGCAATGGAAATGGAAATGATGACCTCTCTGAAAAATCTTTAACTACTGGCAAAAACAGCCCAATTTTTGCCAGATTCTGGGCCAGACTATTCTCGGGAATCTGATCTGGTAATAGCAAAGCTGGAGGAACAATTAAAAATACTGCAAGACAGGCCATTCGCCGGAATGTTTGGGCATAGAACTCAACAGTCTTTTTATTTAACTCTTTTATAATGAAATTCATACTCTCAGTCTTTCATCCTGTTTCTATATTTTTATCCAGTCCAAATACAACGCCGCCCGGCCAAATAGAAGTATTTTTACACCTATTTATAAATTTCTCCGACATTATAAATGCCTGCCAAGCACGTAAATCAAGTCAAACCATGCGCAAAAAAATCCCAGATCTCAGCCTACATCTAATAGGCTGATTTATTAGATTCTCCCATCAAAATCTGCTCATCAGTCAACGCGGGCATAAAACTTTCCTTAAATAATACTCACTAGAAACAAAAAATCCATATGACGTCATAAACCCGAGAAAAAACATTCCTCCAGATGTGAATGCCAAGATTAGCCTTGAGCGCAGCATCATCGCAAAAATACCTGATTTTGGATCATTTATGAGGCCATCCCAAAATGCCATTCCCAAAAGCATAAAAAACATAATAAAGCTAGATCTTCGCATATGGCCAGTTATATTGAGATTTCTTGTTCTTATTTCGTGATTAACCGTGCTGATTAAATACAGAAATAACCCTCCACCCCATGCAAGCCAAAAAGATAAGCCATAGCTCACCAGCAATGGAAATGGAAATGATGACCTCTCTGAAAAATCTTTAACTACTGGCAAAAAAAGCCCAATTTTTGCCAGATTCTGGGCCAGACTATTCTCGGGAATCTGATCTGGCAATAGCAAAGCTGGAGGAACAATTACAAATACTCCAAACCAGACCATTCGCCAGAAAGTTTGAGTGTAGAACTCAACAGTCTTTTTATTTAGCTCTTTTATAATGGAATTCATACTCTCAGTCTTTCATCCTGTCTCTATATTTTTGCCCAGTCCAAAAACAATACTGCCTAGTCAAATAGAAGTGTTTTTACATTCATCCATAAATTTTTCCGACATGATAAATACCTGCCAAGTTCGTAAATCAAGTCAAGCCATGTGCACAAAAATCTCAGATCTCAGCCCATATCTGGCAGGAAAATTAAAACTCCATATTCACTCACGGGAAAACATCTAAACAAAACCATCTCATAACTTTTGCCGAGTCTATATCAGCAAATTATTTCAATCATAGAAACAATTAAAATTTTACAAATCTTTACAAAATCAATTTATAAAATGGACCATATGAAATGCACTATCTATTGAATCAGTCATTTCATATCATGCTGTATTTGATTAACGGATTTCGACGATGCCGAGTTACGTGAGGGTAAGCAGTTCACCATCCTGAGTTGCGCCATCGCACCAGATACACAGGGAAAACCAGACCGAATCGTTGTGATCGATGACACCGTCTTTATTGGGGTAATCGAACTCGCGCAGCGCTTCAAAGCCGTTTGCGGCGAGAGCGTGCCATTGGCGAGTTGCGTGAAATTGCTGAAGAGTGCAGCGCTGGTGTCGATTAAGCCATTGCTGTTGCAACCGAGGGCGAAAAAACCACCGTGATTTTCCAAAGCAGGGCATTGACGGTTGCTATACCCATTAATACACCGGCCGTGCCACCGAAGAAAACTACAGCACCGCCTAAAAAAATGGCGCGTGCATCAGCCACTATTTCAACTCAAGGTTTCTGCAACAAAGCCTTCAAACTGGCCAGCCGGTCTTTCGGCGACATCGGCGCTTCTTCAGCCGTTGGAGGCGGGGCCTCGTCCAGCCCCATCTCTGGAATAAACCGCGACGGCTCGCACACCACCGTCTCACGCGCCCGCTTGCGTTTCTTGCACCAGTTCACGTGCAAACTGCGTTGCGCCCGTGTAATAGCGACATACATCAGCCGCCGTTCTTCTTCGATGCGGGCGTCATCAACGGGCTCGTCATCCGCACCGCCGCGATGCGGCATGATCCCTTCTTCGATACCGACCAGAAACACATGCGGATACTCCAGTCCTTTCGAAGCATGAACCGTCGAAAGGCGTACCGCGTCGGGATCTTCGTCCTTGCCTTCCAGCATCGACATCAATGCCACGGTCTGAATCAGGCCGAGCAGGTTCTTGCCGGTATCGGCGAGGCCATCGGCATTGTCGTATCCGGTAGCTTCGGTGCTGTCGCTATCGCTGTTTTCATCGGATGGCCCGGCTTCGGGTTTGGTCCCCTTGCGTTTGAGCCACTCCAGAAACTCCAGCACGTTTTGCCATTTCGATTGCGCCTGACGTTCATCGAATGCGTCGTACAGATACGCTTCGTAGTGAATCGCGTCCATCAGGTCATTCAGCACCGTGGTGGCGGGGTCTTTGTCGGCGCGATCGGTCAGGCGCTGCATGAAGTCGCAAAACACGCGAAGGGGTTCCACCTGGCGCGCAGAGAGCCGCGCTTCGATGCCGCCCATGTACACCGCTTCAAATAGCGAGACCTTGGCCTGCCCCGCAAATGAACCGAGTGCTTCCAGCGTGGTATTGCCGATCCCGCGCCGGGGCGTGGTGATGGCACGGATGAAGGCAGGGTCGTCGTCTGCGTTGGCGATCAGCCGCAAGTACGCGCAGATGTCTTTGATCTCCGCGCGGTCGAAAAACGATTGCCCGCCGGACAGCACATAGGGAATACGTTCGCGCCGCAGAACCTGTTCGAAGATGCGTGCCTGAAAATTGCCGCGATACAGGATCGCGTAATCACGAAACTGCGCGCGGCGCTCGAACTTGTGCGCGGACAGACGGAAAACAACGGATTCGGCTTCATGTTCTTCGTCGTTGCAGGGCGTGACGGTGATGCTGTCGCCCATGCCGTGTTCGGACCAGAGTTTCTTTTCGAATAACTTGGGGTTGTGCGCAATCACGTTATTCGCGGCACTCAGGATGCGCACGGTTGAGCGGTAGTTCTGTTCGAGTTTGACGACGTGCAGTTTGGGAAAATCCTTGCCGAGTTGCGCGAGGTTTTCGAGTGTTGCGCCGCGCCAGCCGTAGATGGCCTGGTCATCGTCGCCGACGGCGGTGAAGGCGGCACGGGGGCCTGCCAGCAGTTTCAGCAGTTCGTACTGGCAGGTATTGGTGTCCTGGTACTCATCGATTAGCAGGTAGCGCAGCCGGTTTTGCCAGCGTTCGCGCACGGTTTCGTTTTGCGCAAAGAGCTCGGCGGGAAGCCGGATCAGGTCATCAAAATCGACGGCTTGGTAGGCATGCAGCGTTGCTACGTAGTTGCGGTAGACAATCGCGGCCTGGTGTTCGTCCTCGTTGGCGGCGAGTCGCATGGCCTCGTCGGGCAGTACGAGCCCGTTTTTCCATAGCGAAATAATCGATTGAATCTTGCGGATCAGGCCTTTATCAGTGGTGCCGATTTGCTCCTGAATCATGCCGAAGCAGTCATCGGAATCCATGATCGAAAACTGGGGCTTGAGGCCGAGATGCTCTGCTTCCTGACGCAAGATCTGCACGCCAAGCGAGTGGAAGGTGCAAACCGTCAGCTGGTTTACAGGCACTTTGCGGCCTTCCTTGCCCGGCGTGGTGAGCGTTTTACCTTCGAGCAGTTTGCCGATGCGTTCGCGCATTTCCGCGGCGGCCTTGTTGGTGAAGGTCACGGCGGCGATATGGCGCGGCTCGAAACCGCGTGCCTCAATCAGGTGCGCAATCTTCTGTGTAATCACGCGGGTCTTGCCGCTGCCTGCGCCTGCTAGCACCAGGCAGGGACCATCGAGATAACGCACCGCTTCGTTTTGAGCGGCATTCAGGCCTGCGGACATCGTCTTGAGCGGAAAGGAGTGGAGATTGAGTGGGGATGCATGGCCCGCTTGCGGGGCCAGATACGAGGCACAAATGCGGCTTCCCATAGCTTGGGCAGCGGGCGATGTTAACACGGATGCGGTTACGTTTTGGCCTGTGCCGCAAGTTCGGAAGCGAGCTTCATGACACGCGCCATGACACAATGGCGCGCTTGTGCGGCGAGGCTGACAGGGCATGGGTGGCTCGCTACAGCGACATAAAACCACGCGCTCAAACTAATAGCGCATTCGAACTAGCGCACTCAAACAGAAAGGGAGGCGAAACATGCCGACACGGCTCAAGGTGGGGTTGCTGGGTTACGGTTTCGCGGGTGCGACTTTTCACGCACCGGTGCTGGAGCATAGTGGCCGCACCACGCTCGCGGCCATTGCCACGGGGCAGCCTGAGCGGGCTCTTGCGCGTTATCCGCACGCGCAAACCGTGCCGGATCTGGATGCCCTGCTGGCACTAGACGGAATCGAATGCGTGGTGATCGCCACGCCGAACGACACGCACTTCGCACTGGCGCAGCGTGTTCTTGCGGCGGGCAAGCATGTCGTGGTCGACAAGCCGGTCACGCTCACCGCGGCTGAGGCGCTCACGCTCGCCACCCTGGCTCAGCGGCGTGGCCTGCTGTTCGCGCCGTTCCATAACCGGCGCTGGGATGGCGACTTCATCGCGCTGCAAGCGTTACTGGCCACTGGTGCACTAGGGCGCCTCACGCATTTCGAAGCGCATTTCGATCGTTTCCGCCCGGTTATCCGTGCGCGCTGGCGTGAGGAAGCGGCGCGGGGCGGTGGCCTGCTCTTCGATCTGGGGCCGCATTTAATCGACCAGGCGCTGGTGCTATTTGGCGTGCCGCAAACGGTTTGTGCCTCGGTCAAGACACAGCGCGATCACGCCCAGGCACCGGATTATCTGCATCTGCAACTGGGTTATCCAGGCTTCGAAGTGCTGCTGCACGCCAGCGCGCTCACAGCGCTCATGGCGCCGCGTTTTACGTTGCACGGCACGCGGGGCAGCTATGTCAAATATGGTCTCGATACCCAGGAAGAGCAGTTGAAGGCGGGGCTGCATCCGGGCTCGGCAAGTTTTGGCGCAGGCAATCTGGCGGGACGATTGCGCGTACTCGAGGGCGATGAGGAAGTTGAACGCGAGTGGCCAAGCCAGCCGGGCGCTTATGCCGAGTTTTATCGTGCGCTGGCGGCAACGCTGCAAGATGGCGTGCCATTTCCGGTTAGCGCGCGCGATGCGGTCGATGTGATGACGCTCATCGAGCTGGCGCAACGTAGCGAAAACGAGGGGCGACGCCTGCCATTCGAGCGGCTTGAATGGACTGAAATGGACTGAATAAAAGCCTGCGGCAAGCTGTCTGCAAGACCACAGCCAGATCGTGCCTCATCGCGTGAAAGCACCATTTGACAAGCCTTTTGGGCTCGCGTACATTCGCCGCACGCGTCGGGAGAGCGTGCTGGCTGCAAGCATTTTTGCGTGCCACACCGCCGAAGGGGCACACCCAAAAACTCTCAGGCAAAAGGACCGGCCGCGTCGAGAAATCCCACTGATCGCCAGTTCTTCTGGCACGCGCTCATCCGCTCGCATCAGGTCCGGTTTTTCGCACTCTGGAGAGCGGCAGTAGCCACACGGTTGTTCCGGCAGGCTGCCCACCGAAGGGGCGCGCGTTTTACCGCATCGCGGTCGGCGCAATCTCTCAGGTATCGAGGACAGAGGGGCTCATGCAACGCCTCGCTTGCCCGGCCCCAAGTGCCGCGCAACGGCGCGAGCATGGCGCCTTGCTTGCCCCTTTCCCTGTTGCTGCGTGACGCCCGAGGCCCCGATGACCGAACTCAAACACACTCCCCTGCATGCCACGCATCGCGCGCTTAACGCGCGCATGGTCGATTTCGGCGGCTGGGACATGCCTGTCAATTACGGCTCGCAGATCGACGAACATCGCGCAGTGCGCACCGATGCAGGCATGTTCGATGTCTCGCACATGTGTGTGGTCGATTTCACTGGCACACGGGTGCGCGCTTTCTTCGAATATGCACTGGCCAATAACGTCGCCAAACTGCAAACGCCTGGGCGAGCGCTTTATTCGTGCATGCTCAACACGAATGGCGGCGTCATCGACGATCTGATCGTCTATTACTTCGACGAAAACCACTTCCGCGCGGTCGTCAATGCGGGCACGGCCGAAAAAGATCTGGCCTGGTTCAATCATCTGAATACCACCCACGGCTTCAATCTGACCATCACCGCGCGGCACGACCTGGCCATCATCGCGGTGCAAGGGCCTCATGCCCGCGACAAGGTCTGGCAAGCCATCCCCGACACGCGCGCGGCATCCGAAGTCCTCAAACCTTTTAACGCGGTACGCGTTCCCACGGCGTCGTTCGACGAACTGACACTCGCGCGCACGGGCTACACCGGCGAAGACGGCTTCGAGATCATCGTTGCCGCAACCAGGGCAGCTGCGCTGTGGCAGGCGCTGCAAGCACAGGGCGTCCGTCCGGCGGGTCTCGGCGCGCGCGACACGCTTCGCCTCGAAGCCGGGATGAATCTCTACGGCCAGGACATGGATGACAACGTGTCGCCGCTCGATGCCGGTCTCGCATGGACCGTCGATCTCACCTCGCCGCGCGACTTTATCGGCCGCCCCCGGCTGGAAGCCGATGGTGCCCGCGCGGCTTTTGTCGGCCTGATTCTGCAAAAAGAAAACGGCAAGGCGGCGGGGATACTGCGAGCGCATCAAAAAGTGCTGACGCCGCACGGCGAAGGCGAAATTACCAGCGGCACGTTCTCGCCCACGATGCAGGAATCTATCGCCTTTGCCCGCGTGCCTTTGCAGGTTCAGCCTGGCGACATGATCCAGGTGCAAATCCGCGATAAGGCCTTGCCTGCGCGCGTGGTTAAACTGCCGTTCGTGCGCCATGGCAAAGTACTCGCCGCCTGATTCAAACCTGGCGGGCTACGGCCAGCGCATCACATTACACACTCATCGAATAACCTTGCACAGGAGCAACACATGAGCATCCCGGCCAACCTGAAATACACCGAATCGCACGAATGGATTCGCACCGAAGCCGACGGCACGCTGACCATCGGCATTACCGATCACGCACAGGAAGCGCTGGGCGACATTGTCTTTTTTGAAGTCCAGGCGCTGGGCAAAACAGTTCAGGCGGGCGATACCGTCGCGGTCATCGAATCGGTCAAAGCCGCATCCGATATTTATGCGCCGGTCTCGGGCGAAATTTTCGAGGCCAATTCCGCCGTGGCGGATACGCCGGACAGCGTGAACAACACGCCCTACGAAAGCTGGCTATTCAAGATCAAGCCCGCCGCCGATGCCTCGCTTGAGCGCCTGATCGACGCCGAAGCCTATACCCGGGCCATCGGCGCGTAAGCCTGCATTGCTTTTTATTCAGCCGGCCTGTTTCAACTGTCTCTCGTCTCAACCATCAGGTGCGGCCAAGCCCCACGTTATGTGCGTCAGGTCTGCCGGACGTGCCGCACCGCCAGGAACACATCATGAAGCTCGAACACCCGGATCACCTGATGAATCACACGCCTGTCTCACTGGCCGCGCTCGAAGTGCACGACGCCTTCGCGGAGCGCCACATTGGCCCAGACGCAGCCGATCAGCAAGCGATGCTCGACACGCTGGGGTTTGCCTCGCGCGCCGCACTGATCGATGCGGTGATTCCGTCAAGCATTCGCCGCCATGAGGCACTGCCGCTCGGGCCGTTCACCCAGCCGAAGAGCGAAGCCGAAGCGCTCGCGGCCTTGCGCGAACTCGCGGGGCAAAACCAGGTGTTCCGTTCCTACATCGGCCAAGGCTATTACAACGCGCACACACCGGCCGTGATCTTGCGCAACGTGCTTGAAAACCCGGCCTGGTACACGGCCTACACGCCCTATCAGCCGGAAATTTCACAAGGCCGTCTCGAGGCCCTGCTGAACTTTCAGCAGATGGTTATCGACCTCACCGGTTTGTCGATTGCCAATGCCTCGCTACTCGACGAAGCCACCGCTGCCGCTGAAGCGATGACGCTGTTGCAGCGGGTCGGTCAGTCTCCATCAAATGTGTTCTACGTCGCTGACGACGTGCTGCCGCAAACCCTCGAAGTGCTGCAAACCCGTGCCCGCCCGGTCGGCATCGAGATCCAGACCGGCCCCGCCGAAGCGGCAGCCAGCGCCAATGCCTTCGGCGTGCTGTTGCAGTATCCCGGCGTCCTTGGCGATGTGCGCGATTACCGTGCGCTCTCTGACGCGATCCACGCGGCAGGCGGCCATGTGGTCGTCGCGGCCGACCTGCTTGCGCTCACGCTGCTCGCGCCGCCTGGCGAATGGGGTGCGGATGTGGCCATCGGCAACACCCAGCGCTTTGGCGTACCGGTGGGCTTCGGTGGCCCGCATGCAGCCTATATGGCGGTACGCGATGCCTTCAAGCGCCAGATGCCAGGCCGCCTCGTTGGCGTAACGCTCGATGCGCAAGGCAACCCGGCGCTGCGTCTCGCGCTGCAAACCCGCGAACAACACATTCGCCGCGAAAAAGCCACCTCGAACGTCTGCACCGCGCAAGCGCTGCTGGCGATCATGGCCAGCATGTACGCGGTCTATCACGGTCCGGCTGGCCTCAAAACCATCGCTCAGCGCGTCAACCGCCTCACCACGCTGCTCGCTGCCGGGGCCGTGCAGATGGGCTACACGCTCGTCAACGACACCTTCTTCGATACGCTGACGTTCGACACCGGCTCGCGCACCGAAGCGCTGCATACAGCGGCGCTCGCGCAGCGCATCAACTTGCGCCGCATCAGCAACACGCGGACAGGTTTGTCGCTGGACGAAACCACCACGCGCCACGATCTCGCCACATTACTGGCGGTGTTCGCCCAGGCGGCGGGCGTGGCGGAAGCGCCCTCCGTCGATGCGCTCGACGCCCAGTTCATCGCAACACCGGCAAACCGCAGCGTGCCTGCCGCGCTTGAGCGCCGCAGCGCGTATCTGACGCATCCGGTCTTCAATCGCCACCATTCGGAAACTGAAATGCTGCGCTATCTGCGCAGCCTCTCCGACAAAGATCTGGCGCTCGATCGTTCGATGATCCCGCTTGGCTCATGCACGATGAAGCTCAATGCGACAGCTGAAATGTTGCCGGTCACCTGGCCCGAGTTCGGCCAGATTCACCCATTTGCCCCGGCTGACCAGACACTCGGCTACCGCACGATGATCGACCAGCTCGAGCAGATGCTGGTTGCGGCCACGGGCTACGCCGCTGTTTCGTTACAGCCGAATGCGGGCTCGCAAGGCGAATATGCGGGTTTGCTCATCATTCACGCCTACCATGCAGCGCGCGGCGAAGGTCATCGTAACGTTTGCCTGATTCCGGCTTCGGCCCATGGCACTAACCCTGCGTCAGCGCAGATGGCCGGGATGCAGGTCGTCGTCGTGGCCTGCGATGCAAACGGCAATGTCGATCTTGCTGACCTGAAAACCAAAGCCGCGCAGCATGCCAGCAAGCTGGCGGCAATCATGATTACCTACCCCTCGACGCACGGCGTGTTCGAACAGAATGTGCGTGAGATTTGCGAGGTCGTGCATGCGTATGGCGGCCAGGTGTACGTCGATGGCGCGAACATGAACGCGATGGTGGGCCTCACCGCACCCGGACAATTCGGCGGCGATGTTTCGCATCTGAACCTGCACAAGACGTTTTGTATTCCGCACGGCGGTGGCGGCCCAGGCGTCGGCCCGGTGGCAGTCGGCGCGCACCTTGCGCAGTTTTTGCCCAACCAGGCCTCAAGCGGTTACGAGCGTGACCCGCACGGCATCGGCGCGGTATCAGCGGCGCCGTATGGATCGGCGTCGATCCTGCCGATCTCGTGGATGTATATCGCCATGATGGGCGCGAAAAACCTCACCGCCGCCACCGAGATCGCCATTCTCAACGCCAACTACGTCGCGCAAAAACTCGCGCCGCACTATCCGGTGCTGTACTCGGGGCCGGGTGGCCTGGTCGCGCATGAGTGCATTCTCGATTTGCGTCCGATCAAGGAAAGCAGTGGCATCAGCGTCGATGACGTCGCCAAGCGCCTGATGGATTACGGTTTTCACGCGCCGACGATGAGCTTTCCGGTGCCCGGCACATTGATGGTCGAGCCCACCGAATCCGAAGCGAAAGAAGAACTCGACCGTTTCATCGAAGCGATGATCGCTATCCGCGAAGAAATCCGCGCCATCGAAGCAGGCTTGGCCGATCGTGAAGACAACCCGCTCAAGCACGCGCCGCATACCGCTGCCGTGGTCACAGCCGATGTCTGGACACATGCGTACCGGCGCGAAACAGCCGCCTGGCCGCTGCCTGCGCTGGTCGCCAGAAAATACTGGCCCCCTGTCGGACGCGCGGACAACGTCTATGGCGACCGCAATCTCTTTTGCGCCTGCGTGCCGATAGCCGATTACACCTGACCCCGGCCGATCGTTGCGTCCGCCCGTTCCTCTTCACCGCAATGCCGGCGGCATTACGCTTCATGTGAACCTCGCGCCGCGGCTTCGGCGGCGCGAGATTCAGCATGCCAGCCGCGCAAACGGCTAACATCTGACACCCAATCAGCCCAACCGGGAAACAGCGCAAGGCGCGAAAGGTGCGAATGATGCGAAGCCGAATACCTCAACCCAACCGTCAACTGTGCCTGCCGCTGGCATGCGGACTCGCTGCGGTGGCATTGCTATGGCCCGCCGCACCTGTGGTGGCCGCCATGAATTTCTGCGCCGCACCCGCGTTGCAAACCAGCGAACGCACCAACGCCGATCCGGGAGTGAAAACGCTCATCAACAATGTGCAGGAGCACCTGAATGACGCGCCACGCGCCGTCGCCCGGCTCCATACGGAAGGCCTGCTGCCACATGAAGGCTTGTACGACCAGAGCGTTGAGGCGCAAAAAGATCTGGATTTGCTGCGCAATGCGGCCCTGGCCTGGCGCGCCACCAGCGACGAGCGCTACCTGAAGTTTGTCGATCGCTTGCTGTATGCATGGGTCACTACTTACCAACCTTCGTTCAATCCCATCGACGAAACCCATTTCGATAGCTTGATCCTCGCCTACGACATGACCGCGAGCGCGCTGCCGGTGAAAACCCGCAATGCGGCGATGGCGTTTCTCAACAAGTTCGCCAGTGGCTATATCACCCAGATCGACGCGCAACCGCGTCCGCTCCGCGGCACCTATCGCAACAACTGGCAGAGCCATCGCATCAAGCTGGTCTCGATGGCCGCGTTCACGCTTGATAACCGCAAGATGATCAATGCCGCGCAACGCCTCTTCGCCGAACACATCGGTGACAACATCGCGCCCGATGGCTCGACCATCGATTTCAACGAACGCGATGCGTTGCGCTATGTGACTTACGATCTTCAGCCGCTCGTCACCGCGGCGCTTGCCGCCCGCCGCCATAACCGCGTCTGGCTGCCATTGCGCACGCCAAGCGGCGCATCACTGGCGGGTGCGCTGAACTGGCTCACGCCTTACGCCATCGGCATGAAAACTCACGACGAATTCATCCACTCCACGACACCGCTGGACATGCAACGCCGCGAGGCGGGCTTGCCGGGTTACGTGGGGCCGTGGGATCCGAAGAATGCAACCGAACTGTTTCATCTGGCTGCGCGGCTAGATGGGCGCTACACGCCCATCGCACTGCACCTGGCAGCGACAGCGCCGGCATGGCTCGCCGTCTGTCTGCCGTTTGTCGCGCGTTAATCTTTTTTGTTTATTGGCAGGAACCGTTATGGCAGTCAGTGTGTTCGACCTTTTCAAAATCGGCATTGGTCCGTCGAGTTCGCATACGGTGGGCCCGATGCGCGCAGCGCTAATGTTTGCTCAGGGGCTTGAACGCGATGGGCTGCTGGCCGCTACCGTCAGCGTGAAAGTGGGCTTGTACGGCTCGCTGGGGGCGACCGGCAAAGGACATGGCACCGATCGCGGCATCATGCTCGGCTTGCTCGGTGAAGCGCCCGACACGGTTGATCCAGACACGATCAACGAACGCCTCGCTGTCATTCAAAGCAGCCGTTCGCTGGCCTTGCTCGGCACGCACGTCGTGCCCTTCTCGGTGAAAGAACACATCGCGTTCTATCGCCAGGCGCTGGCGGAACACCCCAACAGCATGAAACTGCATGCGTTCGATGCACGAGGCGAAACACTGCGTGTCACAACCTATCTGTCGGTCGGTGGCGGCTTCGTGGTCACGGCGGGCGCACCCAACACCAAAGTGCTCGATGCGCCCAACCAGTTGCCCTATCCGTTTTTCAGCGGTGACGAGTTGCTGGCGCTGTGTCATTCGACGAATAAAAGCATCGCGCAACTCATGTGGGAAAACGAGCGGGTCTGGCATACCGAAGAGCAAACCCGCGCCGGGCTGCTGCAGATCTGGGACGTGATGCAGTCATGCGTGGCGCGCGGCTGCGGCATCGGCAACCCAGATGCCGATGGCACGTTGCCAGGTCCGTTTCAGGTCAAACGCCGCGCGCCGCAGCTATATCGCGCGCTGCTCGGCAACCCGGAAGGCGCGTTGCGCGATCCGCTGTCGATGATCGACTGGATCAACCTGTATGCCATCGCCGTCAATGAAGAAAATGCAGCGGGCGGACGGGTTGTCACAGCGCCCACCAATGGCGCGGCGGGCATTATTCCAGCGGTATTGCATTACTACACGCGCTTCATGCCCGGTTCGACACCGCAAGGCGTCATCGACTTTCTGCTAACGGCGGCAGCGATCGGTATCCTGTACAAACTCAACGCGTCGATTTCCGGCGCGGAGGTTGGCTGCCAGGGCGAGGTCGGCGTGGCATGTTCGATGGCTGCGGGAGGGCTGGCTGCCGTAATGGGCGGCACCCCGAAACAAGTCGAGAATGCCGCCGAGATTGGCATGGAACACAACCTGGGGCTAACCTGCGATCCCGTCGGCGGCATGGTGCAGATTCCGTGCATCGAACGCAATGCGATGGCCTCGGTCAAGGCGGTCAACGCCGCGCGGATGGCGCTGCGCGGCGACGGCAGCCATTACGTCTCGCTCGATTCCGTCATCAAGACGATGCGGCAAACAGGCGCGGACATGAAAACCAAATACAAGGAAACCTCACGCGGCGGGCTCGCGGTGAATATCGTCGAATGTTGATAGCGAGCGACGCGGCGCTTGCTTGACACGTCATTGCCATGGCACAGGATGCGCTTTCCGCGTGCGCCATCCGGCGCAACCTCATAGCGCGAACCGCATGCCGTGACACGGCTGAGCCGCCAGCGTAAGCTGTCGCCACCCCGGTGGCCTGACAGGCTGGCGCATACGCTGCATGGGCCCACGGCCTCACCCAGCGCCCCCAAGCCAGCGCCAACCCCCATCACGGAGACCCTTTCGCCATGCCGCAAGCCCATGCTTCCACGTCCGCTCCCGCATCCGCCCCTGCCAGCACAACGGGAGCGCGTCTGCTAGTCGATGCGCTGCTGATGCATGGGGTCGAACGCGTGTTTTGTGTGCCCGGCGAAAGCTTTCTCGCGGTGCTCGATTCGCTGCATGACGAGACCCAGCGCATTCAGACGATCGTCTGCCGTCACGAAGCCGCTGCGGCAAACATGGCCGAAGCCACAGGCAAGCTAACCGGCCGTCCAGGCGTCGCCTTCGTCACACGC
Organism: Paraburkholderia hayleyella; assembly: GCF_009455685.1. Lineage (NCBI taxonomy): Bacteria > Pseudomonadati > Pseudomonadota > Betaproteobacteria > Burkholderiales > Burkholderiaceae > Paraburkholderia > Paraburkholderia hayleyella. The sequence goes on along the minus strand of NZ_QPES01000001.1, from coordinate 310,581 downwards.
GGGCCAGGCGCCACCCATGCGTCGATTGGCGTGCATACGGCGTTTCAGGATTCCACCCCGATGATTTTGCTCATCGGCCAGTGCGCGCGGGAACATCTGGACCGGGAGGCTTTCCAGGAGATCGACTACCGCCGCATGTTTGGGCAGATGGCGAAATGGGTCGCGCAGATCGACGATCCGCGCCGTGTGCCGGAGTATCTCAGCCATGCGTTTCATGCAGCGACTTCGGGGCGGCCTGGGCCGGTCGTGCTATCGCTGCCGGAAGACATGCTGAGCGATCCGTGCCCCGCAGTGCCCAGCGCGCCGCCCTGGCAGCGCGTGGCGGCGGCACCAGGACGCGCCCAGATCGAACGGCTGCAACACCTGCTAGAACATGCACAACGGCCCATGGTGATCGCAGGCGGCAGCGGCTGGACCCCAGCCGCGTGCGCTGATCTGCAACGCTTCGTCGAAACCTGGCAGTTGCCGCTTGGGCTCGCGTTCCGCTTCCAGGACACGTTCGATAACGAGCATCCCTGTTACGCGGGTGATGTCGGCCTCGGCATCAATCCCGCGCTCGCACAGCGGATTCACGGCGCCGACCTGTTAATCGCGCTCGGCCCACGTCTGGGCGAAGCCACTACGGGGGGCTACACACTACTCGAAATTCCGGTGACCCGGCAGACGCTAGTTCATGTACATCAAGGCGCGGAGGAACTGGGGCGAGTCTACGCGGCCGATCTGCCGATCGTGTCGGGCATGCCTGAGATGGCAGAGCAACTTGCCGCCATGCGGCCTGCCGCACCGCCACTTTGGGCCGGCAGCGCCGCAGCGGCACACGAGGCCTATCTTGAGTGGCGCACACCACGGCCCATTCCGGGCGAGGTGCAGCTCGGCGAGATCATCCAGCAATTACGGGCGCAACTGCCAGCCGATGCCATCGTGACCAACGGCGCGGGCAATTACGCGAGCTGGCTGCACCGGCATTTTTCTTATCGTCATTTCCGCTCACAACTGGCGCCCACCAGCGGGGCCATGGGTTACGGCGTACCAGCCGCGCTCGCTGCCAAAGCGCAGTATCCGCAACGGATGGTCGTGGCACTAGCGGGGGACGGCTGCTTCATGATGGCCAGCCAGGAGCTGGCTACCGCCATGCAATACAAGCTGCAAGTGGTGTTTATCGTCGTCAATAACAGCCACTTTGGAACGATCCGGATGCATCAGGAACGGCACTATCCAGGACGCGTGCATGGCACCGGGCTAACCAACCCGGACTTTGCGGCATTTGCACGCGCATTCGGCGCTCACGGCGAAGTTGTCGAGCGCACGGCTGATTTTCTTCCAGCCTTTGAGCGGGCCGTGGCGGCCCAACGCGCGGCATTGATTGAAATTCGTCTGCCCCAGGAAGCCAGCACACCGGGAGCAACGCTTGAACAGATACGGGAACAGGGCCGCACAATGCGTAACGCGGAAAAACGTTAAGCCGGGAGAAATCACATGAATAGTCCACCCGGCATGATTCACGATAAAGGGATCATGCCGGGCATGTTTAAACAAAATTAAATAATCCTATGCGGCCAATGCAAGCAAACGCTGCCGTTCATGACTGCCATACTGGTAAGCGCAAATCGCAGTTGCGATTAAGCCAATGCCTGCTACTCCCCCGAACATTGAAATAACAGTAAGCACATTGGCAGCCCGGCCTGTCAAATCCCCGTCTTTTTGATTCAGCACCGTTATGATTCCGACACTGGCGGTAAACAAGATCGCACCCGAGATACCTGCTGCCCTGATACGGTTTACCGTATCAGGTGTAACCAGACTCACAGCTCTTCTCACTCCGGCAACAACTATTTGTCCAATTTGCAAAATATTCTGTTGCACGGTGTTCCACTGGCGCTGGGTATTAACTGCATTAATTTCAAGCACAAATCACCTCCATCAATTAAACATCGCCCCATACCCGGCGATTATCTCAACCGTCTTCGCCTGACGAACTCATCGAGATAAAACCTTCGCCTATAGACTCCTTTAAATTCCGCCTTCTGGGCACAGCAATGTCATTGCCATCACTCCCGGTTGCAACATCATTCACCTGAATAACCAATTGCCTATCATTCTGTGACTGATTTAATGTCTGCTCTTCAGGCTGCGGCAAATCAGGCTGATTAATATTATGTTTTCGCATCAAGCCATATAAAGCCAGACAGCCCCCCGATATAATCCAGCATGCTCCATCAAATCCCAGCTTATCCGTCACCTGAGATGCGATGCTATTTGTGTCATAACGATTTGAAGTCCGCCTCTCCAACGATGCCAAAAGCATGACGCTACCCAGCACAGCGATGCTCAGCCCCCCTCTTAACATCCATTTCGCGGCTTTAAGATCACCTGCGGGAGCCTGTGAAACCCTCGATGCCTGGCCGTTCGCAGGCCGATCCGGGACAGATTGCATTGAATGATTGCCACCGGCCCCAGAAATATTTAATTTGCCCATGCTGTTTCTCTCAGAAATTTATTCTCCGGCATCTTTTCATGTGCCAGTCCAAAAACCACCACAACCGTCGTGGGCCTCGAATCAGATAAAAGACCACACGACGCGACTAAATCCTATATCAAGACCCCATGAAATTATATTTACCCATATTTTCGCCATCCAGCTTCCATGAGCCTTTGTGTTTCGCCACTCTCCACATCTTTTATCTCTTTTGCTTCTTTTACTTCTTTTATCTCCTTTAATTCCTTTAGTTTTTCACCCTCATTTTTATCTGGATCGACATAAAGATGATGACCCGCGTAACTCATCATCATAAATCCAGCAAAAAAAACCACCGCGGAAATCTCTGACAACGGGGTATAGCTAACTGAATCAGTCAAACATGCGTCACTCGCACTACCTGAACTACCTGAACTACCTGAACTATCTGAATTCTCTCTGCTACCCGCTCTACATGCCAGACTAGCTGGACTAAATACTAAATAACCCGCTATGCCAAAACAAAATACACCCAGGCCAACTGCAAATATCTGCTTGTAATTTTTAGCCCTAGGCGCATCCGGATTGCTGCTCTTTATATTTCCAGAAATACCCTGTTTATCATTAACCTCTGACCCATTCCAGCAATTCTTCCACGCCTGCCAGGTAAAATTACCGCTTAAACCACAACCATTATTGGGCACTATACAATCCCTCGACAAAAACAAAAAATCAAAAACTCATGCCAGCATAATTTTTCCAGCATGCACCTGTCTCCTGGACAAACACCATGCTTCCTCCTGTTTTTACCGCTATTATTTATTAGATAAAACCTGAATCTTATTCATTAATCGAAAGCAATGGTCGCTCTTCCCGTGAATCCTTCCGACCCAGTGTGCTGCCCTGGTACACCCGGAAGAAGAGCACTATCTGACGTTTTTATTTTTGTTCGCTGATACCGGGCTATTACTGTCAGACTGAATTTCCATACTCATATAACGACTACCAGTACCATTAACCGCATTCATAAACCACGCCCTCTCATCATTATTTTAAAATAACCGGATTATTAAACTTAAAGCCCATCAATCTGAATACCGGATACGCAGCATACCGCTCTATAATTTATTCAATCTGACTGAATTAAAATATGCGCTTAATGCTCTAGGTAACATCGAGCCAAAAATCGTTCCATCCGGGAAAAGCAGCGAGGCGAACAGCGGAAATCTCGATACGTTAGCCACAAGGCCGTAAACACAAAAACCCTGTGAGTAGCACGAGGCCACTCACAGGGTTTTCAGTCAGAATCAGACATTAACTGCACAGCAGAAACAAAACGCTATGGCCTTAGCAGGCCGCTACACCCGCGATTTACTTGCCGCCTACGCTTTGCAATGTCGTCCACTTGCCATCCACAACCTTGTATAACGTAATGCCGCCGTGCTTCAAATCGCCCTTGGCGTCATACGACAGATGCGTCGAGGTCACCGAAGGCATATCCGTCTTCGCAAGGAAAGGCAGGTACTTCGCCGGATCAGTCGAATTCGCTTTCTTCATCGCGTCGAACAGCGCCATGGCACCGTCATACGAATAGGGCGAGTACGTCTGTACATCTTCGTTGAAACGCTTCTTGTACTTCGCCACGTAAGCCTTGCCGCCAGGCATCTCGTCGAGCGGCAAGCCCGCCAACGAGGCCACCGTGCCATTTGCCGCATCACCGGCGATCTTCAGGAAGGTCGGCGTCTTGACCATTTCACCGCCCATCAACGGCGCCTTCACGCCCAGTGTCTTCATCTGACGTACCATCGGCGCCGCTTGTGAATCAGCACCGCCGTAATAAATCAGGTCGGGGTTGGTGGCCTTGAGCTTGGTCAAAATTGCCTTGAAATCGACCGCTTTATCGTTCGTGAACTCTCGATCAACGATCGTGCCGCCCGCGGCCTTCGCCGCTTTCTCGAACTGGTCGGCCAGACCCTGGCCGTATGCCGTGCGGTCATCGACAATCGCTATCCGCTTCATACCGAGGTTTTTCACCGCGAAGGTGCCGGCAACCGAGCCTTGCTGCGTATCTGACGTCATCATGCGGAACGTCGTTTTAAAGCCCTGTTGCGTATATTCGGGCGCAGTCGCCATCGCCAGTTGCGGAATGCCCGCGTTGGCGTAAATACGCGAAGCCGGGATGGTCGTGCCAGAGTTGAAATGCCCAAGCATGCCCTTGATGCCGTCATCCACCAGCTTTTGCGCCACGGTCGTACCGGTGCGTGGGTCAGCCTGATCGTCCGCGGAATTCAGCACGAAGCGCACTGTCTTTCCGCCAATCACCGGCTTGGTGGCGTTCATGTCTTCGACAGCCAGCGTAATGCCGTTCTGAAAATCCTTGCCGTAGTGAGCCTGGGCACCTGTCAGCGGGCCAGCCACGCCAATCTTCACATCCTCCACCTGCTGCGCGTAAGCCGCGCCAGCCAGCGACAGCGTGGCCGCCAGCGTAGCGCCTGCGAGCTTTTTCATTGCGTGCTGCATGGTTTCTCTCCTTGATGCCAGTTAGATGGAGCGACTTCGGCGCTACCGTATCGCTTCCGTTGTTTTGAATGGACCGCTAAGGCAAGCTCAACCGATCGTCATCAAATTTGCATTACCCCCTGCTGCTGCCGTGTTCACGCTCACCGAACGCTCGGTCAACAAGCGTTCGAGCGCGTAATCTTCGGTTCCTTCTTCCAACGCCCGTGCAGCGATCCCCTGCACCGACACAATCGGCCCCGCGCGTTGCGCGACTTCCCGTGCCAGCGCCAGCAGCTCATCGCTGTCACCTTCGAACAGCACCGCATCGAATTCGGCATTGGTATTGATATCGGTACCGCTCTTCGTCGCCTTGCACACGCTCACATGGTGCTTGAGCGAAGCGGGCAAGGCCGCCACCAATTGCTCACCCGGCCCCCCCTCAAACAGCACGCGATTGCCCGTGGCAAGGGCGGCAGCCAGTTGCAGCCGCGCGCCCGTTGCGGTTGCGGGCACACATAAAATCGTGCCGCGTGCGCCAAGGGTATACGTGTTGCGTTCGCCTGTCGGGCCCGGCAACACCGCCGTTGCCCCGGCCAGACCCAATTCACGCCAGGTTTCACAACGCGCGGCGAGCGCCGGTTGATGTTCGGCGTTCAGCCAGTCGCGCAGCGCGATAAGTGCGGAAGACGGATTGTCGCTGTTTTCACCCGCGGCTGGTACGTCGCTAACCAGCATTTGCGTCAGTGAGGCGGGCAGACCCGCCGGACGTTTGGCCAGCAGGCGTTGCAGATACAGCGCGCCGCCCGCTTTCGGTCCGGTGCCTGACAAGCCCTCGCCGCCAAACGGTTGCACCCCGACCACCGCGCCGATCACGTTGCGGTTCACGTAGATGTTGCCCACGTGCGAACGGGCCACGACATGAGCGATGGTTTCGTCGATCCGCGTGTGAATGCCGAGCGTCAGTCCATAACCGGTTGCGCGAATCTGTTCGAGCAGCGTATCCAGTGCATGACGGCGATAACGCACCACATGCAGGACGGGACCAAAAACTTCGCGTTTGAGTTCATCAATGCTATCGAGCTCGATCAACGTTGGCGGCACAAAGGTGCCATGCGCGCAACGCGATGGCAGAGGCAACTGGGTCACTTTGTGACCTTTTTCGCGCATCGCGGCGATATGCGCATCAATACTGCGCTTGGCCTCGACGTCGATGACTGGCCCCACATCGACCGAAAGCCGGTCGGGGTTGCCAAGCGCCAGTTCGTTCATCGCGCCACGCAGCATTTCCAGCGTGCGCTCGGCCACATCGTCTTGCAGGCAGAGCACTCGCAATGCCGAACAACGTTGCCCCGCTGAATCAAATGACGATTGCAGCACGTCTGCCACAACCTGCTCGGCCAACGCCGATGAATCGACGATCATCGCGTTTTGCCCACCGGTTTCAGCGATCAGCGGGATCGGCTTGCCGTCCGCATCCAGCCGCATCGACAGGGTTTTGTTGATCAGCCGCGCGACTTCGGTCGAGCCCGTGAACATCACCGCGCGCGTGCGGGGATCGGCCACCAGCGCGGCACCCACCGTTTCGCCGTCACCGGGCAGCAGTTGCACCGCGCCGGGCGGTACGCCCGCTTCGCGCAGAATGCGGACCGCTTGCGCGGCGATCAGCGGCGTTTGCTCGGCGGGCTTGGCGAGCACCGTGTTACCGGCTGCCAGCGCCGCCGCGACCTGCCCCATGAAAATCGCCAGCGGGAAATTCCACGGGCTGATACACACCACAGGGCCCAGCGGACGATGGGTATCGTTCGAAAACTCCAGACGAATCTGCATCGCGTAGTAACGCAGGAAATCGACCGCTTCACGAATCTCGCCCACCGCGTTAGGCAGCGATTTGCCCGCTTCGCGCACGATCAGACCGATGAGGGGATGCATCTGCGCTTCGAGCAGATCGGCCGCTCGTGCAAGACAGTCGGCTCGCGCCTCGACGGGAGTCGCCTGCCAGATCGGCGCAGCGGCTAGCGCATGCGCTAGCGCGGCATTTACCTGCTCGGCTGTGGCGTCGGTCACGCTACCCACCAGATCGCGCTGATCCGCGGGGTTGCGCACGTCGCGTGCGCCGCCGTTGGCCAGCTCGTCGCTGCCATCGAGCATCGGTGCGGCGCGCCACGGATAATTCGCGGCCCCCAGCAAGGCTGATGAGAGCGAAGCCAGCCGATGTTCATTCGACAGATCGAGCCCCATCGAGTTAAGACGTGCGTCGCCGTAGAGGTGACGCGGCAACGGAATCTTCGCGTGAGGAGCGCCGAGCGGCACGATTTTCGACGCTTCATTCACCGGGTCGGCAATCAGATCGCTAATGGCCACGGCCGGGTCTGCGATGCGGTTGACGAACGACGTGTTCGCACCGTTTTCCAGCAGACGGCGCACGAGATATGCCAGCAGCGTTTCGTGCGTGCCGACCGGTGCATACACGCGGCATGGACGGTTGAGCTTGTCGCGGCCCGTGACCTCTTCGTAAAGCGGTTCGCCCATGCCGTGCAGGCACTGGAATTCGTATTGGCCAGGATAGTAGTTTTGCCCCGCGAGATGATAGATCGCCGCGAGCGTGTGGGCGTTATGCGTGGCGAACTGGGGATAGACGGCGTCCGGCGCCCCGAGCAGCTTTCTGGCGCAGGCCAGATACGACACATCGGTGTAAATCTTGCGCGTATAGACCGGATAACCTTCGAGGCCATCCACTTGCGCACGTTTAATTTCAGTGTCCCAGTAAGCGCCCTTCACGAGCCGCACCATGATCCGGTGACGGCTGCGACGTGCGAGGTCGAGCAGATAATCGATCACGAACGGACAACGTTTCTGATACGCCTGGACCACAAAACCGATGCCGTTCCAGCCTTCCAGCTCTGCGTCGAAACACAAGGCCTCCAGCAGATCGAGCGAAATTTCAAGCCGGTCCGCCTCTTCGGCATCGATGTTCAAACCAATGTCGTAGCGGCGCGCGAGAATGGCCAGCGCACGCACACGCGGCAACAACTCGTTCATCGTGCGTTCATGTTGCGCGCGTGAATAACGGGCATGCAGCGCCGACAGCTTGATCGAAATACCCGGGCCTTCATAGATGCCGCGTCCGCCCGCTGCCTTGCCAATCGCATGGATCGCCTGCTCGTAAGACGTGTAATAACGCTGCGCATCGGCTTCGGTCGTCGCGGCCTCGCCGAGCATGTCATACGAATAGCGGAATCCTCGCGCTTCATATTTGCGGCTGTTAGCGAGCGCTTCGGAAATGTTTTCGCCCGTGACGAACTGCTCGCCCATCAAACGCATCGCCATATCGACGCCCTTGCGGATCAACGGCTCGCCGCCTTTGCCAATCATCCGTGTCAGCGCCGACGACAGTCCAGCTTCGCTATTGGTCGTCACCAGCTTGCCGGTAATCATCAAGCCCCAGGTGGCGGCGTTGACAAACAGCGAGGGCGCCTGGCCCACGTGTGACTTCCAGTCGCCCTTGCTGATCTTGTCGCGGATCAGCGCATCGCGCGTGGCGCGATCAGGGATGCGCAGCAAGGCTTCGGCCAGGCACATCAACGCAACGCCTTCCTGGCTGGACAGTGAAAACGCCTGAATCAAGCCATCCACGCCGCCGCCCGTGCGCTTGCCGCGCAATGTTTCGACCAGCGCGCCCGCCATTTTTTGCACATCGTTTGCAATACCGGCAGGCAGACGCGCCTGACCCAACAGAAAAGGCACGCATTCGGGCTCTGGCCGGCGATACGCGGCCGTGATCGCGGCGCGCAACACAGATTGCGGCTGCACGTTTTGCGCGAATTCAAGGAAGGGATGGGGAGCGCTGTCTTCGTCGGCTTCGACCGTTGCGCTGTCGGCCAGATCCGCCATGCCCGCGTGACTCGACAGCTCAACGGGAAGCTGGCCGTGCTCGATTTTTTCAAGGTAGGCAAAAATCGCCTGTTTGATGAGCCAATGCGGAGTGCGCTCAATGCGGGTCGCGGCGTCTTTCAGCCGGGTACGCAGCAGATCGTCTACTTTGACGCCAAGAGTGGTGCTCGCCATATTTCCTTCTACCTTTTGTTCGCGCCAGCCAGGCCGCATCAGTCAGTAACTAAATTCTGGCGGATCGTACCTTTCTCAAAAAAAAGGTGCAACCAGCCAAAATAGCGGGTTGCACCATATTGGGCGCAATCAGGAGCAAGCGGGAGCACCAAGGTCCGCCCTGCGGGCGGTAGCGGGTTATGCCAGGTGTTTTCCCTGGCCGCTTGCCGAACCGGCTTGTTCGTTAAAGGATGTTATGAGCCGTGCATGTTGCCAAACGTTGCGTTATTTTTTTTGCAACCTTTTACGGCCAGATTCGATTGCATCCTGCAGCTCTTTATTAAATCTCGGTCCTTTTTTAGTCAGAAATCCGTTAAGACTGGCGATAATGGCAGGCGTAGCGGGTTTATTTTTGTCGAAATTCTGCGCATCCGGATCCGCACCATGTTTAAGCAAATAAATGGCGATATCCTGATTAGGGAAATTTCCATTTAATACTTTGAACAAGGCTGTTTCCCCATATATATCCCTGGCATTAACATCCGCACCCACCTCAACCAGAATTTTAACATTTTCAAAAATTCCCTGCTCCGCCGCGAGCAGCAAGGCTGTTCTTCCTTGCTCCCTATCTTTAATCTCAAGACTTCCAAGTTTAAAATCATACCAGAGTAAATCATTTAAAATATCAGTTGCTATGGTTAGCGGACTACTCGAAACCCGATGTAGCGCAGTAAATCCAAGTTCATCTGTCATATCAATATGAACCAGCGCACCCAACTCCGCAATCAGGCCCCTGACATCAGATATATTTTCCATCAGATGCGCCGGAGATTTCATCAAATCTCTTATTTTGTCATCGACTGCAAGAATAGCTTTGATACTTGAGATAAAACCATCTCTAAATTTTTCAGCTTTTTTAATATCAATTTGAACACCCTCGTCAATCGACATCTTTTCTATTAAAACAGCTTTCGCCTGGGGATCCTGTTCACGCGCCCCACATTCGGTTAAGCCTTGAGTGTCTTTATTCGCAAGCAGAAAATTTTTCCATTCTTCTTCAGCTATTTTCTGGTTTTTTTCAATTTCTTTCGAGTTTTCTTCAGCATCTTTTTGCCTGGCCACGGTTGCCTGTCGCTCAAATTCAGAATCTACTTTTTTCTTTTTTATTTCCGCTTTTTCTTTTATCGCATTAATTTTCATGGCGCAGAAATCGGATGCATATTGTTCACAATATTCTATATCGCGGCTGCTCATATTCAATAGGAACCTGCCATCCTTCAAACTGAACATTCCGTTCCCCGCAGACTTCATATAATACGGCCAGATTGTTTCCACTAATGCCTGGTCATTTTTTTCCAGCAAACCAGCCCATAAACAGAAGCGGTGCATTAATACGCTCACACGCGTCACGTCAATCCTGTCGCAGCCACTTACAAAATAACTGCCATAATCTTTTTGACCAAATTTATCAATTTCGGCCTGGCAATAGTTCTCAAAAGGATTAACTACCCGTGGCGCCGTCAAATATTGACGACGCTGTGTTAATTTTTGCGAATGTGAAAGCTCACGCCTGGCAGGAGACCGGTTAAAAATAATATCGATAAAACTACGACCGCCTGGACTATCTTCTTTTTTCTCCACTCCAGTATTGGATCCTCTATTAATCTCGAGATTTTTTTCGATGGGTACAGCGTCACTTTTACTTAAAACAGTATTCCCGGGGCAACTCCCATTTTTCACATTAATATTTAAAAAATTGAGGTCATGCCCATCATTATAATTCTCATCGGAATTCTTTCTTCTGGTTCTTGCAGGGCCTGGGGAAGCATGTGATGGAGTCGAACTTATGGAACTAACTTCATCACTACTTTCATTAAAGCTAATATCTTCATCACTAAAATCATCCCGCTCCAACAATGGCTGATTTATATTCTGACTGGCTCTCTGAATTTCATCCGGCTCGCCGCATGAACCAATAATCGGAACGCTATCCATCTGATTTCCAGGGTTCCGCGGAATTATTTCCCCGGCATTAGATTTACTATCTTTAATGTCAAGTTTAAATATACCTTTTGGCTCAATCTGCTCAACGTCTGTAGAATGATTATCGTTGTAATTCGTATTCTTGGTTCCTGAAACGCCAGTATTCTTATACATTGAGTCCCCCGGATAAAGAAATATCAGTAAAGTCGACTATAAAAAAATCACCTAGAATAACTGCCCGTTCACTTGAGTAACGCACCAGGCGGTTTCGTTCCATCTTTTCCTGAGATTGTCAGATATCCAGAGGATCCACCTCAAGATTCCAGCGCAGCACGCCTTTTTGCTGGCGCAGCGCAGGCTGCCATGCCCGCAGCGTGGCTTGCAATGCGGCCCTTGAGGCGCTCTCGATCAATAACTGCGCCCGATGCACATGCATGACCTTGACGATGGTCAATGGCACCGCGTCGTACACGGTGATTCGCTCAGCCGAGGGCAGTGCCTGCAACGCTGCCGCTGCGTGCTGCAAAAATGCCAGCGCGGCCTCCAGGGTGCGCCCTTCCGCACGCAGTAGCGCCTGATAGACGAACGGTGGCAAATGCGCATCGCGGCGTTCGGCCAGCGTTGCATTGGCAAAGCCTATGTAGTCATGGCGTGCTAGCGCTTGATACAGCGCATGACGCGGATAACGGGTTTGCACCAGCACTTCGCCCGGCAGCCCCGAACGTCCGGCCCGGCCACTCACCTGCATGAGTTGCGCAAACAAACGTTCGCTTGCGCGGAAATCATGTGAAAACAACGCGGTATCGGCATTCAGCACCCCCACCAGCGACACGCGCTGGAAATCGTGCCCCTTCGCAATCATTTGCGTGCCCACCAGGATATCGACCTCACCGGCATGGACATCCGCAAAAAGCGCCTGTGCGCTGCCTTTGCGACGCGTGCTATCGGCGTCGATACGTAGCACCCGCGCGCCGGGCACGGCGCTCGCCAATGCCTCTTCGATACGCTGGGTGCCGCGTCCGAGCGGCGCGATATCAACGTTCCCGCATTCAGGACAGGCAGGTGGAATACGTGCCTCCCAGCCGCAGTGGTGGCAGCGCAGCGCACGCTCAGGCTTGTGCAGCACCACATAAGCGCTGCAGCGGGGACAGCCCGCCACCCAGCCGCACGCGTCACATGCCAGTTGCGGGGCATAACCACGCCGGTTGAGAAAAACAAGGCTTTGCTCGCCGCGTTTGAGACAAGAGTTCAGCGCGGCAACCAGCGGTCCGGATAACCCCTCCACCGATCCGCGTCCCCGCCGACGCTCCTCCTCCAGATCGACCAGTTTCACGCTGGGCAACACCGCATCGGCCACGGCCCGGCGCGTCAGCGCGAGACGCTTGTAACGGCCTTGATCCGCCAGCCACCAGCTTTCCAGCGAAGGCGTGGCCGAGCCCAGCACCACCGGGATGCCCCGTTGCTTGGCGCGCCACACCGCCAGATCGCGCGCGGAATAACGCAGACCTTCTTGCTGTTTATAAGCCGGATCGTGCTCTTCATCGACCACGATCAGCGCCAGCGCAGGCAGCGATGCCAGTACAGCGAGGCGCGTGCCGAGGACGATACGGGCCTGGCCGAGATGGGCTGCCAGCCAGTTACGGGCGCGCTCGCCTTCGGCCAGGCCGCTATGAAGCGTGACGATCGCCTGAGCTTCGAATGCAGCAAAACGGGCACGAAACGCCGCTTCGAATTGCGGTGTGAGATTAATTTCAGGGACAAGAACCAGCGCCTGAGCGGCGGGTTGTGCGTCAAGCAAGGCGGCTAGCGCCCGAAGATAAACTTCGGTTTTGCCACTGCCCGTCACGCCATGCAGCAAGAAAGGGGCGAAATCGTGTGCCGAGCGGATTGCGTCGACGGCATCTTGCTGTTCAGCGGTGAGCGTGGGCAGCGCCGGCGCAACCGAAGCCGAAGCCGAAGCTAAAGCGCGACCGGCAATGGACGTGGCACACAGATCGACGGCTTCAAGCGCAACCCAGCCTCGGGCCTGCCATTCCATAAGAACCGCGCTCGCCTTCGGATGCAGGGTGCGCGCCTGCGCCACTGGCAGCAACGTGGTTTGAGCCAGCGCCTCGGCCAGACGACGCAGGGCATGCGCACGCGGCGGCAAGGCGGCAGGCAAGGCCGCGGCCCCGGCATCCAGCAAACGATAGCCTTCAGCGGGCGCCAGCAAGCGCTCCCAACGCGAGGCATCGCGCAACGCCTGAGGCAAGGCGGGCAAGGCAACCTCGCCGCGTCCGCGCTGATAATAATCCGCCGCAAACGCAACCAGCCCGAGCCATGCCTCCGATAAAGCGGGGCACGCATGACATAAACGTTCGACAGTCCGCAGCCGGTCTGGCGCAACGTCACTGTGAGTGGCCACTTCGACAATCAGCCCGACCACCTGGCGCTTGCCAAACGGAACTTCCACCAGCATGCCGGGCGCGGGAGCCAGTTCCACCCCGCAACGGTAATCGAAGAGGGTCGGCAGAGGATGATCCAGCGCGACACGAACGAAAACGAAACTCACGCCCGGATCTGCGCGGGTAAAAAGGGGAGGGAAAGTGCGGCTAATTGATGCAGCATCGGGATGCGCTGGTCACTAAAGTTAAAGTAAAACATGACTTTCGCCGCTAAATTTTGGATTCAGCGGAACAATCCTGCCGAGCCGCGCCGCCTGTGGATAACTTTGTTGAAAACTTTGCCCAAACTGCCCGCAAACCACGTAGTAGCGCCGTTCATGCGGAATAAGACCAAGCTCGGGCTCAAGCCCGAATGCCTTACCAGTCAAGGCATGAACCGGATATCGGCAAATTTTGCAAGTACGGATTAGCAGACGATGGCACTACTGCGATGCGGTAATCAAAATGTGCATAAGTCAAGTCTTGACAAGCGCCGAAGCACCCTCTGGCGAGGCTTATCCCGAATTAATGCGTTTGAAAGCACGATTTTTGCATGGAAGATTTGCCGCATGGCAACAACATGCTATGCCGCCGTCCCGGTCGCCGAAGTGGCCGCGGCGGCCCGTATCGTCCGGCTATGGCGATGCACTTCATCTACCAGCTCAGCGACATGCTCGGGCGGCGTAAATTGTGAAATACCGTGTCCCAGGTTAAAAACGTGGCCCGGATGGTTGCCATAACTGTCGAGTACCGCACGGGCTTCCATGCGAATCACAGCAGGCGGCGCGAAGAGCACCGATGGGTCGATATTGCCCTGAAGCGCCACGCGTCCAGCCACGCGCTCGCGGGCTTGCGCCAGGTTGACGGTCCAGTCGAGCCCCACGGCATCCACCCCGGTGGCAGCGATCGCCTCCAGCCATAGCCCGCCGCCTTTGGTAAAGGTAATGACCGGAATACGCTCGCCGAGATGCTCACGCTTAAGCTGACGCACCACTTGCTCGATGTAATGCAGCGAGAAGCGTTGATAAACCCCATCCGCGAGCGCGCCGCCCCAGGTATCGAAAATCATGACAGCCTGCGCACCTGCTTCGATCTGGGCATTCAGATAAGCCGCAACGGCTTGGGCATTAATTTCGAGAATGCGCTGCATCAGATCAGGACGGGCATACAGCATCGACTTGACGGTGCGAAAATCGTCCGAGCCCGCGCCCTCGACCATATAACACGCGAGTGTCCACGGGCTGCCCGAAAAACCGATCAACGGGACACGTTGGCGCCCCTGTGCATCCGTGAGCGCACGGCGGATCTCGCTCACGGCATCGGTAACATAACGCAGCGTTGCGTCGATATCAGGTACCGCCAGGCGTGCGACGTCGTCTTCGGTGCGCACCGGGCGGGCGAAGCGAGGCCCTTCGCCCGGCGCGAAATCAAGCCCAAGCCCCATCGCATCGGGAATCGTCAGAATGTCGGAAAAAAGAATCGCGGCATCCAGCGGAAAACGCTCAAGCGGCTGTAACGTGACTTCCGTCGCGTAGCCAGGATTTTTCGCCAGATTGAGGAAGCTGCCTGCACGGCTGCGCGTAGCGTTGTACTCCGGCAGATACCGGCCCGCCTGGCGCATCAGCCAGATCGGGGTGTAATCGGTTGGCTGGCGCATCAGTGCGCGCAAAAACGTATCGTTGAGAAGGTTATGGGCCACGTTGTAAGCACAAAAAGACAAAGCCGCATTTTACCGGACACATCCCCCAGCACTGTTCAAAACCCATCACTCGCTCAGGAGACACGATGAAAATATTCGCCCCGCTAATGGCTTTTGCCCTACTGATGCCAAGCGCCGGAAGCTACGCTGAGGCGGTGCCAGACCAAACGGTGCCGGCTTCAGGCTCGCCATCCCGGCTCGACGAGGTGATGGCGCGGGGCATCTTGCGTGCCTGTACCACCGGCGATTACAAGCCCTACTCGTATTACCGGCCAGATGGGCAGTTCGAAGGCATTGATATCGACCTGACCGAAGCATTCGCTCAATCGCTGGGTGTGAAAGCGGTCTTCGTCAAAACTTCATGGCCAAACCTGATGCGCGACTTCAATGCGCAATGCGATATCGGTGTGGGGGGAATCTCGACGACGCTAGAGCGCCAACGGCATGCGTTCTTCACCCAGCCCTATGTCATTGATGGCAAAACGCCGATCGTGCGCTGCAGTGAAATTAACCGTTATCAAACCCTTGCACAGATCGACCGGCCCGCTACACGGGTGATCGTCAATCCGGGGGGCACCAATGAGCGCTTCGCCCGGCAGCATCTGTCTCATGCCGCGCTCACGCTTTATCCGGACAACGTGACGATATTTAGCCAAATCCTGGCGGGCAAGGCGGACGTGATGGTGACCGATGCCGCCGAAACCCGTTTGCAACAAAAGCTCAATCCTGGCCTATGTGCAGTACATCCCGATGAGCCGTTTCAGTATGGTGAGAAAGCCTGGCTTATTCCGCGCGGGGATACCGTGTGGCAGCAATATGCCGATCAATGGCTACATCTGGCACGCGCCACAGGTGAATATCAAACGATCTCCGATAAATGGCTTAAATGATGCGGACGAAAACATGTGCAAAACAGGCCCGGGCAAACATTATTTGGGGCTTCGAAAAGAGGCTTTAGCTAGCTTGATGGCCCGTGGAGGGAAATCCCGAAACGCCTTTATTCACGGGCGTTACAACCTGAAACACTTTGTTACTCTGAGCGTCCGGCAATTCCACCACAATGCGTCTCTACGGTTTCAACACAGATGTGATTGAACGTTTGAGGCTAGACGAATCAGTCCATCCGGCACTCCGATATTTTGTATTCGGTATAACGCTGGCCGCCCTGCTACAAGGGACATCTTTGCTGGAGTCGTTGCTGGTTTTTGCAACGTGCTCTATCGCTGGTCTCCTCGCGCTAACCCCGTAGCGTGTGGTTTAAGCGGGCAACTAGCCCGCTTTTTTTCGTCCGCGTTTTTATCGTCCTGTCATCGATAACACCGTGACCGTGCCGTCTGATTAGACTGACTATCCCTCGTTATTTAGCATTTGCAGCGTTTGTATCATCTGCTCGCGCATCACAAACTTCTGCGCTTTTCCGGTTACGGTCATCGGCAGCTCATCGACAAAGCGAATGTGCTTCGGCACCTTGTAGTGCGCAATCTGATCGCGGCAAAACGCCCTGATTTCCTCGGCACTGGCCTGTTCGCCAGGGCGCAGCACAATCCACGCACACACCTCCTCGCCATACCGTGCATCTGGCACGCCAAACACTTGCACGCTCTGAATCTTCGGATGGCGAAACAGATACTCTTCGATCTCACGCGGATAAATATTTTCCCCGCCACGAATCAGCATGTCTTTCAGACGGCCCACGATATTGCAATAGCCTGCGGCGTCGATTGTCGCCAGATCTCCTGTATGCATCCAGCCATCAACAATGCTTTCGCGGGTTTTAGCCGCATCGCCCCAATAGCCTTGCATCACCGAATAGCCCTTCGTACATAACTCGCCCGTCACACCCACCGGAACGATCTGGCCAAGTTCATCAACGATCTTCACTTCAAGATGCGGCTGGATGCGTCCGACCGTTGTCGTTCGTTTGTCGAGCGGATCGGTCGTCGAACTCTGAAACGAGACTGGACTGGTTTCAGTCATGCCATACGCGATCGTAATTTCGGCCAGATGCATATTCGCTACAACACGCTTCATGGTTTCGATAGGACAGGGCGAGCCTGCCATGATGCCCGTCCGCAGCCGCGACAGATCGTAGGTGTCAAATTCAGGGTGATCCAGCTCCGCGATGAACATGGTCGGCACGCCGTGCAGTGCTGTACATTGCTCCTCCGATACGGCTGCGAGCGTAGCGGCAGGATCAAACGCCTCGCCAGGAAACACCATGTTCGCACCCACAGAGACGCAAGCCAGAACGGCCAGCACCATCCCGAAACAGTGATAAAGCGGCACGGGGATACAAAGCGCGTCCTGTTCGGTCAGGCGCATCGCCTGCGCAATGTAACGCGCGTTGTTGACGATATTCCGATGCGTCAGCGTGGCGCCTTTCGGGTTACCCGTGGTGCCACTCGTGAACTGGATATTGATCGGATCATCGCAATGCAGGGCCCTTCCGAGCGCATCGAGTTGCGCACTATCGAGATTCACTCGTCCCCGTTTGATCACTTCTGAAAACGGCAGCATGCCAGGCGTTGGCGTATCGTTCATACCACCCAGACCGCCCATCTGAATCACCAGGCGCAAATCGGGCAGGCGTGCGGCATGTAACTGGCCTGGCGCGCTGTTCGCCAGTTCAGGCGCAAGCGTTTGCAACATCTCCAGATACATCGATGATTTAAAGCGTTCCGCGGCAATGATCGCCTTGCAGCCGACCATTTTCAACGCGTATTCCAGCTCTGCCAAACGGTATGCCGGATTGATATTGACCATCACGGCGCCGATCCGCGCGGTAGCAAATTGCGTCAACAGCCATTCAACGCGATTGGGCGACCAGATTCCAACACGATCACCCTTCACAATACCGAGAGCCAGCAGCCCAGCCGCCAGAACGTCCACCTCATGCACAAACTCACCCCAGTTCCAGCGAATCTGCTGCTCGCGGAATACAACGGCCGGCCGCTCGGCAAAGCGTCCGGCTGTCGTGTGCAAAAACTCGCCCACCGTGGCATCGCTCAGCGCAATGTGAGTTGAACCGCGGACATAAGACAAACCATTCTTCGGCTCGATCAGCCCTGTGCTATCGCTAACGGACATCTGCATTGCCATGACATCGTCTCCACGAATGAATGCTGCTTTTTACTGGTCCAGCGCGATCAGCACGATTGCATGTCTCATGGCGCAAAGCCCGATTGTGATTTCCTTTCCGTAAACGTCAAGCATGGACAAAAAAAAAGCAGCCCGAAGGCTGCTTTTTCAACGCGATTTGTTTAATGGCCGCGCAACTTGCGCAGCCGCTGGATTGCAGCCAGCTGGGCAGTGGCATACGCGAGTTCTGCCTGAGCCGTCGCGTATTCGAGATCTGAACCTGTATTTTGCAAAGCCTCTTCAGCGCGCTTGCGTGCTGCTTCAGCCTTGGCTTCATCAAGATCCTTGCCACGAATAGCGGTATCGGCCAGAACCGTTACCACGCCGGGTTGGACCTCGAGAATGCCGCCGGCTACGAAGACAAATTCTTCTTCGCCGTTTTCGGTTTCAATACGCACCGCGCCCGGGCGAATGCGCGTAATGAGCGGCGTATGTCCCGGCAAGATACCCAGCTCGCCCGCTTCGCCAGGAAGCGCGACGAATTTCGCCTGGCCGGAGAAGATCTGCTCTTCTGCGCTGACGACGTCTACTTTAATCAATGCCATATCAACTCTCGTCTCATGCGAAGCAGTCGACGGAAGTCAGCGCTAAAGCACTCGCTTCCATCCCATGCACGGCTAGTTGAACGTGATGCATTTAGCGCGGATTGCAAACCCAAAAACAAAACCCGCGCGTTGCTACCCGTCCAACCCTTACTGGATCTTCTTGGCCTTTTCAAAGGCTTCGTCAATCGTGCCGACCATATAGAACGCCTGTTCCGGCAAATGATCGCATTCACCTTCAACGATCATCTTGAAACCGCGAATGGTTTCTTTCAGCGGCACATACTTGCCTGGCGAACCCGTAAACACTTCAGCGACGTGGAACGGCTGCGACAGGAAACGCTGGATTTTCCGTGCACGCGCCACCGACAGCTTGTCTTCCGGCGACAGTTCGTCCATCCCGAGAATCGCAATAATGTCGCGCAATTCTTTATAGCGCTGCAGCGTTTGCTGCACACCACGGGTGATCGAATAGTGCTCTTCGCCGATCACGTTCGGGTCAATCTGACGCGAAGTCGAATCGAGCGGATCGACAGCAGGGTAAATCCCCAGCGAAGCGATATCACGCGAAAGCACGACCGTTGCGTCAAGGTGGCCGAAGGTAGTCGCGGGAGACGGGTCAGTCAAATCGTCCGCCGGAACGTACACGGCTTGCACCGATGTAATCGAGCCGGTTTTGGTCGACGTAATACGCTCTTGCAACTTGCCCATTTCTTCAGCGAGTGTCGGCTGATAACCCACAGCAGACGGCATCCGGCCCAGCAGTGCGGATACTTCCGTGCCTGCCAGCGTGAAACGGTAGATGTTATCGACGAAGAACAGCACGTCGAGACCTTCGTCACGGAAATGCTCAGCCATTGTCAGGCCCGTCAGCGCAACACGCAGACGATTGCCCGGCGGCTCATTCATCTGGCCGTACACCAGCGCCACCTTGTCGAGCACGTTCGAATCTTTCATCTCGTGGTAGAAATCGTTCCCTTCACGGGTCCGCTCGCCCACGCCCGCGAACACGGAATAACCACCGTGTTCCTTGGCGATGTTGTTGATCAGCTCCATCATGTTGACGGTCTTGCCCACGCCTGCGCCACCGAACAGACCCACCTTGCCGCCCTTGGCAAATGGGCAGATCAGGTCAATCACCTTGATGCCGGTTTCGAGCAGCTCGGTTGACGGTGACAGCTCGTCGAATGCCGGAGCCTTCTGGTGAATCGAGCGAACCGTCTCGCTGTTAATCGGGCCTGCCTCGTCGATCGGGCGACCCAGCACGTCCATGATCCGGCCCAAGGTCGGTTTGCCCACGGGCACGCTGATTGGCTTGGCGGTGTTCTTCACCACGAGGCCACGGCGCAGGCCGTCCGACGCACCCAGGCAGATGGTGCGCACCACGCCATCGCCCAGTTGCTGCTGAACTTCGAGCGTTAGCTCGGACCCATCGAGAATCAGCGCGTCGTAAATTTTGGGCATGGTTTCACGCGGAAATTCCACGTCGATCACCGCGCCGATGCACTGTACGATCTTGCCTTCTACCAAAGCAGTTGTACTCATCGCTTTTCCTTTAGATACTCAATTCTTCACTCGCGCAAAGGCGCAGTTTCGAGGCATATGCCCACTTGTTCGCTTCAAGACGCTCAAACCGCAGCGGCGCCACCGACGATCTCTGACAGCTCTTTCGTAATCGCAGCCTGACGGCTCTTGTTGTACACGAGCTGCAGTTCGTTGATCACCGTTTTTGCATTGTCTGACGCCGCCTTCATCGCCACCATCCGGGCCGATTGCTCAGACGCCATGTTTTCCGCGACGGCCTGATACACCAGCGCTTCAACATAACGTACCAGCAGTTCGTCCACCACGGCTTGCGCATCGGGCTCGTAGATGTAATCCCACGAGGCGCTCGGCATCGCATCTGCTGTAGCGTCTTTGGCTTCGAATTCGTCTGCCGATAACGGCAATAGCTGCTGGATCACAGGCTCTTGCTTCATCGTGTTGATAAAGCGCGTGTACGCCAGATAAACCGCCGAAATCTTGCCTTCCGAATACAGGTCGAGCTGCACCTTAACCGCGCCAATCAGCTTTTCGAGGTGCGGTGTATCGCCCAGATGCGCGACATTCGACACGACTTTGGCGCGCAAACGGTTCAGAAAACCCAACCCCTTGCTACCGATTGCCGTCGCTTCAATGGTCTTGCCCTGCGCTTCAAGCTCTTTGAACTTCTGCAACGAGGCCCGCAGAATGTTCGTGTTCATGCCGCCGCACAAACCCTTGTCGGTCGTGACAAGAATGATCCCTGCCATTTTTGCGTCATCGTTCGATACCATGAACGGGTGACGATACTCAGGGTTGGCATGGCTCATGTGCGCAGCGATCTCGCGGACCTTGTCGGCATACGGGCGAGCAGCGCGCATACGCTCCTGAGCGCGGCGCATCTTCGATGCCGCCACCATCTCCATCGCTTTCGTGATCTTGCGCGTGTTTTGCACGCTCTTGATCTTGCCGCGAATTTCCTTCATTCCAGCCATTGCTTAGCTCCTTGATCGAAGCAGCGCGTCAGCATCTGCATGCCACTGCGCTACTTCAAGGCCCGTATCTCTCGCGGATCGATCAATAGGCCCCGGATTTCTTGAAGTCTTTGAGCGCTGCGTGGAGCAGTGCTTCATCGTCCTTCGACAAATCCTTGTTGTCTTCGATGCGCTTGATCAGATCAGCGTGGCTCGATTTCAGGAACTCGCGCAGGCCTTTTTCAAACGGCAACACGTCCTTCACTTCCAGATCATCGAGGTAACCGTTATTCGCGGCAAACAGCGCAATAGCCAGTTCCCACACCTGCAGCGGCTGATACTGCGGCTGCTTGAGCAGTTCGGTCACGCGACGCCCACGCTCCAGCTGCTTGCGGGTCGCTTCATCGAGATCCGAAGCAAACTGCGCAAAAGCAGCCAGCTCACGATACTGTGCGAGGTCGGTACGAATCCCGCCGGAAAGCTTCTTGACCACCTTGGTTTGCGCCGCGCCACCCACCCGCGACACCGAAACGCCCGCGTTAATAGCCGGACGAATGCCTGCGTTGAACAGGTCAGTTTCAAGGAAGATCTGGCCGTCGGTAATCGAAATCACGTTGGTCGGCACGAAGGCCGTCACGTCGCCAGCCTGGGTTTCGATGACAGGCAGTGCGGTTAGCGAACCGCTCTTGCCCTTCACTGCGCCGTTGGTGAACTTCTCGACATACTCCTCGGAAACGCGAGCCGCGCGTTCCAGCAAGCGTGAGTGGAGATAGAACACGTCACCGGGATACGCTTCGCGGCCCGGTGGGCGGCGCAACAGCAGCGAAATTTGACGGTATGCCCAAGCTTGCTTGGTCAAGTCGTCGTAAATGATCAGTGCGTCTTGACCACGATCGCGGAAATATTCGCCCATCGTGCAGCCGGCATACGGCGCGAGATATTGCATCGCGGCTGATTCCGAAGCCGAAGCAGCAACTACGATGGTGTATTCCATCGCGCCCGTTTCTTCGAGCTTGCGCACCACGTTCATGATCGACGATGCTTTCTGACCGATCGCAACGTAGATACAAAACAGGTTTTTGCCTTTCTGATTGATGATCGCGTCGACGGCAACAGCCGTTTTGCCGCATTGGCGGTCGCCAATGATCAATTCACGCTGACCACGGCCCACCGGCACCATCGCATCAATCGATTTCAAACCCGTTTGCACAGGCTCCGAAACCGATTTACGCCAAATCACGCCCGGTGCAATTTTTTCGATTGCGTCCGTCGCTTTCGCATTGATCGGCCCCTTGCCGTCGATCGGGTTGCCAAGCGCATCGACCACGCGGCCGATCAGCTCCGGACCCACCGGCACTTCCAGAATACGGCCCGTGGTCTTGACCACGTCGCCTTCTGAAATATGTTCGTACTCGCCCAAAATCACGGCGCCGACTGAGTCGCGCTCGAGGTTCAGCGCGAGACCAAAGGTATTGCCCGGAAATTCGAGCATTTCGCCCTGCATCACTTCCGACAGGCCGTGAATACGCACGATACCGTCGGTCACGGAGATCACGGTGCCCTGGTTGCGAACGTCTGCGCTCGCTTCAAGGCCCTGGATCCGGCTCTTGATCAGCTCGCTGATCTCAGAGGGATTGAGTTGCATTATTCGCTCCTGATAGTCAATTCTGTTGCTTGCCAGCCGCGTATGCGCTTCAGGCGGACAGTGCCGTCTGCATGCTAGCGAGCCGCGCGCGGACCGAGGTATCGAGCACTTCGTCGCCGACCGTGACGCGCACGCCACCGATCAGCGATGCGTCAACGACAACCGAGGGTTTTAGCTTGCGCTGAAACTTGCGTTCGAGGCTGGCGACAAGCTCGTTTAACTGCGTGCCTTCAAGCGGAAATGCGCTGACGATCAGCGCATCGGCCGCTCCTTCGCGGGTATTTTTCAATGCTTCGAACTGCATGCCGATTTCCGGCAGCAGTTGCAAACGATGGTTATCCACCAGCATTTGCACGAAATTTTTCGCCTGCGCATCGGCTTTCAGTGGCGAGTTCACTGCGGACAGCAGCAAATCGCACACTTGGGCACGGCTCACTTTCGGGCTTGAGGCGACCGACAGCACTTCGGGCAGACCCGCAACCTGAGCCAGCTCCTGCACGAGCGTGGACCAGGCGGCGATGTCTCCCGCTTCGGCTACGCCGAACAGCGCTTCTGCATAAGGGCGGGCGATGGTTGCAAGTTCGGCCATGATCAGAGCTCGGCTTTCAGTTGATTCAGCAGTTCGGCGTGAGCCGACTGGTCGACTTCGCGCTTCAGGATCTGCTCGGCGCCCTGGACTGCAAGTGCAGCCACCTGGCCACGCAGTACCTCGCGTGCTTTCACGACTTGCTGATCCGCGTCGGCCTTCGCCTGAGCGATGATGCGCGCGGCTTCCGCCTGCGCCTGGGCCTTGATTTCGTCTGCGACCGATACGGCGCGCTTTTCAGCTTCAGCGATACGCTGCTGGCCAGCATTGCGGGCCTCAGCCAGTTCCTGGTCGACGCGCTTGTGCGCGGCTTCGAGTTCCGATTTGCCCTTTTCGGCGGCCGCGAGGCCGTCAGCGATCTTTTTCGAGCGCTCGTCGAGGGCATTGATCAGCGGCGGCCACACGAACTTCATCGTGAACCACGCGAGGATCAGGAACACGACCATTTGCGCAAACAGGGTTGCGTTGAGATTCACGGTGTTTCCTTAAACGTTGCTAGTTCGGACAGTGAAACGGCAAGGCGCTCATCGATTCTGTATTCGATCAGCGCCCAGGCAGCCGTTTCGCCCTGCGCCATGGGGCCGGTAACGGCCCGGCGCAAACTTCCGAGAAACCTCTTAACCTGCCAGCTTCGACAGCAGCGGATTCGCAAACGCAAACAGCATTGCCACGCCAACGCCGATCAGAAACGCCGCGTCAATCAGACCAGCCAGCAGGAACATCTTGGTTTGCAGCGGGTTCATCAGTTCAGGCTGACGTGCACATGCTTCAATGTACTTGCCACCCATCAGGCCAATACCGATACAGGCGCCGATTGCACCCAGGCCAATAATGATGCCGATACCGATGGCGGTCAGACCCTGGATGTTGGCGATGAAAGCTTGCATGATCACTCCTTTGTGAAAAGTCTTTTGAAACCGGGATTTAAAAAAATACAGCGAAAGCAGTTTGTGTAATTCGTATTTGACGCGCCGTCATTAATGGCCGTCGTGTGCCTGGCCGATGTACACCAGCGTCAGCATCATGAAAATGAACGCCTGCAGCAAGACAATCAGGATGTGGAAGATAGCCCACACGCTGCCGGCAATCACATGGCCGAGGAAGCCAAGCACCGTCGTGTCCGCGCCGAAATTCCACAGGCTGCCAAGCAGGGCAATCAGCAGGAACAACAGCTCGCCCGCATACATGTTGCCGAACAGCCGCATGCCAAGCGAAACCGTCTTTGCGACGAACTCGATGATGTTGAGTGCCAGGTTCGGGATCCACAGCAATGGATGCGCGCCGAACGGTGCCGAGAGCAGCTCATGTGCGAAGCCGCCGGCACCTTTGATCTTGAAGTTGTAGTAAATCATCAGCACGAATACGCCAAGAGCAATGCCAAGCGTACCGTTGAGGTCCGCAGTCGGCACGATGCGCATGTGCGGGAACACCTCGGACAGGCCGAGCCAGCCAATCAGCCGCGTGGGCAGATCAACCGGGATGAAATCGAGGGAGTTCATCAGCGCGACCCAGATGAACACGGTCAGCGCGAGGGGAGCGATGTAGGAGCGGTTGCCGTGGATCATTGACTTCGATTGATCCTCAACCATTTCAACCAGCATTTCGATGGCGCACTGAAAACGCCCTGGAACACCCGAGGTCGCCTTGCGTGCCGCGCAGCGCAAAATGAAAATCGTGACTAGGCCACAGAGAATCGACCAGAACAGCGTGTCCAGATTCCAGACGCTGAGATCAACAATCGACGTCTGATGGGAGGTCGAAAAATTCTGCAAATGGTGCGCGATGTACCCGGACGGATCCAGAGCGCTCGTTCCTTCGCTAGCTGCCATATCGTAATGCCACCCAAATTGTCGGAAATCTTGCCAGGCCAGCGCGCCATGCGCCGACGTGTATTTTGTATACCGCTATGTCATCGCCAGGCCAGCGCGATCCAGTACGTTTTCAGGGCAATCAGGTACGTGACGAGCAACGGTACCCAACAGACCTCTTGAAACCCAAATGCAATGGCAACAAACATCGCAATCGTCACGCCCACCTTGAGCGCCTCGCCCATCACCCAACTCATCGCGGTGGCCGCGCCGCTCAACTTTGTCAGCCGCAGCGCAAATATCGCACCAGGCAACCAGCAAATTGCTCCGCCCAGAAATGCCGATAGCGCAGCCGCCCCCGGAGGCCGATAAAAAAGCCCCCATAACAGCGTTGCACCCAGGGATAAAACTATTTGCGCCGCCACGACCCGAAAAGGTGTGACCCTCGATGGACGGCCTACATCTGGACCAAAGAGTTTTTCTGCCTCAGCCCGTGTCAGCGGAACAATGTTGTCATCCTGCTGCTCGGCGTCCCATTCATTGGAGTCTTGCTCGCGCTTCAACCCCAGCGCCTGGTTCGATCTGCTCCCGGTCGCCATGGCACTTATGCTCCAAAATTCCACCACCCCGGAGCGCTAAATTCCGAAAGGAATGCCCCAGATATCTTACGCACCGCTTACGGAACGACGGAGCAATTAAATCCGGGCGATTGTAAGCGATAATTACAGGCAATTCAAGACTTTAGGCAGATTAGGCTGGTGCGCGAAGTGATCTGGCACTCTTTAGAGAATGTATTCGTTTTGAGGTCTATACCCAGCGTGGCTTCACGCGTTGAAAGCGCGTAAAAATCCGCTGAATTGAGTGAATATTGGGCAGAAATTTGCTCATAAAGACCGATTCAAACCGAAATCTTATCTGCCCCATAGCAATAGCCCAGAACCGGCTATACCCGCAATAGCCCAGAACGGCAGTGAGATCAGATGAAAGAGTGGCCAGATACCGCGTTGCTGCGCCAACCGTACAGCAATCAGGTTAGCGAGCGACCCTATCGCAATACCAAAACCGCCTACGCTGACACCGAACGCCAATGCCCGCCAGTCGTTTGAAAATTCCGCGAGGATGATCGCGGCGGGCACATTGCTAATGCCTTGCGAAAGGATTGCAGCTGCCGCATACACGCTTATGGGCGTGGTCAAGACCAGCCGCTCGATACTTGCATGAATCCAGGGCAATGCAACAACGCTGCGCAACACGATGAACATCAATGCAAAAATCAGCAGCAAGAACCCGTCTATCCTGAAAACAATTTCACGGCGCCAAAGAAGAAAACTAATCGCAATACCGGCAAGCCCAATACCCGGCTGACCTGCGTCCGCGAGCCAAATGAAGCCCACGAAGAGCAATGCGGTTACGCTCACCAGTATGCGATCGACCGAGCCGGGCGCGGTGTCTTGCGATAAATCAAGCGTCTTTGGGCTAAACAGGATGGCTGTTAGCGCGTAGAGCATGAACATCAAAACTGCGCATAGCGGCGCAAGCGTCCAAACAAAAACACCGAAGGACACGCCACTGCGTTGCCAGAGAAACAGGTTCTGTGGATTACCCAGCGGTGTCAGGACCGATCCGGCATTCACCGCCAACGCGACAACGACCACCAAACGTTTAAGCGGTAACGGCGTCAGACGGTGCAACGACAGCACGAGGGGAATCACGACAAACAGCGCGACATCGTTTGTCAGCAAGGTCGAGAGCCCGGCCGCGAGGCTCACCAGCAAGCATGCGAGCCCCCGTTCCGAGCGCACCCGATGGACCACACGATGTGCCATCCAGTTGAGAAACCCGGACGTTTCAACGGCTTTCGCCAGGATCAGCAACCCGCCAAGCGTCAGTACCGTCTGCCAGTCGACTAACGTTGGCAACGATGCCCAGCGTTGTGGATAAGCCATCTGCAAAACCACCAGCGCCGTGACCAAAATGGCCAGCAAAGGCTCTCTGGCAATCTGGCTCAATCCGTTCCGTAGCAAATTTCCTGCACGTTGCATGACACCCCGGGCATCTGCCACTGTCAGCTCGCGCTTGAAATCAAACGATCAAACTCAAACGGCCACGTTGCCGCGCAATCGCACGAGGATTCCTTCCAGGGCATCCAGATCGCCAAAATCAACAAGCACCTGCCCTCGTCCATGACGGCCTAACTTGATCTTCACGTTCGCAGCCAGCAAGTCGGATAACTCCTCCTCCAAACGCCGGGTATCCTGACCGCCATCCGGCTTCGCACGCGTTTTGACCGATGGGGCGGCTTTCGCCGTCGCCGTCACCAGTTTTTCCGTTTCGCGCACCGATAACCGTTTATTAATCACCTGATTAGCAAGCGTGATTTGCGTTGCCGCATCGACAGCGAGTAATGCCCTGGCGTGTCCCATATCCAGATCCCCCGCTAGCAGCATGGTTTGCACCGGCGTGGCCAGATTTAACAGGCGCAGCAGATTCGAAACTGCGCTACGCGAGCGGCCAACCGACTCAGCAGCCTGCTCATGCGTAAAGCTAAACTCGTCGAGCAGGCGCTGAATGCCTTGAGCCTCTTCGAGCGGATTCAGGTCTTCGCGCTGGATATTCTCGATCAGCGCCATCGCGGCAGCGATCTGGTCCGGCACGTCTTTTACCAGTACGGGCACATCGGTTAGGCCGGCCAGATGCGCCGCGCGAAAACGCCGCTCGCCTGCAATAATCTCGTATTTATCCGCCGAAACCGGACGGACCAAGATGGGTTGCATCACGCCTTGTGAGCGAATACTTGCAGCAAGTTCTTGCAACGCCCCCTCATCCATACGGGAACGGGGCTGATATTTCCCTGCCTGGAGTTTTTCTAGCGGAAGAACGTTCGGTGCACCCGCGATTTTCACCGCCTCGGTCATGTCCGTGCCACTGCCCAGCAGCGCTTCCAGCCCGCGACCCAATCCTTTTTTTCGTGCAACTGCATTCATTGTGTTTCCTCGGTCCGCCATGTCCGCGTCACGTTATTGCGCACGCAAACGTTCAATTAACTCCGCACCAAACTGTATGTAAGCCTGTGCCCCGCGTGATGCCCGATCAAATACCACGCCCGGCAAGCCGTAGCTGGGTGCTTCGGCAAGCCGCACATTGCGCGGGATCACGGCATCAAAAACTTTCTCGCCGAAATGCGCCTTTAGCTGCTCAGATACCTGTTGCTGCAATGTGATGCGCGGATCAAACATCACGCGAAGCAAACCAATGACAGTTAAGTCACGGTTCAAATTCGCGTGGACCTGCTTGATGGTATTGACCAAATCGGAGAGACCCTCAAGCGCGAAATACTCGCACTGCATCGGAATCACAACACCGCGTGCCGCGCAAAGCCCATTCAAGGTCAGCAATGAAAGTGCCGGGGGGCAATCAATCAAGATGAAATCGTAGTCTTCGGCCACAGGCACCAAGGCGTTCTTTAGCAGGCGCTCCCGGTTTGGCATGCTGACTAGCTCAACTTCAGCTCCTGCCAGCTCACGGTTAGCCGGCAACACATCGTAGGCCACCGCCTCCGGCCGCACCCGAGCCTCAGCAACCGATACACCATCAACAAGTACCTCATAGATCGTGTTCTCGCAGGCAGCCTTATCTATGCCGCTTCCCATCGTGGCATTCCCTTGCGGATCCAGATCCACAAGAAGAACACGCTGCCCCTGCGATGCGAGACTCGCGGCAAGATTGACTGTTGTCGTCGTCTTGCCGACGCCGCCCTTCTGGTTCGCAACACAGAAGATTTTTGCCATCGTGATATATCCCTTTTTGCTGCTTGCGGACAAGCCAAAACATGCACCTACCCTGGTTAATTGGTATCAGCAGGCTGGACGGATTCGTTAA
The DNA here is from genome assembly GCF_009455685.1 of Paraburkholderia hayleyella. Classification (NCBI taxonomy): domain Bacteria; kingdom Pseudomonadati; phylum Pseudomonadota; class Betaproteobacteria; order Burkholderiales; family Burkholderiaceae; genus Paraburkholderia; species Paraburkholderia hayleyella. The sequence goes on along the minus strand of NZ_QPES01000001.1, from coordinate 281,385 downwards.
CTGTGACTTCGACCAGATGGCGTTCAGCGTCAAGCAGTGGTACATCAAGACGGATCACCTGCTGAACATGTGAACCTGCAGGCAACCGTCCGATTTCAGCATCCGGACGTACCCCTTTCATCGCCCACATCGTTCCGCGACTGGCGACCAGATGGCGAGCCAGCGTAACGAAATCCGCCAGCTCCGCAAAAGCACGGGAAACGATCACATCGAATTTCGCGGGAACCCCCATGCCGGGCTGCAATGTTTCTACTCTGCCGGTCACCACCGCAATATTGCTTAAACCCAATTCAGATTTGGCTTGCACCTGAAAAGCAGTTTTTTTATGAACAATGTCATTTAACGTTACATGCCAGTCAGGCAATGCAATAGCAAGCACAATACCCGGCACTCCCCCACCTGAGCCCACATCCAGGATGGCCGATGGCCCGCGCGTAGCCAAGTGCGGCACGATCGAAAGGGAATCGAGAATATGCTGGATCAGCATTTGCCGCGGGTCACGAATAGCCGTCAAGTTGTAGACGGTATTCCATTTGGCGAGCAAAGCGACGTAATCCAGAAGCTTCTGTTGCTGTATTTCACCAAGATCGAGATTCAGTTCAGCGGCACCGGCCATCAACAGCGTGGCGAGCATTGCCCGGCTTCCTGCTACATCAGTATGTTTATGCCCCGCCATCACACCGCCGACACATCATCGGGCCGGGCGATGCTGCGCCGCCCTAGCCCACGCTTCAGATGAACCATCAACAGTGAGATAGATGCAGGAGTAATGCCTGAGATCCGTGATGCTTGACCAATGGTCTCAGGGCGAAACTGCATTAACTTTTGGCGAGCCTCGAATGACAATCCTCGCACTTCTGCATAGTCCAACCCATCCGGAAGACGAGTGTTTTCATGTGACTCATTACGTTCGATCTCCCCTGCCTGCCGGTCGATATAACCCTGATACTTGATACCGATCTCAACCTGCTCCTTGATCTGAGCCAAAAGCACAGCATCATCAGACAAAGCAACTTCTGGTTCACATGCGCCATGAAGCAAACTACAAACGCCCTCGTAACGCACGCCCGGCCGGCGAAGCAGATCAGCAAGACTGTATTCATGGTCAATGGGCTTTCCAAGCAATGCAGTTGCTTCTTCAGCGGGCAATGTCCTGGGATTGACCCACGTTGTTCTCAGCCGCTCTGTTTCACGTGAAACGGCATCACGTTTTCGGTTAAAAGCACTCCAGCGGACATCATCCACAATGCCAAGTTCGCGGCCGATCTCGGTTAATCGCATATCAGCATTGTCTTCACGCAAGCTCAGTCGATACTCGGCTCGGCTGGTAAACATCCGATAAGGCTCGGATACTCCTTGTGTCACCAGATCATCAACCAGAACACCCAGATAGGCCTGATCTCGACGTGGGCACCAGGCAGCCCTTCCCTGAACCTGAAGCCCCGCATTCAAACCTGCCAACAATCCTTGAGCAGCAGCTTCTTCATAACCTGTGGTGCCATTGATCTGTCCCGCAAAAAATAAGCCATTGATCGCTTTTGTTTCCAGCGAGGCCTTAAGCCCTCGGGGATCGAAATAATCGTACTCAATCGCATAACCAGGGCGAAGGATATGGGCCGACTCCAAACCTCTCATTGAATGAACCAGCGCTAACTGGACATCGAACGGCAGGCTAGTCGAAATCCCATTGGGATAGAACTCGTTAGTCGTTAAGCCTTCGGGTTCCAGGAAAATCTGATGTGATTCTTTTGCTGCAAAACGATGAATCTTGTCTTCGATTGACGGGCAATAGCGAGGCCCTACTCCTTCTATCACCCCCGTGTACATCGGCGAGCGATCAAGGCCATTGCGAATAATGTCATGCGTTTGCGCATTCGTATGTGTCACCCAACATGGCACTTGCTGTGGATGTTGTTCGACTCGACCCATAAAGGAAAACACGGGAATAGGATCAAGATCACCCGGCTGTGCTTCGAGCCTGGAGAAATCAATAGAACGTCCATCAATACGTGGTGGCGTGCCTGTTTTTAAGCGCCCTTGTGGCAGTTTTAATTCTTTCAGTCGTGCGGACAGAGACACTGCGGCGGGGTCACCTGCTCGACCACCGGTATAGTGGTTTAAACCAACGTGGATCTTGCCATCGAGAAATGTCCCCGCTGTCAGTACAACCGCGCGCGAGCGAAAGCGAACCCCAACCTGAGTCACCGCCCCAACTACACGGTCACCCTCGACCATTAAATCTTCAACCGCTTGTTGAAATAGCCAGAGATTCGACTGATTTTCGAGCCGGTGCCGAATTGCCTGCTTATATAGCAAACGATCGGCCTGAGCTCGTGTTGCCCGGACGGCGGGACCTTTTGATGAATTCAAAATACGAAACTGAATACCACTTTCGTCGGTCGCTGCGGCCATTGCACCGCCCAATGCATCAACCTCTTTGACCAAATGGCCTTTGCCGATACCACCGATCGACGGATTACAGCTCATCTGGCCGAGCGTTTCAATGTTATGGGTTAGGAGTAACGTTTTATTGCCCATACGGGCCGAAGCGAGTGCGGCCTCCGTACCAGCATGGCCGCCACCAACAACAATCACGTCAAATTCTGTGGGATAAAGCATCGTGGATCTCGCGCACGTCTCACGCGAGCCTTTCTAAGGAAAATATATGGCGAATTATAACGGGTTCGCTTAAGGCCCCGAATCTCATCCATTCGGGTAACACAATAAAAACGGCGTGTTTCACGTGAAACACGCCGTCCATATTTATCGTTAAGCGGATACAGCTAACAAATTCACCTACTCGTCTTGCTTCTACTCCACCGCAATCTTCTTAACCAGGCCAAGGTAGGCTTCAATCACACGAGGAGTTTTTGCCAGATCATCGGCCGGCCCCTCTAACACAAGCTCACCGGTCTCCAAAACATAGCCATAGTCAGAAATCTGAAGCGCTGCCCGTGCATTTTGCTCAATCAGCAATATCGCTACGCCTGTACGCCGTAAGGCGCTAATGATATGAAAAAGCTCCTTCACAATGAGCGGAGCCAATCCGAGGCTGGGTTCATCAAGCATGAGCAGGTCCGGTTTACCCATCAATGCCCGCCCAAGCGCTAGCATCTGCCGCTCCCCACCAGACAATGTTCCAGCAAGCTGCTTATATCGCTCCCTTAAACGCGGAAAAAGTCCAAACACGGGCTCCAACTGATCCAGGTAATCATGTTCGCCCGCTCGTTTACGTCGATATGCACCCAGCGACAAATTATCCTCAACCGTCATTGTCGAAAATAACTCGCGCTTTTCTGGTACCAGGCACATGCCACGCGCGACTCGTTTCTCAACCGGCATCGCACTGACATCTTCACCACGATAAAAAACGGGCCCCTTGGCATACCCGGCCGCAGGTAGCGCACCCATGATCGTATTGAGCAATGTCGATTTACCCGCGCCATTGGGCCCTATCACTGAAACAATCTGCCCAGGCTTTACTTCAATTCCAACTTGGCGCAAAGCCTCTACCTTGCCATAGCGGACCGACAGGGCATTGACTCGCAAAATGGGGGCATGGGAATTCATGGAAACATCATGTTTCATCGCCATAGCCATAGCCATCGTCATCACCATCACTCCACCCCGCCGAGATAAGCTTCCAGCACAGCCGGGTCATTTTGCACATCACGCGGCAGCCCCTGCGCAATACATGTCCCAAATTCCATCACAACAAGGCGATCAGCAAGATTCATCACGAAATCCATGTCATGCTCAACCAGCAGAATGCTCATGCCATCGTCTTTAAGTTTGTGCAGCAATTCTGCCAGTTGCTGTTTCTCCTGATATCGCAAGCCTGCAGCTGGCTCATCCAGCAAAAGCAATGTGGGGTCGCAACACAAGGCTCGAGCAATTTCCAGAACTCGTTGCTGCCCTAGTGCCAGACTCCCCGCATCGTGATGTATATAGGCCGCCAGCCCAACCCGTTCAATCTGCCTGACAGCCTCAGCCATCAAACGAGCCTCCTCCCTACCGTTCAATTTGACAATGCTTCGCCATACTCCAGCCCATCCGCGCAAATGGGCGCCCAGCGCAACATTTTCGAGCACCGTCATACCCGGAAGCAACTTGACGTGCTGAAACGTACGGCCAATGCCCCGCCGCACAATGTCACGCGCGTGGAGTCCATCAATTCGCTCGCCCTGAAAAAATATCTCACCGCTTGTTACCGGTAATGTGCCGCTAACCAGGTTAAACGTCGTTGATTTTCCAGCGCCATTAGGGCCAATCAGTCCAAGAATCTGGCCCGCGCTGACTTCGAAACTCACATCGTTGACGGCGACCAAACCTCCAAACTGCTTTCTCGCCTTGTTCACGGACAAAAGTACCGTGCCCGCATCGGGCCTCGCTCGTTGCGGTAAGGGTAAAGGCGGTGGCACAACATGTTCCTCAGCACAAACAGGTAATGCCACCGGGGAAAACCGCGTAAATATTCGCGCGACATATGGCCAGACCCCTTGCCGTGAATATTGAAGCAACCCCACCATCAAAATACCGAACACAATGATTTCAAAGTTGCCGTTTTCACCCAGCAAGCGGGGCAATATCGTCTGAAGATAATCCTGCAAGAACGTGACAATTGCCGCGCCCAACACAGCGCCCCAAACATGTGAAATCCCACCTACCACCGCCATGAACAGGAACTCAATGCCATGGTTAAGCCCAAACGGTGTCGGGTTCACCGCTCGCTGCAAATGCGCGTAGAGAAAGCCGGAAACCGCAGCCAATACAGCGGCATAAACGAATATCACCACCCGCATCCAGGCCGTGTTCACCCCCATTGCCTCGGCCATCACCCCGCCCCCGCGCAACGCCCGGATTGCCCGTCCTGGCCGGCTATTCAGCAGGTTTTGCACCGATACAATCGCGGCCAGCACAACGATCCAGATCAGGTAGTAAATCTGTCGCCCTGACTCCAGCTGAAAACCCAGAACATTGAGTACGGGAATGCCATTAATGCCATCGTATTTCCCTAGCCAATCAAGATTGCCAAAGAGGAAAAATAACGCGAGCCCCCACGCAATCGTGCCCAGCGGCAAAAAATGTCCTGATAAGCGCATCGTCACCAGACCCAAAATCAAGGCAACCAGCGCAGTCAACAGCACACCCGCCACCAGTGCGAACCATGGCGACACAGCAAAACGCGTCGTCAGGTATGCCGTAGTGTAAGCACCAAGACCCACAAACGCGGCCTGCCCAAAACTTGTCATCCCGCCAATGCCAGTCAGCAGCACAAGCCCAATTGCCACGATCGAGTACAGCCCGATGTAGTTCAGTAGCGTGACCCAGTACTCCGGCATGCGCAGCGGCTGCGGCAGCACCGGCAAGGTGAACATCACGACTAGAAAGCACCAGAAGAAGCGGTTTTGCATCATGCGTTTCATCGGTTCACTCCTCGTCTTCTTCAACATGCGGGGTGACCAGGCTGCGCCATAGCAGCACAGGAATGATGAGCGTGAATACGATCACTTCCTTGTAGGCACTTGCCCAAAACGATGACCAGGATTCCAGCAAGCCCACCAGTACCGCTCCAGCCGCCGCGAGCGGATAGCTGACCAGCCCGCCGATGATTGCGCCGACAAACCCCTTGAGCCCGATTAAAAAGCCCGAGTCGTAGTAAATGGTCGTGAGTGGCGCGACAAGAATGCCGCACAATGCGCCCAGACCAGCGGCTAACGTGAACGCCAGACGCCCTGCCTGAGCGGTGCCAATGCCAACTAATTGAGCCCCCAGCCGGTTCACGGATGTTGCACGCAAAGCTTTGCCAGACATCGTCCGGCCAAAGTACAGGTACAACGCCACGATCAAGACGGCTGCCGTGCCGACAACCCATAGGCTTTGTCCAGAGATCAACAGACCGCCCAAGTTATAGGTGACCTCTGAAAACGGCGTGGTACGCGACCCCTCCGCACCGAACATCACCAGCCCAAGCCCAACCAGCACAAAATGCACCGCCACGGCGATGATCAGCAACAATAACGTGCTCGCCTCAGCGACAGGTTCATACGCCAAGCGGTACACAAACGGCCCCATTGGAATGATGATGAGTAGCGTCAACGCAATTTGCACGATCATCGGCAACGGCTGCATCAACATCATCCGTGTGAGCGCATAAACGGCCACGGGAAACAGCAGATATTTACCCGCTAATGCAGCCAAAGTCCGCCTGAGATGACGGCGCCGCTCCGCATGGCGCATTAGCCCGGCGCAGTCCGCGGCAAAACACGCCGCGCCGAATGCCAGCAAGAGCCAACAGGTAGCCGGAAAACTCCGGGTTTGCAGCGCCGCCAAGGTGAGTGCGCCATAGGCTACAAACTCCCCTTGCGGAATGAAGATCACCCGTGTGACAGAAAACACCAGCACCAGCGCTAGCGCCAGCAACGCGTAAATCGCACCGGTGGTTATGCCATCTTGAGCCAGGATCGCGGCGATTGATAAATCCATTGTTCGTCATCCTCGAACGTTTGCATCGAACCGGAGCGAACGCCGATGTATGCACCCAAAAAAAACGGCGCAGCCAGCGCACTGGCCACACCGCCGGATCACCACATACGGCATCGGATCAGTCGTTTTGCAATGTCCACTTACCATCGACAATCTGCACGATCACGCGTGCGCGTTTATCCAGACCGTTATGGTCCGCAGGAGTGGTATTCATGATGCCGTGTGCAAGCGGGACATCCTTGAGGTTCTCTAATGCCGCACGCAACGCTTCGCGGAAAGCCGGCGTCCCCGGCTGGGCTTTTTTCAACGCCACAGGGATAGCCTGCTGCAACATCTGTCCCGCATCCCATGCATGCGCGCCAAAGGTCGATACCGAACCTGCACCGTAAGCTTTTTCATAAGCGCTCTTGTACGCCTGTGAAGATTGTTTCGCCGGGTTCGAAGCAGGTAGCTGTTCCGTCACGAGGATAGGGCCCGCAGGCAATAACTCGCCGTCGCAATCTTTGCCGCATACGCGCAGAAAATCATTGTTCGCTACGCCGTGGGTCTGATAAATCTTGCCTTTGTAGCCGCGCGCCTTAAGCCCTTTCGCGGGCAACGCCGCCGGAGTGCCCGCGCCCGCGATCAGCACGGCATCCGGGTTGGCTGCCATGGTTTTCAGCACCTGCCCGATAACCGAAGCGTCCGTGCGGTTATAGCGCTCGTTTGCCACCAGCTTCAACTGATGTGCCTTCGCCGCTGTGCTGAACACCGTGTACCAGTTCTCGCCATAGGCATCCGAGAACCCGATGAACCCGACCGTCTTCACACCGTGTTTAGCCATGTATTCAGCGATGGCATCAGCCATCAGGCTGTCGTTTTGCGGCGCCTTGAAAGCCCATGCACGCTTCGCATCCATGGGCTCGACAATGGCGGCGGAGGCCGCCAATGAGATCATCGGTGTCCGGCTCCCGGCGACAGGCCCAAGCATCGCCAGCGTATTAGGCGTCATGGTCGAACCGATGATTGCATCCACGTGATCCTCGTCAATCAGCTTGCGGGTGTTTTGCACAGCACGGCTGGTATCCGATGCATCGTCAAGCACGATGTACTGCACGGTCTTGCCGCCAATCTCTTTGGGCAGTAGCGCAATAGTGTTCTTCTCAGGAATTCCAAGCGAGGCTGCGGCCCCCGTCGCCGACAGCGTGACTCCGATCTTGACCTGTGCCACCACCGCGCCTGCCATGCCTGTCAGCACCATCACAATGCCAGCCCGTATCCAATACTTCATGTTCATCGTCAGTCTCCATGCGCCCGCTTCGCGCATATTGCGTAGTGTGTTTTGGGTTTTGTATTTTCCGGCTCGACTGCCGGGGTGATTGGGTGTCATCGCCCTAACGGGTGACTGCATACAGCAAAAAAACATCTCGACTTGCATGCGCGCTGGCGATATAGCCCTCAGCGCGGCACTTAATGAACGGAATTAATACGTCAGTAAGCTAATCGTGATGATTGATGCAATCACCGACTATATGGTCGGCAATTACCGAGTTTAGCGGACGTAAAAAAATGCGCCAAGCATAAAAATAAAAGGCAAAGCGAATCTGCTAATCCAGTGAAAACATTCATAAAAGGCACAGATAGACAAAACAGACGGGCAAATAAAAAGCGCCACCAGACGTTAATCTGGTAGCGCTTTCCTGGGCACTGAGTGCCTCATTGTCTCCTCGTTCTCCACCTGCAAAATTCAGCGTGCATCAGAACTAGGCGAAGATTAAACAAGCGCTCAGAAGTGAACAACTAGCATTTACCCTAGGCATATCCCAGCTTAATGATTAACAGAAAAAACTGACCAGTAACATGATTGTTCTATTCACCAAAATATTTAATGCAGCATGGATAAAGCCATATAGCTTCGCCCATATGGATCGGATACCAGATTAATTATCCTGGCTGCGTAAAACCCTGGTCCGAGCCACGATCTCACCGACGATACCCCGTCGAAACACCAGGACACACACGATAAAAATCAGTCCAGTGACAATCGTGACTGACTCGCCGAATGTCCGAAACCAGCTGATACCTGTCACTGTTGCCAGCACGTTCCCCAGATCGCCCAGCCGGTCTTCCAGAACGACGATCAGCGCTGCCCCCAGCAAAGGGCCACAGAGCGTCCCCATGCCACCGATGAGCGTCATCAGTACAACAAGACCGGACATCGTCCAATAGGCATCGCCGAGCGTCTCAAACCCCAGCACCAGTACTTTCAGCGATCCTGCCAGCCCGCTCAGCCCCGCCGACAGCACAAACGCGAGCAATTTGAAGCGGGCCGCGTCATAACCTAGCGAGACCGCTCTTGGTTCATTTTCTTTAATGGCGACCAGCACCTGTCCAAATGGAGAATGAACGATGCGCACAATCAGCAAGAACACCAAGGCCATTACCGTCAACACAACGTAATAGAGCACGATATCTGATGACAGATCGAGCAGCCCAAACAAGCTGCCGCGCGGCACCCCTTGCAAGCCATCTTCGCCATGGGTAAACGGGGCCTGCAAGTAAATGAAATACATCATCTGCGCGAAAGCCAATGTCACCATCGCAAAGTAAATGCCCTGGCAGCGAATCGCAAAGAAACCAACAATCATGCCAAGTAGCATTGCGGCAACGGTTCCAGCGAGTACTCCAAGCTCCGGTGAAAAGCCCCATGTCTGAATGGTGTAGCCCGTCGCATATCCCGCGGTAGCGAGAAACATGGCGTGACCAAACGACAGCAACCCGGTATATCCCAGCAACAGGTTGAAGGCCGAGGCAAAGAGCGCGAAACACAGCATCTTCATCACGAAGAGTGGATAAGCCCCTATCCATGGCGCGAGAACCAGACCCAGCAGCAATAGCGTATAGAACGCTTTTTTTTGCATTATTTTTCCTTGCCAAAGATGCCTGCCGGCCGCACCAGCAATACCAGCGCCATGATGATGAAGACGACCGTCGCCGATGCCTCCGGATAAAAAACGCGCGTTAATCCTTCAATCACGCCTAGCATCAGTCCCGTCAAAATCGAACCGGGAATCGAGCCCATGCCGCCAATCACCACCACCGCAAATACCGTGATGATCACCGGTTGCCCCATCAACGGTGAAATCTGAATAACCGGAGCTGCCAGCACCCCCGCAAACGCAGCCAATGCAACGCCAAAGCCATAGGTCAGCGTAATCATTCGCGGCACGTTGATGCCAAATGCTTCCACAAGACGCGGGTTCTCGGTGCCTGCTCGCAAATACATTCCGAGCTGGGTTTTTTCGATCATGAACCACGTTGCAAAACACACCACCAGCGATACCACGACGACCCATGCACGATAGTTCGGCAAAAACATGAAGCCCAGATTGCTCACCCCCGATAGCGCCTGCGGTACGTCATAAGGCTGCCCGGAGGAACCATAGAACGTATGGAACACACCTTCGATCACCAGCGTCAGGCCAAATGTCAGCAGAAGCCCATATAGATGGTCGACGTGATAAATCCTGCGCAACAGGGTGCGCTCAATCAGGATGCCCAATAACCCCGCAAGGGCTGGAGCCAGTACCAGCATGATCCAGTAGGAGAGGCCAAGGTACGACAACCCCATCCATGTAAGCATCGCGCCAAGCATGAAAAGCGCGCCATGAGCAAAGTTGATGATATTGAGCAAGCCAAAAATCACCGCGAGGCCCAAACTCAACATCGCATAAAACGAGCCGTTCACGAGCCCGAGCAACAACTGGCTCAGCATCGCCGGCAATGGAACGCCCAGGATATCCATCGAACCTTCAACCCGTCATCTGTCGCCAGGAAAATACGTCATCGCAAAGTGGCAATCCGTTTGCCGCCTTGCATCCCGATTCACATACGTCACTTCCATAGTGCGCAGCGCGTTTCCTGCCGTGTTGTAAATGCCTGTTCACCAGGAATGGTGGCAATGATTTTGTAGTAATCCCACGGCTCTTTTGATTCGGCAGGTGTTTTAACCTGCATCAGGTACATGTCGTGAATCATGCTGCCATCCCGACGCACATAGCCTTTAGCAAAGAAGTCGTCGATCTTCTGCGCCTTAAGTTGCGTCATAACTTTGTCGGCATCTGTCGATCCCACTGCCTGCACCGCTTTCAGATAATTCATCGTGGCGGAATAATCAGCGGCCTGAAGACTGGAAGGCATTTTTCGCATCTTGTCGAAATAACGCTTCGACCATTTGCGCGTATTCGCATCCTTGTTCCAGTACCAGCTATCGGTCAGCACAAGCCCCTGGGTAGTTTCCAGCCCAAGGCTATGGATATCGTTGATAAACACCAGCAACGCCGCGATCTTCATCGAACGTGTGATACCGAATTCCCTGGCAGCCTTGATCGCGTTGATCGTATCGCCCCCCGCATTCGCCAGTCCCAGCACCTGGGCCTTCGAAGCCTGTGCCTGAAGCAAAAACGAAGAAAAATCGGATGCCGATAATGGATGCCGCACCGATCCAAGTACCTGACCGCCATTTTCTTTCACCACGTTGGCCGTATTTTTTTCGAGAGCTTTACCGAATGCGTAATCCGCCGTCAAAAAAAACCATGACTTGCCGCCCTGCTTCGTCACCGCCGACCCCGTGCCTTTAGCCAGCGCCGTAGTGTCATAGGCGTAATGCACGGTGTACGGCGTACATTGCTCATTGGTCAGCGAATCGGCCCCAGCACCAATGCTGAAATAAACCTTGTGCTTTTCACCCGCGACCTGATTCATCGCAAGCCCAGTTGCCGAATTCGTGCCGCCAATCAACATATCCACGCCATCGCGGTCGAACCACTCACGTGCCCGTGACGCCGCGATATCGGCCTTATTCTGATGATCGGCATACACCACCTGAATTGGCCGTCCATTCACCTTGCCGCCGAAATCAGCCACTGCCATGCGGATCGCCTCAAGACCACCCGGCCCATCAATATCCGCATACAGCCCAGACATGTCGGTAATAAAACCGATCTTGACGGTATCGTTTGCCGCCTGCACGCTGCCTATCGTCAATGCCATGCCTGCCGTAACAGCGAAGCAACGCGACATCAAACGCGTGAGTATTTTCAGTTTCATGTTTGTCTCCTGTTCTACTCGTGTTGTATTTATCCTTTGTTGTTATTTTCTGTATTAGATAAAACGCTTATAGGCCGAGCAATTCGTGTATTACCGCTGTCTTTCCCGGCAGCGCTGCCGCATTGAAATGTTCGACGATGCGGCCATGTTCCATGACATAGAAATGATCTGCGAGCGGCGCAGCGAAACGAAAGTTCTGCTCAACCATGACGATCGTGTAGCCCCTCGCCTTAAGTGTCACGATCATACGGGCCAGCGCCTGCACAATCACGGGAGCGAGCCCCTCGGAAATCTCATCGAGCAATAGCAAACTCGCTCCCGTACGCAAAATACGCGCCATGGCTAGCATTTGCTGCTCACCACCAGAGAGACGAGTACCTTGACTCATCTGATGCTCTTTAAGATTGGGAAACATCTGGTAAATCTCTTCGAGCGACATCGTATGCGCGACGTCTCCGACAGACGGCGGAAGCAGCATGTTTTCCACGCACGACAAACTCGAAAAAATCCCGCGTTCTTCAGGGCAATAGCCGACGCCGCAATGCGCAATACGATACGTCGGCATCCTGATGGTTTCGCTCATCCCAATGCGAACCGATCCTCTACGGCGGCCCGTCAGGCCCATGATGGCGCGCAAGGTAGTCGAGCGTCCTGCTCCGTTTCGGCCCAGCAACGTGACGACCTCACCATGCTGCACGCGCATATCAACGCCATGCAGAATATGCGACTCACCGTACCAGGCATGTAAATTTTCGATCTCTAGCGCGGCGCTCACGAATACGCTCCAGCAAGCGCCATATCTGCGCTCCCCATATAGGCTTGCATGACGAGCGGATTTTTCGAGACTTCGGCATAGCGCCCTTCCGCTAGCACTTCACCGCGTTGCAAGACCGTTATCGTGTCCGAGATGCCCGCGATAACGTTCATGTTGTGCTCGACCATGAGAATGGTTCGCCCACTAGAGACCTTTTGAATCAGCACGGTCACACGTTCAACATCCTCATGGCCCATCCCCTGGGTGGGCTCATCGAGCAACATTAATTCCGGCTCCATCGCCAGGGTCGTGGCGATCTCAAGCGCGCGTTTTCGGCCATACGAGAGTTCGGCAGCCGGCTTCGCAGCGAAATCCGCCAGGTCGACCTGAGTGAGCAGATCCAGCGCACGATCATTGAGTTGGCGCAGCGTGCGCTCGCTGCGCCAAAAATGAAATGCCGTACCGAGTTTTCGTTGTAGCCCAATGCGAACGTTTTGCAATGCCGTTAAATGCGGAAAAACGGCAGAAATCTGGAATGACCGGATAATCCCGCGCCGGGCGATTTGCGCAGGACGCTCATGTGTAATGTCGATACCGTTGAAAAAAATTTGCCCCGCTGAAGGCTCAAGAAATTTGGTAAGCAGATTAAAACAGGTGGTTTTTCCCGCGCCGTTGGGCCCAATCAATGCATGAATTGATCCTCGACGCACACGTAAATTGACCCCATCTACTGCGGTAAACCCTTTGAATTCTTTAGTCAGATCGCACGTTTCCAGAATCGTGTCGCCGAGAATCATGTTCCCTTCCATACGGAGTCAGGCGATGCAGAGGATCAGCGCCCGCGCGGCTTTTGACGGCGGCAGCAAAAGCTGCGCGCCCGTGCTAGTGGGACGCACATCCCGATGCTCCCCGCATCGCGTCACATAACATGAGCGCATTGTCGCGCTATTAGCGTATTGAATTCATTGGGATTTTCACTTAGATAATCTGAATATCGTCTAGCGCATCTATCTGGTGCAATGCGTTTACACGAATACCGCTTAATCCACCGTGCGCTGGCGGCGTGCCGCACGCAGTAACCCGGCCGCACGTTCAGCGATCATCAACGTGGGTGAATTCGTATTGCCTGAGGTAATCACCGGCATGACCGAGGCATCCACCACACGCAGCCCGGCTACACCGATCACGCGCAGATGCGAGTCAACCACCGCCAAAGGGTCACTCACCTGACCCATGCGGCACGTGCCCACAGGATGAAAAATAGTCGTGCCGATCTCGCTTGCGGCTTGCTGCAGTTCTGCTTCGGTCTGGTAAGCCATGCCAGGCCGTAACTCTTGTGGCTGATAGCGCGCTAGCGCGGGTGCCGCGATGATTCGGCGCGTCAGACGCAAGGCATTCGCTGCAACATGCCGGTCTTCGTCCGTTGCCAGATAGTTCGGAGCAATCAAGGGAGGTACATGAGGATCGCGTGATTCAATATGCACACTGCCACGCGAAGTGGGACGTAATGAACACACTGAGGCAGTAAATGCATTGACGCGATGCAAGGGCTCTCCGAAACGCTCCAGCGATAACGGCTGGACGTGGTACTCCAGATCGGGCCGTCCCTGAGCAGGATGGTCCGGATCAGAGCGCGCAAAGACGCCCAGTTGGGAGGGTGCCATCGACATCGCTCCACGCCGGAACAACGCATATTCCAGAGCAATACGTGTCTTGCCCCACCAGTGCGCCGAAGCTGTATTCAGGGTGGACACACCATTCACCCGATACGACATACGCAACTGCAAATGATCTTGAAGATTCTCACCTACACCGGGTAAATCCTGACGCACATCCAGACCCAGGTTGCGCAGGCGAGCTGCCGCACCAATGCCGGACAGCTCAAGTAATTGTGGTGAATTCACCGCACCCGCGCTGAGCACAACCTCGCAGCGTGCCCGTACGGTTTGTTCAACGCCATCGCAGCGATATGCAATGCCACGGCAACGCTGACCTTCAAACACAAGACGCTGCACATGAGCATGGGTCCATACGGTCAGGTTCGGGCGTCCAGAGGCGGGGCGTAAAAAAGCCCTGGCCGCACTCCACCGTATGCCACGCTTCTGGTTCACATCGAAGTAGCCGACCCCTGAGTTATCACCGCGATTGAAATCATCCGTCGCGCGCAGACCCATTTGCTGAGCCGCCTGGGCAAAAGCATCGAGGAGGGTCCACGAAAGACGCTGGCGCTCGACACGCCATGGCCCACCCGCGCCATGCCATGCATTCGCGCCACCGTAGTGATCTTCGCTGCGTTTAAATACCGGCAAAACCGCATCCCACGACCAGGCGCTATCCTGTGTCAGATTCGCCCATTCGTCGTAATCCTCACGCTGGCCGCGCATGTAAATCATGCCGTTGATCGACGAACTGCCACCCAGCACCCTGCCACGCGGATACGCTAACGAACGCCCATTCAGACCCGGTTCAGCGTGCGTTTGATAAAGCCAGTCTGTACGCGGATTACCGATGCAATACAAGTAACCTACCGGGATGTGGATCCATGGGTACGTGTCTTTGCCGCCCGCCTCGACCAGCAGCACCGACACCCCAGCGTCCTCGCTCAAACGGTTGGCCAGGACACACCCCGCCGTGCCCGCGCCCACGACGATGTAGTCGAATACCGCCCCCACCTGAGCCCGCGCCTTATCGTGTGTTCCGTGCATTCCGTGCATTCCGTGCATTTCGTGCGTGATCGGCTTCACCTGGGTGGCACCTGGGTAACTTGAATCAACTGGCAACGGGCATGGTGAACTCCGCCCCTTTGGCAATGCTGTCCGGCCAGCGCTGCATGATGCTCTTGTAGCGCGTATAAAAACGCACGCCTTCTTCGCCATACGCATGGTGATCACCAAAAAGCGAGCGCTTCCAGCCGCCAAACGAATGCCATGCCATAGGCACTGGAATCGGCACATTGATCCCCACCATGCCTACCTGAATCTGCCGTGAAAACGCGCGTGCCGCCCCGCCATCCGAGGTAAAGCACGACACACCGTTGGCAAATTCATGTGCGTTGATCAACGTCACCGCCGAAGCCAGATCAGGCACTCGCACAATGCACAGCACCGGCCCAAAAATTTCTTCCTGATAAATCGTCATCCCAGTCTGCACCTGATCGAACAGCGTGCCACCCAGAAAAAACCCGCGTTCGTGCCCTGCGACCTGATGCCCACGACCATCCACCACCAGCTTCGCGCCCGCGGCAATCCCGGCTTCGATATAGCCTTCTACTTTCTGCCGATGCCCAGCGCTCACCAGCGGCCCCATCTCAGCATCGGCATCCAGGCCATTACGAATCTTCAGTGCTTTTACTCTTGGCGCGAGACGCGCAATCAGTTCCTCAGCAACCGTACCCACCGCGACCGCCACGGAAATCGCCATGCAGCGCTCACCGGCAGATCCATAAGCGGCCCCCATCAAGGCATCGACTGCCTGATCCAGATCGGCATCGGGCATCACAACCAGATGATTCTTCGCACCGCCGAGCGCCTGAACACGTTTGCCGCGCTTCGTGCCCTCGGTGTAGATGTATTCCGCAATCGGTGTCGAACCGACAAACGACAGCGCGCTGACATCGGGATGGGCCAGCAACGCATCAACCGCGACCTTGTCGCCATGCACGACGTTGAAAACCCCATCGGGCAAACCCGCTTCCTTCAGCAGTTGCGCCAGACGAATCGCCACCGATGGGTCGCGCTCCGAGGGTTTCAGCACAAACGTATTGCCGCAGGCGATAGCGAGAGGAAACATCCAGCATGGCACCATCATCGGGAAATTAAAGGGCGTGACGCCCGCCACTACACCGAGCGGCTGACGCAAATTCCAGTTATCAATCCCCCGCCGATCTGGTCCGTGAAATCCGTTTTCAACAGATTCGGAATACCGCAGGCAAATTCGACAATCTCAATGCCGCGCATGACCTCGCCATGGGCATCCCCACGCACCTTGCCATGCTCGCGGGTAATCAGCTCCGCCAGTTCATCGTGATGCCGGTCCAGCAACTCCTTGAACTTGAACAGCACGCGGGCACGCTTGATCGGCGCTGTCTCGCTCCACGCGGCGAAAGCGGCTTTGGCCGCTGCCACCGCGGCATCCACCTCAGCAACGCTGGCCAGCGGGACGCGCGCCGTCACCTCGCCTAACGCAGGATTGAATACGTCGCCAAAGCGCCCACTGGCACCCGCTATAGCCTGGCCACCTATGACATGGGGCAAGGTCCGCACCTGGGTGGCGCCTTGATCGGTCTCGCTCATGATGTCTATCCTCTGTCGCTATTCAGTGTTCAGTGAATGGAATATTCGTGAAAGGGCGCACGGCACACGAAAAAAGCACCGCAACCATCCCGCTCGCCCAGCAGCGTAAGCGGCAATGCAGCAGAAAATCCAATGAGTTCGGCTCACATGCGATATAAGCCGGGCTAATATCAAGACATGGACCTGACTCTTCTCCGGGCATTTGTCACCGTCGCACGCGAAGGCAACCTGACGCGCGCCGCAGCCCAGCTACATCTGACCCAACCTGCCGTGAGCCTGCAAATCAAGCATTTGCAAAACGCGCTCGGCATGAGCCTTTTCACCCGCACGTCGCACGGCCTCGTGCTGACGCATGACGGCCAAACGCTCCTGCCTCATGTCGAACGTGCGTTAAGTGCAGTCGGAGAAGTTCAGCGCGCCGCTATCGCATTGCACCAAGAGGTGCGTGGGCGGCTGCGAATCGGCACGATCCTCGATCCGGCTTTTTTACGGTTGGGGGGATTTTTAAAACAGCTGGTTGAAACCTGGCCGCATGTTGAAACCGCCCTACAGCACGGCATGTCAGGTTGGGTGCTGGAACGGGTTCGCGCAGGCGAGCTGGATGTGGGCTATTACATCGGCCAGCCAGGGGAAGACGAAACACGCAACGCGACGCTGTTTTCCACGCTGACACTGACACACTTTCAATATCACGTGCTGGCTCCCGCAGGCTGGCGTGAACGAGTGAAGGGCGCGCGTGACTGGCGCGCGCTGGCGGAACTACCATGGATCTGGACGCCGCCGGCCTCGGCACATCACCGGCTGCTGTCACGGCGTTTTGCCGAGGCGGGCGCCACGCCCGTCAAAGTCGCCGAAGTCGATCAGGAACCGTCGATGCTGGATCTGCTCAAATCAGGCGTTGGCCTAACCCTGGTGCGCGATGCCACGGCTATCGCTGAAGCACATGCACACGCGCTCACCGTGGTGGAAGGTATCACCGTGCCAACCCAGCTCAGTTTTATCGCACTGGCGGAACGCAGCAACGAACCCGCCATCGCCGCCGCACTCAAACTGATCGAACAACAATGGCTGATCTGAACCCGGAATTCATCCTTCGCCCTTCATCCTTCAACAGGAAGTCATATGGCTCGCAATATCGAAATCAAAGCCCGTGCACAAAACCTCGAGCAACTTCGGGCACGTGCCGCTGAACTCTCGCCCGAGGCACCCCTTATCTTTCGTCAGCAGGATTTTTTCTATGATGTGCCACGTGGCCGGTTGAAGTTGCGCCAGTTCGACGATGGCACGCCGGCTGAACTGATTTTCTATCAGCGCGACGACTGCGAGAGCCCGAAGGCGTCGTACTACACCCGTAGCCCCGTCACCAATCCCGAAGCGATGCATGCGTTACTTGCCACCGCGCTGACCACGCGCGGCATTGTGACGAAGGAGCGTCAGGTGTATCTCACGGGACGCACGCGGATTCATCTGGATCGGGTAGATGGATTAGGCGACTTTGTCGAACTCGAAGTCGTACTGGCCCAGAACGACGATGAGGAAGAAGGCCAGGCGGAAGCCCGTGCCCTGTTCGACAAGCTCGGCGTGCATGAAACGGATCTTGTAGCGGTGGCATATGTCGATTTGCTCAATCAGGATGATCCTCCTGCCACATAACGTTCCCAGCACCGGCCGCCAGCGCCAGCGTCAATACAACCCTGAGCCGCTGGCCTCACAGGCTGACGGCCGCACCTGGCGTGAGATGCCCGAGCGGCAGTGGCCCATTGCGTTTGAAGGTGGTTAACACGATGTTCGAACGCACGCTGTCCACGCCAGGCACACGCATCAGTTTTTTCATCACGAACGAAGAAAGCGCATTCAGATCCGGCGCGACAATGCGCAGCAAATAATCCGCATCGCCCACCACCGCGTGACATTCGAGCACTTCGGGCAGCACTTCGATTTGCTGCTGGAACTGCTCGATGATCGAATCCCCGTGATGCTTGAGCTTGAGACTCGTAAACGCCGTCACGCCCAAGCCCAGCTTTTCAGGCCGTAGCATGACCCGATACCCTTCCACTACGCCCACCGCCTCCAGTCGCTGCAAACGTCGGCCGATTTGCGACGGCGACAGCGGCACTTGTTCGCCCAGTTGCTGATGGGTCGCGCGACCAAAGCGCTGAAGCAAGTCGAGAAGCGCGAGATCAAAGTGATCAAGTTCAAACATGATTTATTTCCGTATCAAATATGCTTTTAATGCGCAATTATCGCATTCCTGAGATGAAGCTCACGATCTTTGCGCCCTTCCCGCACGAGCCGCGACCTAAACTAGAGTCACTTTATTTAGCTCCATGCTCCTCAGAGCAGGCACCCATCATGCCCATGCACCGCACCGCGAAACTTCAGGAGCAGTTCGACGCAGGCGTTAAAACTCGCGCCGATTTCACCCTCGAACAGCCCATTGATCAATACACCAAGGTCGATTACGCCGTCTGGACGCAGCTATACACGCGCCAGACTACCTTGCTCAAGGGGCGCGCTTGCGATGCTTTTCTTGAGGGCGTGAGGCGGCTCGACCTATCACCCGAGTATGTGCCTTCATTCGCAGCAGTCAATGCACGCCTGATGCCTGCCACTGGCTGGGAAATTGTCGCTGTGCCCGGACTCGTACCGGATCACGTGTTCTTCGAACACTTGGCAAACCGGCGTTTTCCGGTTACATGGTGGATGCGCCGCCCAGACCAGCTCGATTACCTGCAAGAACCCGACTGTTTTCACGACCTGTTCGGCCATGTGCCTTTGCTGATTGATCCTGCCTTCGCTGACTACATGTACGCTTATGGCCGCGCTGCGCTTGCCGCAAGCATTGCCGATCCCAATGCACTGACCTTGCTGGCAAGGCTGTACTGGTACACGGTCGAATTCGGTCTGGTGCGCGATGCCACAAGCCCAAACGGCGTGAAGATCTACGGCGCGGGCATTGTGTCCAGTAAAAGTGAAACGCTCTACAGCCAGCAAAGCGCAGCGCCGAACCGGCTTGGCTTCAATCTCGAACGCGTGATGCAAACGCGTTACAGGATCGACACATTCCAAAAAACGTATTTCGTCATTAACGACTTTGACCAGTTATTCGATGTCGCTCAAACGGATTTCGCTCCGTTGCTTGCCAGGCTAGTCCACAGCACTTCGTTTGCCGCAGGCGATATTCAGCCAGGCGACCAGGTGCTGACGCAGGGCACCCGGGAAGGCTGGCCCGATGACGCAGATGTCTGATGAATTGATGCACCTGCATGCACGTGCAGATGACACGCCATACAGCAAGCACCGTACCTGCAACCTATTTTGTTTGAATCCCTTCGCCAACCAAGACAACACGATGATTCCGACCCTGACCCCCGAACAACGCACCCAACTGCTCGCCCCCTTGACGGAGTGGCAACTCATCCCCGGGCGTGATGCAATCCAGCGGCATCTACGTTTTGCCGATTTCAACGAAGCCTTTGGTTTCATGACGCGCGTTGCGATCAAGGCGCAGGAAATGAATCACCATCCCGAATGGTTCAACGTCTACAACACGCTCGACATCACACTTTCAACGCATGATGCCGATGGCCTGACTGAACGGGACATTCAACTGGCCAGCTTTATTGATGCGCTTTCAAGCGGTACATCGGGTACCTGAGATTCGTCGAATCCCGTTTTCATCGCAGACATACATTGAGATAAAAAGCTTTTGAATGCCATTCGATAATCAGGGCTTCATTTTTACAAGCAAAAATAAATAAAACCGTAAGCCTATGGCAGCCCGGTCAAAGCTTGCTGCGGCAGTTCAGCGTGACCTGTACAATCATCAGCGCATATGGCTTAGAGGGCGCGCTGAACTCCCGGCACAACATGAATTCGTCGCCGTGTAACGGTGAACAGGCACGCCAGAAATTGATCTCGATTTCCCGTTCGTTAGTTAAAGTACCGGACAGGGTTTCGTCATCAGTCAGTCACAGCGTGGCATGCTGTGCGCCGCGCGCCGGCAAACCACATGCCAGAACCGGCTAACCCATCGTACTTGAGCGAATTCCATGCGACTCCTCCTGATCGAAGACGACCGCCCCATCGCGCGCGGCATTCAAAGCAGCCTCGAACAAGTCGGCTTTACAGTAGATATGGTCCATGACGGTATTTTTGCAGAGCAGGCGCTCACGCAAAACCGTCACGAACTCATCATTCTGGATCTCGGTCTGCCTGGCATCGACGGCATGGCGCTGCTTTCGCGCTTCCGCCAGAGCAACCGTCATACACCGGTCATCATCCTTACCGCACGCGATGAACTAAACGACCGCGTTCAGGGCCTGAACTCCGGCGCTGACGACTATCTGCTAAAACCGTTCGAACCCGCTGAGCTCGAAGCCCGGATCCGCGCCATCATGCGCCGCAGCGGCCCGCACAGCGACACACCACGTCCGGAAGTCTCGTTGGGCGGCGTGCGTCTTTCGGGTGTCGATCGCCGTATCTTCAACGAAGACAAGGCGCTTGAACTGTCGCCGCGCGAATTCGCCGTGCTCGAAATGCTGATGCTTCGCCACGGCCGCGTTGTCAGCAAAGCGCAACTGCAAGACCACCTAACGCATTTCGGTGGCGATCTCGGTGATACCGCGATCGAAGTCTATATCCACCGCGTGCGAAAAAAACTCGAATCCTGCCGGATCGAAATCGTGACGGTCCGCGGCTTCGGCTACCTGCTCCAGGAAATTCGTCCCGCTATCTGAGTACTTCATGCGTTCGCTACCCGGATGCGCTGTTCAGCGCATCCGGGTGTTCTCATTGCTCAAAACGGTCTGTTCCCAGCGCAGTCCCCTATGGTCTATCCCGCTGCCAATAGCTTGCGTCGTACCCTGTTGCGACGCCTCGCCGCACCGCTTTCGCTGCTTGCCCTGATGAGCGGTTTGATCGCTTACTGGATTGCCTGGCAGTACACCCAGCATGTCGTGGACCGGTCACTCACTGATCTGGCCACAGCGGTTTCAAAACAGATCCAGATCGCGGGCCCTGATGCCCCACGCACCGTCCCCCCCCTCGCCCAGGCGATGTTTTCCGATCCCCAGGACGAACTGTCTTATCGCATCACGGATGGCAAAACAGAGATTGCAGGCGACCCAACCCTGCCCCTGCAAGGCAGTAACATGCGCCGCAAGCATTACGCCTTCGTTTTCGAAACAGAACATAACAATGCCCGGATGCGCATCGCCCAAGTACAGGTGAGCCAGTCCAATGGTCCACCCGTTCTGGTCGAAGTTGCACAACCGGTCGGACACCGTCTGCGCATTGCGGCTGAGTTTCTGATCGCCATCATGATGCCGCTCCTGCTCTTGCTACTGGCAGGCTGGGCAATCGTCTGGCGCGTGGTGAACCAGCAGCTCAATCCCCTCACCCGTCTCGCCGACCAGTTAAACCAGCAAACGCATACATCGCTAGAACCAGTCGACGAAACTCAAGTACCTATTGAAATCCGTCCCCTGACAGGTGCGCTCAATGCGCTATTAGGACGGCTTAAAACAGCGCTCGAAGCACAACGCAAATTCATCGCCGACGCCGCACACCAGTTGCGCACCCCCTTGACCGCCATCAAGCTGCACGCTGAACAGGCCGCCATCGCGCGCGAGCCGCAGCAGGTACTCACCGCCGTGCACGAACTGCGTGCAGCGGCCAACCGCGCGGTACGGCTCTCCAATCAGTTGCTATCCCTTGCTCGTGCCGAACCCAGCGAGCAGGTTGCACGCTTTGTCGCTATCGACATGGCAGCACTGGCGTTTGAGACCGGTGCGGAATGGGTTCCGCGGGCACTTGCTGCCCAGGTTGATCTAGGTTTTCAACGTCTCGACCCACCTCACGATAGCGTGCCGTTGATCGTACAGGGCAACCCTGTGCTGCTGCATGAGGTCATTGCAAACCTGCTGGATAACGCACTGAAATACGTCCCGCCCTCACGCGCCAAAGGTGGACGAATCACGTTGACCGTGGCACAAGTCATCATCGACGGCATCGCCATCGCGGAAACCGTCGTGGAAGATAACGGCAACGGCGTGCCCACAAATCAACAAGCTGGTCTGTTTGAACGATTCTTCCGCGGCGATGGGCAAAACGATGGCGGCTACGATAGTGGTGCTGGATTGGGGCTAGCTATCGTTCGGGACATTCTGGTGTTGCATCGTGGCAGCGTGCATTACGAAAATGCGCCACAAGGTGGTGCACGCTTTATTGTTCGTGTTCCACTCGTTACGCAACCGCATTCAACATAACAATGAATGACACGTTACTGGACACGAAATTATGTGCCAGATAACCCCTGTTTTTCAGGTTCTCTTTTTAACTTTAGTTTTTTTATCGGATTTCTTTTCTGATTTTTTTGGCTTTTTTGATTTTTCTGGGGCCGCCAGCATTGTGCCCCGGCATTCAGCTGCACCACAGCGGCATTCGTAATCGCGTCTGAGCTTTTTGGTCTGGCGCTCATCAATCACCAAGCCGTAATCGTAAAACAGTTCCGTGCCTGCAGGAATGTCTTGCAATGCATGGATATAAACCCGCCCGCTAATTTCCTCAGCTTCACAATTAGGCGCGCACGAATGGTTAATCCAGCGTGCGCTGTTGCCATTAATTTTTCCGTCGATCACTCCGCCGCCATCAAGCGCGAAATAAAACGTGTGATTAGGCTCATCAGGATTATGTGGATGACGCCGCAGCGCTTCTTTCCATGAAATCCGCTCACCTTTGTATTCGATCAAACGTTCACCCGCAGCAAGCAGCTCAAGGGCAAACACACCTTTACCGTGTACGCCTGAACGACGTACCCCGATCCTGCGTGAACTCATGAAAGATCCTTGTGATGAACGGCAACAGATCGCTTTGCCAAGACTCGCATAGCAGCAAACGTGACTTCACTTCATGCGATGCACCGCATCCTACACGCCTGGACTTGTCATATTCAACCATTAGCCTGGACGTGAACGGTGGGCATAAGTAAATTAGTTACCCGGCGTATCCAGACGGCTGGTCCATGATTCGACTTGTCTGCTCGCCAGACGCTTTGTTATCGTGGTGCGCCATGATGGTGTCAATGTCGCCAGATCCGCCATCTCAGCAAGCGCGGCCCAGTTTTCACGCTCCACGTACAACACGCGCAGCAAACGTTCAATAGACCAGTCCGGATGGGGCCGTGCAAGACGCTCAAGGAAATCGCCCGCACCTATCTCACCAGGCTCCAGCACGCGGTAATACCAACCCGTGCGGCGCGTATCCTGAACTTGCCGCGACATATCCGCTCGACCAAAGCGGACGTTGAGTTTCCAGCACGGCTGCCGCGGCTGGGATACCTGAATCAATGCGCCACCGATCCGGTACACATCACCTACGCAAACATCCGCTTCTGTCAGGCCGGAAGTACTGAGGTTTTCGCCAAACGCACCCGGTACCGCCAGCAGTTGTGCCAGACTCGCTTCACCTGCCTGCCAGCCTTCACGCCAGTACGCGTAATGCTCAAATGGATAGTGATGCAGCGCCTTTTCCATGCCACCGTGGTGTTTGGGATCAGCTTGCTGATCACCCTCGAGCCCGGTTTCACCGAGCCACAAGCGCTGATTAACGGCTTGCTTGTCAATCGCACTCAGCTTGCCAAACTCGCCGAGCAGCGCAATACGTCCCGTCAGCACGCTATGAATCTTCCACGACATACCGTTCATAACTTGACGGTTCCTTGCTGATCCAGCCATTCGCCAAACATCCGGCGCGCACCCGCTTCAAGCGCGGGGCCTAGTTGTGCCACTTGCGCCCTCAATTGCGGCACGCTCACACCGGCTTGTACGATTTCACTGGCATGGCCAATGAGCCATGGTTCAAAATGGTCCGTGCAGATTTCAGGGTGGCATTGCAAGCCGAGCACATGGCTATTCCAGGAGAAAGCCTGATTTGCACATGCAGGCGTCGAGGCAAGATGCGTGGCACCAGATGGCAAATCAAACGTATCGCCATGCCAGTGCAGCATTGACGTTTGGCTGCCATCAAGATGCCGCAGCGCGGAAGCCCGCCCTGCTTCGGTCAGGCTTAGTGGAGTCCAGCCGAGTTCTATCTGGTCTGCGGGATAAACCCTCGCCCCGAGCACCCTGGCAATAAGCTGGGCACCCAGACAGATACCCAGCGTAGGCAAGCCTGCTGCAATGCGCTTTTCGATCATCAAGGCCAAACGCTTGAGTGTCGGATAGTTCACATCGTCACAGGCGTTGATTGGGCCACCCAGCACCACCATCAATGTTTGCGCCAGCGGATCGGGAGCCTCAATCCGGCCGCAGCCCACATCCAGATAACGGACCGGCCAACCCCGCTCCCCCAACACTCGCTCGAAACTGCCCAAATCTTCGAAGTGGACATGGCGAATAGCCAAAGCTTCGTGATTCATCAGCAGTTCCCACTATTGAGGTTGACTAGAAATACGCCGCCTGAAGCATCGCAGCAAGACAAACCCCGGATGTAGCACACTCGGCTATCCGGGACCGGTCCGGCAGTTTAGCGGAGTCAACCTTGCTGCGCGAATATCTTCCACGTCTTTTTCTGCGTGGCGATATCAGCCGTAACGTGGAGAGCGCAATCCAGACGCAAATCACTGTCCGCCATGGCCGTGTCAAGCGCGGCACAGTGATGCGAGGCATTCTTCACGCTTTTGCCTGGCTCGAAATAGGTGCAACTCAGGCACATCCGGTGGAGTGGCATGACATCTTGCACTTCAAGCTGGCGGATCGTTTTGAGCAGCGTGCGATAAAGTAGCGACTGCTCTTTTTCCTGCAACGTCCCCACTGCCTTTGCCAGAAAATCCGGCCATTGCGCAGCGCGTTTAGCCGCCGTTTTACCGCGTGCCGTCAACCGTACCGCTAACGCCCGGCCGTCATCCAGCGCACGACGTTTTTCGACCAGCCCTTTGCCTTCCAGGGTAGTCACCGCATCGCTCGTCGTGGCGGCGGTCAACGCGGTTTCACGCGCAATTTCTCCGAGACGCATTGGGCTCTTGCGCTGCATCAGAAGCACAAGAATCTCGCCCTGGGTCGGCGTCAGGCTCGCACCCTCCGCCCATTCCCATGCCTGACTCCGCATGGCCGTACTTAATCGCAAGAGGCTATGGGTCACCCGCCCGCTAGCCTTATCACCATATACACCGTCGCTCATGATTTTTCGTGGGTTATTGGCAGCATGTTGCTGCGTTTTCAGTCTTCCGATGCAGATTGCGCGGTCGATCTGTGTGGGACAGCCCCGTTAAAACACCAACGGGCCGACTAACCATCTCAAAAATAACTGCTACGCATGCCTGTGCCGGCATGTCGGTACCCCCTCTCCAGTCCATCCTTGGCGGTTACTGCAATGTGTAATTGCCATCGCGTAACACGGCCCGGACGATATTCTATGCGAGAGCTGAGAATCGCACAGCTAAGTTATCCAGCGCAAGCTGTGGATAACAATGGGATAACCTGCCTGAAAGACAGTGTACGGATTCTGAACAAGAGGGGTTTTGCATGCCATGCCCGCAAAGTTATCCGCAGCTCCAGCATCCCGTCAGCGCTTTATCCATACGCTTGTCCGTTCGCTAAATCATTGACTTACCATGGCATTATTCAGTTGTCCACAAGCAAGACCAGAGCTTGTTAACTATTACTATGTTTGTATACAGAAAATCTGGAAAAGCTAATGTCCGATGTCGTTAGAAAACACCAGATAAGAAAAAACAGGCGGAAAACAACTACTGTCCCCGCCAGCGCAAGCATTGTTGCCGGGTTGTTTCATGGAGTGATTTCTCACGGGCGAACCCATCCCGTAACCAGGTCGAATCGTTGACTTGACTCCGTGCGATCGCACCAATTTCAGCCAACGCCTTGCCCGAACCCAATGTTTGCGCATGTGGCTCGATTAGATCGAGCGTTTCCAGAATGTCTTCGGAAATCGTTTTTCGTTCGCCCGTCTGAGGATTGATGCACGTACCCGCCAGACCGAAACGGCACGCTTCGAAACGGTTGAAGGTGTAAACCAGATAATCGTCTTCATGCGGCATAAATGGCTTGTTCAGCAATAAATGGCACGCCAGCGTCTGAATGTAGCAGGCTATAGCAGCCGCCCGTTCAACAGACAGCGGTGTATCCATCACGCGAATTTCGATCGTGCCAAACCCGGGTTTAGGACGAATATCCCAGTAAAAATCCTTCATGCTATTCACCACTCCGGTATTGACCATTTTTGAAAAATATTCTTCAAAACTGTCCCAGGTCAGTACAAATGGCGCGCGGCCTGACAAGGGAAAAGCAAATACTGAATTCAGCCGGGCCGAATGAAATCCCGTATCCACACCTTGAACAAATGGCGAAGAAGCTGATAAAGCGATGAAATGTGGAATAAAACGGGACATCGAATGCAGCAAATACAACGCACTATTCGAATCTGGACAGCCAATATGCACGTGCTGACCAAATACTGTGAACTGTTTCGCCAGATATCCGTAAAGCTCGGACAAGTACTGGAAACGGGGTGTATCGACAATCTGCCGCTCGCTCCATTGCTGGAACGCATGCGTGCCCCCGCCGCACAGGCCAACATTCAGCCGGTCAGCCGCGGCAACCAGTGTGTCGCGGATCCTGCGCAGATCCTCCACCGCCTGCTCATGCGAAGTGCAAATGCCCGTAGACAGCTCAATCATGCTTTCGGTGATTTCCGGTGTGATATTGCCGGGAATCGTTTCATCCTTGACCAGCCGCAATAGATCAGACGCGGCTTTAGTCAGATCGTAATCGTGGGTATTCACGATTTGCATCTCAAGTTCAATACCAAATGTAAATGGTTTCGAATCAATGAAGGGTTCGAGTGACATAGCGCCCCTTTTTAGTCAATTTGGCTCAAATCAGATGACATGCGTCAATATCGCGTTAATTGTTATTCACGCCGTTCACCCACTAATGCCAGGCTGCGATAAACCAGCCATGGGCTAAAAATTTGCAGCAGGACAATCGCGCACATGGCAATAGCTCGCAAAGTAGGATCAAATTCCGGATAAAGCGTATAGGTATCGTCAACCAGCAAATAAGCGAGAGCAGACATCGGCGATAGCGATAAGCCAAGCGCCACTCCCTGTTTCCAGTGCAAACCACTTGGTTTGGCGAATATCAGCACACCCACCAGCTTGGCCAGTAGCCGCGCGGCAATTAATCCCAGCGCAGCGATACCGCCCAGCGCGATGTATTTCCATTCGAACGTCGTCAGTGTCAACACAAACAGAATCACGGTCAGTAGCCAGCCCGCCGTGCCGAAATGCTGTGGCCAGAGCTGTGGACGCGGTTCAAGATTCTTCACGATGATGCCAGCCGCGAGCAGGCTCAGAATGGTCGAGAGCTTGAATAAATGCGCAATCGCAATCGCCAGCAAAACCAGCCCAAACAACGCAACGAACGAATGCTCGTTTTGCATGTTCATGCGGCGATAGAACAGGTTGCAGGCGCGCGCGAGACCATAGGCCACGACCAGCGACCCTGCCAGCAGATAAACCGGCTGCAGGATGGTCGCCAGCACATTGCCGTAGGTCTCCTGATGCAACCAGCCAGAAACCAGCTTCTCGATGACCACGGCATACATGCTGTTCAACGCAGTTAGCGTCATCAGGCGTTGCGTGACCTGGCCTTCCGCACGCAACTCCGAGCGCAGTTGAATCACCATCGCAGGTGACGTCGCCATGGCGATGGCCGACAACACGAGCGCGACCATGGGCGACACATGCAGAAACAGCAAAACCGGCAAGACGAACGCAAATGTGAGCGTAGCTTCGGCAAGACTTGACAGGATTAGCCATGGATTGCGGCGAATCCAGAGCAAATCCAGACGGCTACCCAGTTCAAACAGCAACAAACCCAGCGCGACGTCCAAAAGAAGCCGTGCAGCAGAGGCGGAATCGGCATTGATCACGCCCAACCCTGCCGATCCGGCAACCAGCCCGATAACCGCATAGCCCGTGATGCGTGGCAAGCGCCAGGCGCGGTGGCATAGCTCACCACATAAGCCTGCTGCAAGGAGTGCGAGACCTGCCCAGAAAATCACATCAGGCGTGAGTGGCCAGGCAGGAAAAAATGAGAACGCTGATTGCATCGTGATCGCTTCTCCTTTGCGGCAATGGCAAAAGGCACGAACTGGCTAAAAAGCCAGTGGCGGATGAAGGCGAGCCATATTCACCTGGACGGCTGCTTTCACGTTCATAGCGTCAGTGAAACAGCTTAACGGTGTCCGGTGACAGGCGGAAAACTGGACTCGGTGAAATCGGACATGAAGCTAGCCATGCCCAGCACGGAAATAAATGTTTCCGGTGACCGGAGTCGATTCAGGGAAAGTGACCGTGGTTTGCACTGATGCGACTGCCCATCAGGCGGTGGGATGGCATCAGAGATGAAGCTATTTTGCCATAGCTTTTTCATAATTGACAAAAAACACTCAAATTTGCTGATAAATCGGTAGAAATTGAAAGAATCTTGCTTCTAACAGGAAAAAGAAGCCGTTTTTGAAATCAACTGGGGGGAAACCTGCTACTTGAGGGATCACATTTTTGCAAGCCATCGGTAATTTTCAAGCATTTTTTTGCAAACAAGGCTTCGTTCAACCTCTGGTTTTTAGGTTTACTTGTTTACCCATATGTATACGTAGTAATAGTTAACAAAGGCGCTTCATTTCTGTGGATAACCTTTATTTTTTATTTAAAATCAATAAGTTGTGTGATCCATAACCCAGTGAGCGGAGGAGCCGGTTAGCGCGGGTTTCGTGGGGTAACTTTGGCGTGACTGAACGGAAACGAAAGTTATCCCGTTTACATCCACATCGAGTCCACACGAATTTTTCTATTTGTTCTGCGGGTTATCCCCAGTCTGCTGTGGGTAACTTTATGGGACCTTTCCCTGACGAAGCGCCCGTAAAAGAAAACGTGCCGGATCAATGGCATCGGCGAGTTCCCGCTCGACCGGGAGTGGTTCACCTTCGATTTGCGCTGCGATGAGCTCGGCGGCCAGCGCGGCCCAGATCAGGCCGCGCGAGCCAAACGCAAATGCGCCATATAAACCTCTGGCACGCGGCAAATCCGCCAGATGCGCGCCGTTCAGTTGCGACGCGTGTGCGAGCGCCAAGGTTTCATCGGCGAGATTGCCGCATAGGGGCAGCCGGTCGCTGGTGACGCAGCGAAACGCGACGCGCCCTCCGATTTCAGGTAAGCAAGCCGGTAAAGTCAGGCTGGGCAGCAGCCGTGAGAGGCGGGTGAGATTTTCGTGCTGGCTATCGGGCCGAAGTGCCGAATCGAAATCATCGATATCGTAGGTCGCACCGGTCAATGTGACGCCATGAGCGAGGGGCACCGCATAGCCGTTGCCGATCACCGGGATGCGCAGGTGTGGCAAGGTATCTGGTGCGATGCTAGCGGGTAGTAGCGTTAATTGTCCGCGCACGCTTTGGGTGGGTGCATAACGTAGTCCGGCGATCCGGGCTGCATCGTGTGCGTTGGCGACAATCACCACCGGCGCGCGAGCCACGATGTTTCCTGAAGCATCAAACACCTGCCATTGATCGCCCTCAGGGGCGATACGGCTGACATCAACGCCTAAATGCCGTTCAAGCTGTGTTCCGGCAGTGGCATATTGCGCTGAACAAAGGGACGTGGGATCAATCCAGCCTCCATGCCGAAAAAAACAGCCTCCTTGCATGACAGGCAAGCCTGCCAGGCATTGTGCTTCGCTTCGTGACATAGCGCTGGCATAAGCCGCTGGATAGCCCAGAGTCTTAAGCATTTCAGCTATGGCATTGGCTTCATCGGTGTTTTCGGCGAGCTGCAGTAAGCCGCCCGCATCGTGCACTAACGGCTGACCCGATGAGACGAGCGCTGCCCAGCGTTGCCGCGCATAGAGAAATCCTGCCCGGCTAAGACGGGCAGCGACGTTATCGTCGCGCGACAACATCGGATGAAATACACCAGCTGGATTGCCCGAGGCCTCTTGTGCGACCTCAGCATGCCGCTCTAGCGAGGTGATGCGCCAGCCTCTTGCGGCGAGCCGTTCGATGAGTGCGCAGCCTGCAAGCCCTGCACCGATCACGATGGCATGCCGTTCGGACACATTGAGCGGTGTGAGCGGGTCATGCCGCCGCACACGCCAGCGTGGCATGAACTGGCCGGTTAGCATGAGCCGGGCTTGAGTGGTTTGATTGGCGGACATGGCTGGACTTGCATCAGCGCAGACGAAACCACTTTGTGCCAGCGCTGAACGCAGCGCGGTTGCCTGAGCGGCATTGACCTGGGCTGCAAAAGTAGCGTTGTCGTCCGCGATGCGGCCCAGGGTTTTGCACAGTGCGAATGTTGTCCGGTCTTGCTTTGCCGATTCTGTGGGTGCGGTTTGCAAGGTCAGATACAGCGCATCGGCTCGCAATACCAGTGCTGACAATGAATCGGCGTTGGTGTTGCTGTTATCACGGCCGCTGAAAATTAGTGTCAACGTGACACGACCGCCTTCGAATTCGAGCCGATGCATGCCAGGAACGGGCATTGGCCATGCCTCGGCTAACGTTCGGGCGAGGGTGACATGGGCATGGGTATTGGCGAGCGCCGTGTCTGAATCCGAAACCTGATGCGAATCTATTGGTGCTGATAACGGGGCGCGCGTTGAAACGAAATGCAACCGTTCGCAGCGTGCAGGATCAGCCCGCCAGGCAGCCCAAGTCGCAAGGAAATTCATCATTACACCCGAAACGGTATCGGGGTTCGAGCCTAAATCGCTTTCGACAATGGTGAAGATGCGCCGGTGTTGCCACCGTTTGGGCAAGGCATTGCCGTCTAAAAATGGAGCGGTTTGTGGTCCAGCCATAGGCAGCGAGGAAGTATCCTGATGCGAATTCGATCACGCCAGCGTTGGCAAAAACCAACGTGAACCCCGGCCATATAAGGCTTGAGGCGAATATTCGAGGTGTTTTAGGAGATAAATGGCGTTTTTCAGAAACAGTTTCAGCCAGGAACGTAAAATTCTTCGAAACCCTTATCTCGTATAGGTTTGCGCTGAGCTATCATAGCAAGCGCCGTAAAGCCGGAGCCGCTCACAGTTATATTGCAGTATGCTCCGCCACGCGTTTAAGCGCGGTTGCCCGGGAGAGTCCCGAACCGTTAGCGCTCGACGGCGTAGTCTGCGCACGTATAATCGGCGCGTTCGCGCTGTCCGTGTCAACTCAAACCCAGAAAGGAACCTTATGAACAAACAGGAACTGATCGACGCCGTTGCAGCTCAGACTGGCGCCAGCAAAGCTCAAACCGGCGAAACATTGGACACGTTGCTTGAAGTGATCAAGAAGACAGTGTCGAAGGGTGACGCGGTCCAGTTGATTGGCTTCGGTAGCTTTGGTTCAGGCAAGCGCGCAGCGCGCACTGGCCGTAACCCGAAGACTGGCGAATCCATCAAGATTCCAGCTGCCAAGACTGTGAAATTTACGGCTGGCAAGGCGTTCAAGGACGCAGTCAACAAGCGTTAAGCATTTCGGTGCCCGATTGCTGACACCCGCCACAAGGCGGGTTTTTTTTGTCTGTGTTTTGCCTGTGCACGGAGGACGAGCTAGTGATCGTGGTGATGATCGTGGCCGTGGCCGTGATGGGGGTGGCTGTGATCGTGATCGTCTTCGGAAGCGAAATCCCATGCTGGAAAGGGATCCGTCCATTGTTGCCAGGCGTCGGAGCCCATGGCGTACTCGGCATCGCTGAGCAAACAGGCATCGAGCCGGGCCTGCCAGGCCGCGCGATTAATACCGAGACCGGTCATGACTAGCGCCTGGCGGCGATCACCAATCGTGTGATCGGTCAGATCGCCATGCCAGTCAGCCATGATTTCTGCCATGAGTTCCGGGTCGTCGTCCGGCCATTCGCTGCGTGGCTGAACCACCCACCACATGCCCGCTGGGCCGTGACGGCATACGCCACCCGCTTGCGACAGCGAACCTGCTGTGTCATTACGCGTTGCCAGCCAGAAAAACCCTTTGCTGCGCAGCACGCCTGTCCATTCCTCGTGTAATAACGCCCAGAGCCGCTCCGGATGGAATGGCCGGCGAGCGCGGTAAACAAAATGATCGGCGTTGAATTCGTCTGCCATGGCAACGTCATGGCCACTCTGTACGGCAACCCAGGCTGGGCCATCGGCCGTTGCGTCGTAATCGAAGCGCTCTGTATTGATGACCTGATCGGGCGGTACCGCCCCAAATTGACTGGTAATTTGCACAGCACGTGGATTAAGCCGCGAGAGAACATGTTGCAACTGCACAAGCGCTTCAGCACTTACCTGATCCGTTTTATTGATCACCAGAACGTCGCAAAACTCAATCTGTTCGATGAGCAATTCAACCAGCGTGCGATCGTCTTCCCCGGTGAGGGCAAGGCCGTGTTCCGCCAGTGTGTCGGCGCAGGCGTAATCATCCAGAAAACGCAACGCGTCAACGACCGTCACCATAGTGTCGAGCCGGATGAGATCAGCGAGGGGGGGATCGTTATTGTCCGCGCTGAGCACTTCGGCTATTGCCAGGGGTTCGTCGACGCTTGCGGCTTCGATCAGGATGGCATCGAAGCGCTGTTGTGCGAGTAAACGTCGAATATCGTCGGCCAGGTTATTGCGTGACGTGCAGCAAAGGCAGCCATCCGGCATTTCATCGAGTGCTGCTCCGGGGGCTCGATCAGCCGGGTCATGGACGATGACTGCGAGACGCAGATTCGCGCGGTTGGCCAGAAGGTGGTTCAGGAGCGTGGTTTTGCCCGCGCCCAGAAAACCGGAAAGCACGGTGACGGGCAGTGGCGGCTGGTTCATCGCTGTGTCGAAAAATCGCAAAGAGGAAGGAGGGGGCGAGAGCCGCGTATTCAGGCTTTCAGACAGGCAGCCGTAGAAAGCCGATATTGTGCATCAAATGACTATCGCCAAAATGCCGCAGCCGATACCAAAAAATCAGCGGGATAAATCGGTTAAACCTGCTTTAACGCGTGATGGCCAGGAAATTCCATTTTTGCAAAATACCGGCGATCTGCTTTGCATATTTATCTCGCAGCGCAGGTGTTTCGGAATGGTAGGCGCCAACGGCTTCCCAGGTATTGCCATAGCGATTCATTTTCTGGCGCAAATGCCATGCGGCGATGTAGACATTCTTGCAGGGCTCCATTAGTGTGCCTGTCGATATCCCATACTGAGACAGCCTCGGTAGATGGATCGAATTGATTTGCATCACGCCGTAGTCCGTTGAGCCATTGGCATTCTTGTGCAGGGCGCTGGGGCGGTTGCGTGATTCTTGCCAGGCGATGGCGCGCAAGATCAAAGGATTGACGTTTTGATAACTGGCGGCTTCATCGAAACAGTCGGCGCGTACTGACCCAGCGGTAATGAGCGTGATGAACCCGGTGGCAACAGTAAGCAGAACGCGCTTCATGGATGAGGTATTCCTGTCTTGAGAAAAAAATAAACAATAAGAATTCGCGCGAAAAACCGTATTACCGCTGCTTGTCAATTACCGCTGCGAACCGCCTCGTATCATACCGGTGGCTTGGGCCTCGTCAAGCTGGCCAGACGACACAAAATTGCGCAATCCGAAATGGTTTTAAAACGGGTCAAGGCGTTGATGAATAAGGCCATCAAGCTCCATCTGAAAGACCCGGTGCGGTGGGAAATCTCATAAAAGGCGTTGTTTTTTTTGACAGATTTACGAAGAAAAGCTGGTATTGTTCAGTGTTTTTTTCGATAGTGGATGGCATGCTTTTTGTCTGCTGCTTACAAAACCCTGAAGGCGTTGAGGAGTGGCGAGGCGACTGGCCGGAGATCGTATCGTGTCCGTATGCTTGCGCGGGACTGACCGGCAGCGTTTGCCGTTAGCATCAACATCACAACCCATGAGAACAAACTGTATGGCATTGCGTCGCATTGCAACGGCGCTGCTGGTTGCCGGATTACTCACCGCGCAGGCGGCTTACGCCCAGGTGACACTGAATTTCGTTAACGCCGATATTGATCAGGTTGCCAAGGCGATTGGCGTTGCAACGGGTAAGACGATCATTGTCGATCCGCGGGTGAAGGGTCAGCTGAACCTGGTCTCCGAACACCCCGTGCCCGAAGAACAGGCACTCAAAATTCTTCAGTCTGCATTGCGCATGCAGGGCTTTGCGCTAGTTCAAGACTACGGTTTGTTAAAAGTCGTTCCGGAAGCCGATGCAAAACTTCAGGGGGTGCCCACCGCCGTCGGCAATAAACCTGTTGCCAGTGGCGATCAGGTTGTCACGCAAATCTTCCAGCTGAAAAACGAATCGGCCAACAACCTCTTGCCGGTGTTGCGCCCGCTGATCTCGCCGAACAATACCGTAGCGGCCTATCCGGCGAACAACACGATTGTCGTTACCGATTACGCCGATAACGTGCGGCGCATTGCGCGGATCATCGCGGGCGTGGATACGGTGGCGGGGCAGCAAGTCGAAGTTTTACCGCTGAAAAATGCCAATGCGATCGACGTGGCCGGGCAACTGTCCAAAATGCTCGATCCCGGTGCGATTGGCAACACCGATGCAACGCTCAAGGTGTCGGTCACCGCTGACGCACGCACCAACTCACTGTTATTGCGTGCTTCGAGCGCCGGACGGCTGGCCGCGGCCAAAATGCTGGCAAAGCAGCTTGACGCACCCACCGCGAAGCTGGGCAACATGCACGTCGTGACGTTGCGCAATGCCGATGCCGTGCGTCTGGCCAAAACGTTGCGCGGCATGCTGGGTAAAGGCAGCGGAAACGATAGCAGTGGTTCTGGCAATGCCAATACGTTCAATCAGAACAACAGCAGTGGCAGCAGTGGCAATGGCAATGGCAATTCCACAGGTACGCCAGGGATGCCGCCATTGCCATCGGGTGGTTTGGGTAGTGGCTCGTCCAGCAATCCGATGGCGGGCGGCGGCAATAATGACAACGCGGGGTTTCTTGGCAGCAAGGACAACAACGATAACGACAATCAGCCAGGCGGCATGATTCAGGCGGATCCGGCCACGAACTCGCTCATCATCACCGCGTCGGATCCGGTTTATCGTAACCTGCGCGCGGTGATCGACCAGCTCGATGCCCGCCGGCCGCAGGTGTATATCGAAGCGCTGATTGTCGAGCTCTCCGCGACAACGAGCGCGAACCTCGGTATTCAGTGGCAAGGCGCGCTGCTTTCTCAAGGCGGCAATAACGCGCTCTTCGGTGGTTCGAATTTCGGTGCGAATGGCAGCCAGAGCATCGTCAACCTCACCGCCACGGGTAACGTCATCGCCCAAAATCCCGCCGTGGGGCTCGCGGCAGCGGGCAACCTGCTCAATAACGGCCTGAATGTCGGGCTGTTGCACAAGTTTGGCAATGTGTTCGGGCTGGGCGGCTTGCTGCAGGCCCTGTCGCAATCGAGCGATGCGAACATCCTGTCGACACCTAACCTGATTACGCTCGATAACGAAGAAGCGAAAATCGTCGTTGGACAGAATGTGCCGGTCGTCACGGGTTCCTATGCGACGCCTACCGCTAATTCAGCGACGTCCGTCACCGCGTTTAATACATTTGACCGGCAAGACGTCGGCGTGACGCTGCACATCAAGCCACAAATCACCGAAGGCGGCGTGCTGAAGCTCCAGCTTTATCAGGAAGACTCCTCCGTGTTGCCCAATACGGCAGCCAATCCGGGCGGCGTCACGATCAACAAGCGCTCGATCCAGTCCACCGTGCTGGCCGACGATGGCGAAATCGTCGTGCTCGGTGGCCTGATGCAGGACCAGTACACGAATGGCGCGTCCAAAGTCCCGCTACTGGGCGATATTCCCTGGCTTGGCCAATTGTTCCGCTCGGAAAACAAGAACCGCACGAAAACCAATCTGATGGTGTTCCTGCGGCCGGTGATCGTGCGCGACCAGGCGACAAGTTCGGCCATCGCTACCAGCCGCTACGATTATCTGCGCGATGCGCAAAACGACTATCAGACCGATAACCGCCTGATTCGTGACAAGAACATTCCGCAATTGCCGCCGATGCCGCCCGGCCCGAGCCAAGGCGCAGTACCCGCAGAAAACCTGTTCGACCTCAACCGGATGACACGCCAGCCGGCACCGCAGCTCTCCCCGACGCCGGCGGCGCTGCCCAATGACGGGCAAGGCACGACGGCGGCGCCTGGAGAGCATCCTTGAGTACGTCGTCGCCCTCTTCTGCTGCGGGCGCCGTATCCGGGGCGTCCGCATCTGTATCCGCATCCCTGGCAGAGGGTGGGCGCGAGGCTCCCTCGCCGCTCGCCGCGCGGCTGGTGCCTTATGGTTTTGCCAAGAGCGGCCAGATTCTTGTCGCGCAGCAGCGCGCGGAGGGCCTGGAAGTCTGGATTAGCGAGCGCACCAGCGATGCCGCGCTTGCCGAAGTCGCGCGCAACTTCGGTGTGTTATCGGTGCTACGCGTGCCTGCCGCCGATCTCGCCCAGGCGATCAATCAGGCGTATGCGCGCCAGGACGGCAGTGCCGCGCAGGTAGTGGGCGAAGTCGAAGGCGAGGTGGACCTGTCGCGCCTGATGCAAGATATCCCCGAAGTCGAAGATCTGCTCGAATCCGAAGACGACGCGCCGATTATCCGCATGATCAATGCGCTGTTGACCCAGGCGGCGCGCGAACAGGCGTCCGATATTCACATCGAGCCTTTTGAAAATGCCTCGGTTGTACGGTTTCGCGTGGATGGCACGTTGCGCGACGTGGTGCGACCCAAGAAGGCTTTGCACGGGGCATTGATTTCGCGCATCAAGATCATGGCGCAACTTGATATTGCCGAAAAACGTTTGCCCCAGGATGGCCGGATTACTTTGCGTGTGGGCGGCCGTCCGGTGGATGTGCGGGTCTCGACGTTGCCTACGGGCCATGGTGAGCGCGCGGTGTTGCGGCTGCTCGAAAAAGACGCGGCGCGGCTCAACCTCGAAGCGCTGGGGATGGCGGCTGACACGCTGGTCAAATTCGACAAACTGATTGGCCGCCCGCACGGCATCGTGCTCGTTACGGGCCCGACGGGCTCGGGCAAAACCACGACCTTGTATGCGGCGATGTCGCGGCTCGAAACCGCGACGACCAACATCATCACGGTCGAAGACCCGATCGAATATGACTTGTCCGGTATCGGCCAGACACAAGTCAACGAGCGCATCGGCATGACTTTCGCGCGGGCGTTGCGCTCGATTCTGCGGCAAGACCCGGACGTCATCATGATTGGTGAAATCCGCGATCTCGAAACCGCGCAAATCGCGGTGCAGGCTTCGCTCACGGGCCACCTGGTGCTGGCCACGCTGCATACCAACGATGCCGCTTCCGCCGTGACCCGTCTCACCGACATGGGCGTTGAGCCCTATCTGCTGGCGTCCTCGTTGCTTGGCGTGCTGGCGCAGCGGCTGGTGCGCCGCTTGTGTCCGGTATGCAAGGAAGCGCGTACAGAATCCGGCGAAGACGGCGTGGAGCGGGTTCAGTGGCATCCGGTCGGCTGTGAGCGTTGCGGCCACTCTGGCTATGCCGGGCGGCGCGGGGTCTATGAGCTGCTGTTGCTGGACGACACGATTCGCGCACTGATTCACCGTAATGCGGCGGATTCCGAAATTCTCACGGCAGGCCGCGAGCAAGGCATGCGCACACTGCGTGAGGATGGTGAACGCTGGCTCGAATCAGGCCTGACGTCGCTAGAAGAAGTCATTCGCGTGACGGGAGTCTGAACGGATGCCTGCATTCCGTTACGAAGCGATTGATGCGGCGGGCAAAGCGCAAAAAGGCGTGCTCGATGCCGACAGCGCTCGCAGCGCCCGGACCCAGCTTCGTACCCAGGGCCTGACGCCCCTCGTCGTCGAACCCGCTGCCACGCGCATGCGCGGCGAACGCAGTCAGCACTTGTCGCTGGGGCGGCGTTTGTCGCAGCGCGAGCAGGCCATCATGACGCGGCAAATTGCCAGTTTACTGATTGCCGGCTTGCCGCTCGACGAGACGCTGGCGGTTCTCACCGAGCAATCCGAGCGTGATTACATCCGCGAGCTGATGGCCTCGATTCGCGCTGAAGTGTTGGGTGGCCATTCGTTTGCGAACGCGCTGGCCCAGCATCCGCGAGATTTTCCCGGGATTTACCGCGCGCTGGTCGCGGCAGGCGAACACACCGGCAAGCTGGGGCTGGTGCTGTCGCGTCTTGCTGATTACATCGAGCAGCGCAATGCGCTCAAGCAAAAAATCGTGCTGGCGTTTACGTATCCGGCGATCGTTACGTTGATCGCGTTTGGCATTGTCACGTTTTTGCTGAGCTATGTCGTGCCGCAGGTGGTCAATGTGTTCGCCAGCACGAAACAACAATTACCGTTTCTGACGGTCATGATGATGGCGCTCTCAGGTTTCGTGCGGCATTGGTGGTGGGCGATGCTGCTGGGGCTAGCGCTGGTGGTTTATGTGGCCCGTGCGTTGCTGGCGCAATCGGGTCCGCGCTTCGCGTTCGATCGCTGGCTGCTAGGCGCACCGTTGCTGGGCAAGCTGGTGCGGGGTTATAACACGGTGCGTTTTGCTAGCACGCTGGCCATTTTGACGGCCGCTGGCGTGCCGATTTTGCGTGCCTTGCAGGCCGCGAGCGAAACCCTGAGCAACCGGGCAATGCGCAGCAATATCGACGATGCCATTGTGCGCGTGCGTGAAGGCACATCGTTGTCGCGGGCGTTAGGCAATACGAAGACGTTTCCGCCAGTGCTCGTGCATCTGATCCGTTCGGGTGAAGCCACGGGCGATGTGACCACGATGCTCGATCGTGCCGCCGAAGGTGAGGCACGTGAACTGGAGCGGCGCACGATGTTTCTGACGAGCCTGCTTGAGCCGCTGTTGATCCTGGCGATGGGAGGGGTGGTGCTGGTGATCGTGCTGGCGGTGATGCTGCCGATCATCGAGTTGAACAATATGGTGCAGTGAGTGGTGCAGTGAGCGCTGCCCGCTACGCTGTAATGCACGCAGTAATGGGTGAGGCGATGCAGTAAGGGCCGTACCGCTTTAACTGCTTAACGCACTAACGCACGTAGATTGTCGGGCCGGGTGCGTTGGCGGGCAGGAAGACTTCGGAGCGTGTGCCGTTGCGGTCGATGATGATCGAGCGAGGGCGGATTTCGGAGAGCCTGGCGCCTTGCATGATCGTGCTGCCCAGCGCAACCGCCCGCGAGGGTTCGCCGCCAGTGCTGATGATGGCCGCTGCGCCGTCGCGCAGCGACAGCACGCCGAACAGGCGCACATCCTGGTTGATGCTGCGCGTAAGCTGACCGCCAAAGAGCGTGGCGGCCTGTTCGACCGAAACAGCCGGACGGGCGGCCGCAGCAGGCAGTGGCGCGCTGGAATGCGAGGCGAGTGTGATGGCCCAGTATGTCAGCGTGGCGCAGAAAACCGCGAACAGCGTGAGCGAAAGGAGTCGGATCTGAAGAGCATTCATGCGCGACATTGTACGGAGTATTGTGGAAATTGCGGCAGCCCCGCCTGCGTCGTCTTGCCCCGGCCGGACTGTTTTGCGATGCCATTAGAATGACCCGCCCGGACACTGCGGCCCGATTTACTTGCCGGGTGCCCGGCTTACATGACCGACCCCATTTTTTAAAAGAGGTAGCTAACTATGCAATTGTGGACCAATCGCCGTGCTGAAATCGCGGGAGTGCGCACCCGCCGTCAACGAGGGTTCACGCTGATCGAAATCATGGTCGTGATTGCGATTCTCGGTATTTTGGCCGCGCTGATCGTGCCGAAGATCATGAGCCGCCCCGATGAGGCGCGCCGCGTTGCCGCCAAGCAGGACATCGGCACGATGATGCAGGCACTCAAGCTGTATCGTCTCGACAACGGCCGCTATCCGACCCAGGATCAGGGCCTGCGTGCACTGATCGAAAAACCCGGCACCGACCCAGTGCCCAACAACTGGAAAGACGGTGGCTATCTTGAGCGCTTGCCCAACGATCCATGGGGCAATACCTATCAGTATCTGAACCCCGGCGTACATGGCGAGGTCGACGTTTTTAGCTATGGCGCCGATGGCAAGGCCGGCGGCGAAGGCAATGACGCCGACGTGGGCTCGTGGCAATAGCCCTTGTCCGCCGCGGTTTGTCTCCGCGGAAAGCCCGCCGTTTCCATCACGGAGCGGCGGGCTTTACGTTGCTTGAAATGCTGGTGGTCCTTGTGATCGCTGGCGTGTTGCTCGGGCTGGCGTCGCTGACGCTCAGCCGTAACCCTCGTACCGATCTCAACGAAGAAGCGCAACGTCTGGCGCTGTTGTTCGAATCAGCGGGCGACGAGGCTCAGGTGCGTGCGCGCCCAGTGGCCTGGCAGCCCGTGGAAGGGGGGTTTCGTTTCGATATCCGGACGAGCGATGGCTGGCGCCCATTGCGCGACGATCTTCTGGCGCCGCGCCGCTGGGAAGGTGGTGTGACGAGCGTGGCGATCAACTATCCAGGCTCCGGCGCCATCGTCCAGCGTGTGGTGTTCGGTACCGAAAGCATTGATGTTCCGGTGGAGGTCACGCTGTACGCCGCCGCAGGGCGCGCGACCATCGTCGGTACGGGAAACGGCCGGTATGAGGTGCGCTGACATGCGGCGTTCAACGGCCTGCTGCTCTCCTGTCACACAGCGGCGCATCCGCACCTGTTCCGTGCCTGCGCCTGCGTTATTACGCGGCTTCACGATGATTGAAGTGCTGGTTGCGCTTGCGATCGTCGCCGTTGCGCTGGCTGCCTCGTTGCGCGCCGTGGGCAGTCTCGCCAGCGCCCAGACTGAACTGCATCAACGGTTGCTGGCGGGCTGGAGCGCGGACAACGCGCTGGTTCAGATGCGGCTCACACAGAACTGGCCTGAGCTGGGCGAGCAAAGCTTCGATTGCTCGCAGGGCAATTTGACGCTGATGTGTACGGCGCGTGTCAGCGCCACGCCGAATCCGGTTTTTCGCCGCGTCGAGATGTCGGTGACGATGCCGGGGCGTAGCGGCAATCTCGCTCAACTGATAGCGGTGGTACCCAATGAGACCAACCGCTCGCTTTGATCCGGGAGGCCGCGCCAGTTTGCCGCTGCCGTCGCTGCGCCTCGTGCGCGGCTTCACGCTGATCGAACTGCTGGTGGCGATTGCCATTCTCGCGGTGGTGGCCGTGCTGTCGTGGCGCGGGCTGGACCAGATCATCCGCGGGCGGCAAATCATCACGCATGCCATGGAAGATGAGCGCGTCTTTGCCCAGTTATTCGATCAGATGCGAATCGATGTCCGCAAGGCGAGTTCCGATGACGAAGCGGGTCAGGCTGCGGTATCGCTCAGCGGTAATGTCGTACAGATCGTGCGTGAACTGGACGTGCCGGGTGTCGCACCGCGCTTGCAGGTAGTGCGTTACCGCATGGCGCAAGGCCGCATCGTGCGTTATGCATCACCGCCTCTCGCCAATGTCGGCGAATTGCGGCGTGCGCTCGGCGGTGGCGAGAATGACGCCTGGAGTGCGGTGCCGTTGATGGGCGGCATCGGGGCCATTGCGGTGCAGGTGTACGTGCCGAAAAAAGGCTGGACAGCGCAGATGCAAGTCGTCGAAAACGCGCGCACGGCGAACAACCGCAATCTCAGGCTGCCCCAGGTGGGTAATGCGCCCTTGCCGCGTTCGGTGACGGGGCTTGAGGTCAGTATCAGCGCGCCGTCACTGAAGCATCCGGTGACACGGCGCTTTCTGGTGGGGGAATGATGACGCCTCCCGGATGGTCGTACGCGAGGCGCCAGACGCGGCCGGAGGCGCTGGGTCTTATCCCGCGGCAGCGGCAGCATGGCGTGGCGATCATCAGCGCGCTGCTGGTGGTGGCGTTATCGGCCATTCTCGTGTCGGGGATGTTGTGGCGGCAGCAGGTCCAGATTCGCCGCATCGAAAACCAGCGGCTGATGGCGCAGGCGAACTGGGTCGCGCGCGGTGCGCTCGACTGGACGCGCCTGATTTTGCGCTCGGAAGGCGATACCTCCGCGGGCATCACGTATCTCGGGGGGTATGGGGCGTGCCGATTGCGAAAACCCGGCTATCGGATTTTCTCGGGCAACTCGGTGATGTGCGCGCCGAAGAAGGCGCCGCCACCTATCTGTCAGGCTCGATTGAAGATGCACAGGCCAGGTTTAATCTGCGCAATCTGGTGTCGAATGCCGGGCCTGGCCTGTTGCAACTTAATCTGGAACAGGTTCAGGCATTCCAGCGTTTGCTGGCGCTGGTCGGCATTGATGGCCAACTGGCGAAAAAAACCGCGCTGCATTTGCGCGCAGGGCTGGCGCAATCAGAGACGCGTTTTCAGACGCAAACGTCCGCATCGGGCAGCCCGTCTTCGATGACACCGCCGCTGGAAGGTGGCGTGATCGGGGGCAGTAACTTTACCGATCAACCGGGCCTTGAAAATAGCGATGACAACGCCAGCGTTGCACCGTTGCAAATGACGAGCGCCGCTTCGTTACTCGACGTGCCTGGCTTCACCGCGGATAACGTGGCGCGCCTGGCGCCCTTCGTCACGGTGCTGCCCACCGTGACAGCGCTCAATATGAATACCGCCCCGGCCGAGGTGATCGCTGCCGTGGTGCCGGGCATGAACCTGTCGAGCGCCCAGGCCTTTGTCGCGCGCCGTGAGACGGTGTTTTTCCATAACGTCAGCGATGTGCAACTGGCGTTACGGGGCGCGGGCGTACAACAGCCTGGCGCTGCGCTTAACCAGCTTGACGTCAACACGAGTTATTTTTTCATCCACGGCGATGTGCAGCATGAACGCGCGCAGGTGAGCCGCACGACGCTGCTATACCGTGACGCGCAAACCCATACCACTCGCATCGTCTGGGTGCGCGATCGACCCTGACCGTTCTGAATAACGCTTTATCTGCAGAGGGTGACCTTTGAGTACGCTGATCGTTCTACTGCCGCCGCGTGATCTGGCGGTACCGTTGCCGGAATGGCAATTGCCAGACCTGCCCTTCCTGTTGCTCGACAAGGCAGGCCGTACCCAGCGCACAGGACGCTCGTCGCTGGCGCTGCTGCCGCGCGCTTCGGAGACGATCCTGATGGTTGCCGCACGCGACCTGCTGATGCTGGCAGCGACCGTACCGCCACTCAAGGGGCCGCGTCTGCGCCAGGCTTTGCCGAACATTGTCGAAGATCAATTGATCCAGGATCCGCAGACTTGTCATATCGCGCTCGATCCCGAACCGCTCGGCGGCGGACGAAGATTGCTGGCGGTGATCGACCGGGGCTGGTTCCGCTTTATTTGCGAAAGCTTTGCCGCAGCGGGCCAGCGCAATGTGCGAGCGGTGCCGGTCATGCGCTGTTTGCCCCAGGCCGCGCTGGTGAAGGCCGAGGCGGCAGCACCGGCGCTTACCCAAACCGGGGCCTCAGGTGATGGAGCCCATGTCGGGGCTGACGAGGCTGAGACCACAAGCGCCTCTGCCGTGGCGATGCCCGTCGTTGCCGCGGTGCTCGGTACCGTGGCTCCGACCGCGCCCGCCTTGCTCGGCGAGCGGGTGTCCGAGCCCACGGACCGTGTGCCGCACGTCGAACTGGCCATTGTGCGTGGGCTCTACGGCGAGGGCCTGGCGTTGCCTGCCGCCGCCGTTGCGCCGACTCTGCGCACGCTGGCGGGCGATGCACCGGTCAAGCTTTACACGCTTAGCGGCTTGCCTGGCCGCGAGCCGCATCTCGGCTCGGCGACCCTGCCTGATGTAGCGAAGCTTTTTCCAGGCGCACAGCCGCTCACGTTCGAAACGCTCGCGCGACGTGCCTGCGATTGCCGCTTCGATCTGTGCCAGTTCGAGTTCTCTGTGCAGCCGTGGCGTCTCGACCGCGCGTTGCTGCGCCGTTTGCGCGTGCCCCTCTGGCTGGCGGTGGCAAGCATCGTGATAGCGTTGATCGGCGCGAATGTGCAGTGGCTGATGCTGGCGCGTCAGCGCGATGCGATTCGTGCGCAAATGACGGCGCTGCTATTCAATGCGTTTCCAAAAACGACCGTGGTGCTCGATGCGCCTGATCAAATGTCGCGTCAACTGCAGCAATTGCGGGTCGCGGCGGGCGAGCTCTCGCCCGATGATTTTCTGTCGCTGGCGGAAGGCCTCGCACGCTCGCTAGGGAGCGTGCCGGTCAATGGCATCGCCGCGCTGGATTATCACGATCGCCGCCTTGAGGTGATGTTCAAGCAGGAGGTCAAAGTCGACCCCGATCTGGGCAAGCGCCTGGCGCGCAATGGCCTGGCGGGTGCGATAGATAGCAGCACGGGTAAATGGACCATCAG
This sequence comes from Paraburkholderia hayleyella, assembly GCF_009455685.1. Taxonomy (NCBI): domain Bacteria; kingdom Pseudomonadati; phylum Pseudomonadota; class Betaproteobacteria; order Burkholderiales; family Burkholderiaceae; genus Paraburkholderia; species Paraburkholderia hayleyella. The sequence continues at coordinate 236,450 of NZ_QPES01000001.1, read as the reverse complement.
GAACGCCCAATGAAAACTGAACTGCTTGAAACCTGGTCCGGCTTTTGGGAAGCCCGCACATCGCGCGAGAAAGTACTGCTGACATGGGGCGGTATGGCGCTTGCCGTGGTGCTGGCGTGGTTGATGCTTTGGGCTCCGGCGCAAGAAGGCCGGACACGTTTGCGTGCAACCTTGCCGGGTTTGCAACGCCAACTGGCGCAGATGACCGCGCAGGCCAACGATGCGCGAGCGCTATCGGCGGCGAGCCAGAGCATCGCGCCGACCGGCGGCGCACTCAAGGAGGCATTGACGGCTTCGCTCAGCGAGCATGGTTTTGCGCCGACACAAATCCAGCTGCTGGGCAGCGGGGTGCAGATCCAGATGAAAAACGCCTCGTTTCCGGCCTGGACAAGCTGGCTCGATGAGGTGCGCCGCCAGTTCAAGGTACAGGTCCTGGAAGCGCATTTCACCGCGCTCAAGGATGATGGCCAGGTGGATCTGAGCGTCGTGTTGCAACCTTCTACTTCTACTTCTACTGCTGCCGCTGCCCGTTGAGGGCGCGGCTCACAGGATCTCGCATGATTAACAGGATGCGGCGTGTACGCGCCGCTCTACCGTGGGTGCTGGTGGGCGTGCTATCGAGCGCCACCGTGATGCTGACGCTGTTGCCTGCAGCGTGGATCACACCGCTCCTGGCCCGGGCAACCCAGGGCCACGTCAATCTGGCGGACCCTTCCGGATCGTTATGGCACGGCTCGGCCACGCTGATGCTGGCCGCAGGCCATGACACTCGCAATGCCACGCTACTGCCGGGGCGTATCGAATGGCGCACGGCGTTTTGGCCTCTGTTGACGGGCCATGTCCGGATGCGGATGTGGCAAACCGAGGCGATGCCTGATGCCGTGATGCTCGAGGCGCAAGTGCGCGGCGCGACGCTGAGCGCAGGTGCGATGGCTGTGCCCGCCTCGCTGCTGACAGGGCTGGGCGCACCATTTAATACACTCGATTTGCAAGGCGATGTGCGTCTGAGCTGGACGGCCTGGCGCAGCATCGGTCAGAAAGCTTTCGGCCAGCTTGTCGTGACGCTCAACGAGATGAGTTCCCGGGTATCGCGGGTGAAGCCGCTGGGCTCGTACCGGGTGGTGCTTCAAGTGGAAGGGGCCGGTGCGACACTCGATCTTTCGACGCTCAAGGGGGCATTGATCCTGGACGGTCATGGCACGCTGCGCGCGGGTGCGACTTCGTTTCAGGGAACCGCGAGTGCTGCGCCCGAAGCCCGCGAGAATCTCGCGGGTTTGCTCAACTTGCTGGGGCGCTCAACCGGGCCGAATTCAGTTGCATTGACGTTTGTGCGCTAGACGGCGCGGGCGTTGCTTTCGGGGTCGGCGCGGACTCTGTTACTTCGCCCATGCCTATGCCCCCGTTCTCGCTCTCATCCGTTTTCTGCTCCATTTGCGCGCTAGTCCAGCCCCCGCCCAACGCCTTCACCAGACCCACCGACGACACCATGCGCTGCCCTGCCAGGCTCGCCAGCTTCTGGGCTGTGCTGAACGCGGTGGTTTGCGCGTTGAGCACGCTCAGATAATCCGCGGTGCCTGCTTTGTACTGGTTGGTGACGATGGCCAACGCCTGTTGCGCGGATTCGACCGCCTGCTGTTGCACCACGACTTCGCGCTCAAGAATGCGTTGCGATGCGAGGTTGTCCTCCACGTCCTGAAACGCGGCCAGCACGGTTTGCCGGTACAGCGCGACTTCCTGATCGTAGGCGGCACGCGCCGCTTCGGTTTGTGCCTGGCGTAGCCCCGCGTCGAAGAGCGTGGCGGCAAGTTGCGGCCCAACGGTCCAAAAACGTGCCGGCGCAGTGAAGAGCTGTGACAGCACCGAGTTTTGGAAACCCCCGCTGGCCGACAGCGTTAGCGAAGGGAAAAACGCGGCGATGGCGATGCCGATCTGTTCGTTGGCCGCTGCTGCCTTACGTTCCGCCGAAGCGATATCGGGCCGCCGTTCCAGCAGCGCTGAAGGCATTTCAGGCGGAATGGCTGGCGGCGTTGCATCGAGCGGTGCGCTTGCGAGCGAGAACGTTGAGGCGGGCTCGCCCACCAGCACTGCAATCGCGTGCTCGTTTTGCGCGCGGGCAACGCCGTTATCAATGGCCGCGGCCTGTGCCGATTGCAACTGCGTTTGCGCCTGAATCACATCCGCGCGGGCCGCTACGCCTTGTGCATAGCGGTTTTGCGTGAGGGCTAGCGAGCGTTGGTAAGCCTCTACGGTGTCGTCGAGTAATTTTTGTGTCGCATCGAGCGCGCGGAGCGTGAAATAGGTTTGCGCGAGCGTGGCCTGGGCCGAGAGCCGTGCGTTCGCCAGATCGGCGGCCGCGCCTTGTTGCCCCGCCTGCTGCGCGGCGACGGAGCGGCTGACCTTGCCCCACAAGTCGGGCTCCCAGGTGGCATCGAGCGTGACGTTGGCGCTGTTGGCCAGGGCGCTGCGGTTTGAACTCGAAAGCGAATTGCTGCTACTGCGCGAGCGTGAACCCGCCGCGGACGCGCCAATCACGGGGAAATACGCCGCCCGCGCTGCGCCCACTAACGCGCGGGCCTGGCGATAAGCCGCGGCGAATTGCGCAATGGTCTGGTTGGCGAGGTTGAGCCGGTCTTCGAGCGCATCGAGCTGCGGGTCCTGATAGATGTGCCACCAGGCGCCACGGTCGAACTGATCGGCGGGTTGGGCGAGCTTCCAGCCGTCTGCGGCCTCCTTGTAGGCTGCCGGAACCGCTGTGGCGGGCCGCTTGTAGTCAGGCCCGAGCGCGCAACCCGTGAGCAGCGCGGCCAGCACAACAGCCAGGGTCAGGGGGCGCAACGGTGGAGGCAAACAAGGAAAAGGAGCAGACGGAGCAGACGGCATGCAATAAATTCCTGTTGATTCTGGAGCTGGATTTAGGGTTTAGGGGCTCTGGCATGGTAGCTCACTTGAGCGAGATTTCCTCCTCGGACCAATGCCGCTGTATTACCTGCAATGCCGAAGCGTTTACCGATGATTACCCGTGATGGCGGCAGGCGCAGACGAGCCTTGTTTCCGCGAGCGGGTCAGGCCGTGGCAGGATGCCGCAAGATGTAAAAAAAGCGCCTGCTGAACGCCGCGCTCTTCATAATTCATGCCTTCGCGCATTTCATTCAATCAATCAAGCATTCAAAAATTCAAAAGGGACAACCATGGCCGCAACGGTTTCCACTGACGCCGCATTTGATGAACCTGCTGCTTCGGCGCCCGCACCTGCACCGCTCAGTGGTGGTGCGCTAGCGCTGCTGACGGTAGGTTTGGCATTGGGGACCTTCATGGAAGTGCTCGATACCTCGATCGCCAATGTCGCGGTGCCGACTATTTCAGGCAGCCTCGGCGTTGCAACGAGCGAAGGCACGTGGGTGATTTCGTCGTATTCGGTGGCCTCGGCGATTGCCGTGCCGTTGACGGGCTGGCTGGCGCGGCGGGTGGGCGAGGTACGGCTGTTTACGCTGTCGGTGGTGCTGTTCACGATTGCCTCGGCACTGTGCGGTTTCGCGCAGAATTTCGAATCGCTGATTGCCTTTCGCCTGGTGCAGGGGCTGGTATCGGGCCCGATGGTGCCGCTTTCGCAAACGATCCTGATGCGCTCCTATCCCCCGGAAAAACGCGGGCTCGCGCTGGGTTTGTGGGCGATGACGGTAATCGTCGCTCCCATTTTCGGCCCCGTGATGGGCGGCTGGATCACCGATAACTACACCTGGCCCTGGATTTTCTATATCAACGTGCCGATTGGCCTGCTGTCCGCTGCCAGTGCGTACTTTCTGCTGCGCGGGCGCGAAACCAGAACATCGCGGCAACGTATTGACGTCATCGGCCTTGCACTGCTGGTGATCGGCGTGTCGTGCCTGCAAATGATGCTCGACCTCGGCAAGGATCGGGACTGGTTCAGTTCCCGTTTTATCGTCGCGCTGGCGCTGATCGCGGTTGTGGCGCTCGCATTCATGCTGGTGTGGGAAATGACGGAGAAAGATCCGGTGATCGATCTCTCGCTCTTCAAGAACCGTAATTTCGCCCTGGGCACGACCATCACGGCGTTTGGCTTTATGGCGTTTTTTGGCTCGGTGGTGATTTTTCCGTTGTGGCTGCAAACCGTGATGGGTTATACCGCAGGTCTCGCCGGGCTGGCGACGGCGCCCATTGGCTTGCTGGCGCTGGTCCTGGCGCCGCTGATCGGGCGCAACATGCAGCATCTGAACTTGCGCGTGGTGGCGAGTTTTTCGTTTATCGTGTTCGCGTTTGTTTCGTTCTGGAACTCGACATTCACGCTGGATGTGCCCTTCGATCACGTGATCTGGCCACGCATCGTGCAAGGCATTGGGGTCGCGTGTTTTTTCGTGCCCATGACCACGATTACGCTTTCGAGTATTTCCGATGATCGTCTGGCGAGCGCCTCGGGCCTGTCGAATTTCTTGCGCACGTTGTCAGGCGCGATTGGTACCGCTACGAGCACCACGTACTGGGAAAATCACGCGATTTACCATCATGCGGTGCTGGCTGAAGCGGTCAGCGATCATTCGCAAAACACGACGGCCTATAGCAACGCGCTGGCGAGCCTTGGTCTTTCGGATCTGGGGGTGAGCGCACAGTTGAACCAGATCGTGACGCAGCAGGCGTACATGATGGCGACCAACGATTTTTTCCGGATTTCATGCCTGGGCTTTTTATTGCTCGCGGTGCTGGTGTGGCTGACGAAGCCACCGAAGGGCGTTGTGGCTTCGCTGGGACATTGAGCTTCGGGCCCGTTGGGCGGTGCCTCGATGACCCCAGCGAGCGTTACCCGGCTGCGCTGTGCGCGACGTCACCGCTGCGCACGAACGCCTTGAAAGCCGCACTGGCCTGCCAGGGGTTGGGTTTGCAGCCGAGCATGCTGTCGCAGCGTGCGGTGAAATCCAGTGTGGCGGTGCCGTCCAGGTTGCGGGTCCGGGTGATCTGGTAGGCGAGCGTGCGTTTGCCGCTATCAGGGCTGGCTGTTTGGATCAGCGAATCATTAGCGGTTTCGATGGCGTAGCGGGAGTGGTTCGTGACCCAGGTTCGCGCCCGTTGCCACCAGAGCTCGCATTCGGCCTGACTGGTGCAGGTGAGCGGTGCGCTGGCGATCTGCATGACATCGGGATCGACCTGGCCGCGGGTGGAACAGCTTGCCGCAAGAACGCACAGTAGCGGTAAAAGATACCTTTTCATGATTTCAGTGCCTCCTGTTGTGATGGTTGGACTGCCGTTGTGCCGACGTTGTTTCATGGATCAGGCTTACCCTGTCACGGGTTCTCCTTGATTGTGTGAAGCAGAATGCTCGTGTCAGGATCGAGCTGAACCGTGTCAGGATGCGTTGCATTGCGCCGCCACTGGAGTACACGGGTTCACAAACAGACGCATTCACGAAATTTTTACGCGAAATACGCTCCATGATGTTCAGCAAAGCGTTTAACCGTTGCAGGGTGATGTGTGCGGTAGTCGTGCTGGCTGTGCCGTGCGCGCACGCGGGTTCGGCCTCTCCTGCCGCGGTGGTGCGGCCGGCCTTGCCAGGCCCGCTGGCGCGCGCGGATGTGCCGCGTCTGACGCTGAATGACGATAGCTGGCTGCCTGAGGCCACGCTCAACGCGCAAGTCATCCGGATTCCCGTGGATGAGCCGGGCTCGCTCACGCTGGAGGCCACGCTCTACAAGCCGGAGGGTCCGGGCCCCTTTCCCCTGATGGTGTTTAACCACGGCAAGATCGCGGGGGACCCGCGTTTGCAGCCGCGCAGCGAGCCGCTGACTTTCGCCCGAGAATTCGTGCGTCGTGGTTACGTGGTGATCGCGCCGAACCGGCGTGGTTTTGCGCATTCCGATGGCGTGTATCAGCAAGATGGCTGTGATGTCGAGCGCAATGGCCTGAGCCAGGCCGCCGATGTCGCCGCCACTGTACGGTTCATGGCGCAGCAGCCTTATGTCGATGCGCAGCATATCGCGGTTGCCGGTACGTCGCATGGGGGGCTGGCAACCATCGCCTATGGTAGCGAAGCCGCGCCGGGCGTGCGAGCACTGCTCAATTTCGCGGGGGGGCTGCGGCAGGATGCCTGCACGGGCTGGCAAGACAACCTGACGCGCGCGTTCGGCCGCTATGGCGAAGCCGTGCCCGTGCCCTCGCTGTGGTTGTATGGCGATAACGATTCGGTCTGGTCTGCCGAGCTTGTCGCACGGATGTACAGCGCTTTTATCGGGCATGGCGCCCAGGCCATCCGGATCGATATCGGTCATTACAAAGACGATGCTCATCGCTTGGCCGGGGAGCGCGATGGCTTGCGCCTCTGGTGGTTACCGGTTGAAGCCTTTCTGGCGCAAAGCGGCATGCCTACGCGTGTGCTGTATCACGTGGCTGATCCGGCGTTGCCACCGCCCAGCGGTTATGCCGCGCTCGATGCGGTCAATGCCGTACCGTTTCTCGATGAGGCGGGCCGTAACGGGTATCGCAACTTTTTGCGCCAGTATCCGAGCCGTGCGTTTGCCGTGTCCGATGCCGGTGCATGGTCGTGGGCAGAGGGCGGCGATGATCCGATGTCGGTCGCTATTACCCGCTGCGAGCAGCAAAACGCAGGGTCGTGCCGCTTGTATGCGGTCAACGATGCCGTGGTCTGGAATCACGCGACGGTGGCGCAGGCCGCCAGTGCGAAGGCCGCTGCCACTCATGCGGGTAGTCGGCGCCCGGACGAAAGCTTAAACAGCCCGGACAGCCCAAACGTCAGGCACACATTCGCCAGCCGCGAATAAAACACGCATGGCGCAGGCCGGACGATTCGGCCGACGTGTTTGCCGCTTGCCGTCTCGCATTGTTCCCCGCCTTGCCCCTCCCTCACGTTTTTCTCCTTGCTGCCTTCGACGCGTGAATCACACGTGCGCGTTGTCTGTACGTCGCATTTTTTTCACATTGGGCCGATGACTTTGCCGTCGTTATCGACGGGCTTTTCCGGGCTTCTGGCGTGAATGGATTCGTGCTGTCGTGAACAGCCGCGAAGGCCCAGGCCGCGCATCTCGCCGCCTATTTTTGCGCTAGTGCATCGTGTGCGGTAAAGCGCTACTCTGCGAGCCGCCGTAGCCGGAACAACACGAGATCCCCCACGCATTGCCATGCTCATGCATCGTCTTTAGGAGCCGCTTTGAATCGCCCGCCCCTCATTCATGGCGCTGACCATGACGACTGGGTTGCCCGCAGCCGGCGTGCTGTGTGGCATCCGTGTACACAGATGAAGCATCACGAACGCTTGCCACTGATTCCGGTTGCGCGCGGTGCGGGACCGTGGCTCTACGATCAGTCGGGCCGGCGTTATCTGGATGGGATCAGTTCGTGGTGGGTCAACCTGTTTGGCCATGCCAACCCGCGTATCAACGCTGCGCTGAAAGACCAGCTTGATACGCTGGAACACGCCATGCTCGCGGGCTGTACACATCGAAGTGCCATCGAACTGGCTGAGCGTCTTTCCGCGCTCACGCAGCACACGCTCGGCCATGCGTTTTTTGCTTCCGATGGCGCCTCCGCTGTCGAGATCGCATTGAAGATGAGCTTCCACACCTGGCGTAATCGCGGCCACGCTGGCAAACGCGAGTTCATCTGTGTCGCGCACGGTTATCACGGCGAGACACTGGGTGCGTTAGGCGTCACCGATGTGGCCTTGTTCAAAGATGCTTACGATCCGCTGATCCGTCAGGCGCATGTTGTGGCTTCACCTGATGCACGGCAGGCCCAGGAGGGGGAGGATGCGGCTGCCGTGGCGGCGCGTGCGCTCGAGGACGTGCGGGTGTTGCTCGAAGCACGCAGCAACAGCATCGCCGCGCTGATTGTCGAGCCGCTGGTGCAGTGTGCGGCGGGCATGGCGATGCATCACCCTTCGTACCTTACCGGGCTGAGAGCGCTGTGCGATCGCTACGAGGTGCATCTGATCGCGGATGAAATCGCGGTGGGCTGCGGCCGCACCGGTACCTTCTTTGCCTGCGAACAGGCGGGCATCTGGCCAGATTTGCTGTGCCTGTCGAAGGGTATTAGCGGCGGGTATCTGCCGCTGTCGCTGGTGTTGTCGCGCGACGATATCTTTGCCGCGTTTTATGACGACGATACGACCCGCGGCTTTTTGCATTCGCATTCGTACACGGGCAATCCGCTGGCCTGCCGCGCCGCGCTGGCCACCCTCGATCTGTTCGCCAGCGACAACGTGCTAGCCGTCAACGCGGAAAAATCAGCGCTTCTGCGCACCGCACTCGCACCGCTCGCGGTGCATCCGCAGGTACGCAACCTGCGTCAGTGCGGCACGATTTTCGCGTTCGATGCGGTACTCGACGATGCCCGCCACGCGCGCACGTTCTCGCGCCGCTTCTTCGAACACGCGTTGTCGCGCGAACTCCTGTTGCGCCCCATTGGCACGACCGTGTATCTGATGCCGCCTTACATCCTTGAACCCGATGAACTCACGTGGCTGGCTGCGCGAACGCACGAGAGTCTCGATGCCACGCTTCTGGAACATTGCTAATGCATCTGCTCGATACGCTTGAACACAACTTGCAAGTCCTCGACGCACAGGGTTTGCGTCGCCGCCGCCGTGTGGCACAGACACCATGTGCGGCGCATATGACGGTGGATGGCCGTGAAGTGACGGGTTTTGCCAGCAATGATTACCTTGGCCTCGCGGCGCACCCGTTGCTCGCGCAGGCCTTGTCTGAAGGCGTGCGGCGCTATGGCGCGGGCAGCGGTGGTTCACATTTGCTCGGAGGCCATTCACAAGCTCATGCGCAGCTCGAAGACGATCTGGCGAGTTTCGCTGGAGGGTTTGTCGATGCACCGCGTGCGCTGTATTTCAGCACCGGTTATATGGCGAACCTGGCGACACTCACGGCACTCGCGGGACGTGGCGCCGCGATTTTTTCCGATGCGCTGAATCACGCATCGTTGATCGACGGTGCGCGTTTATCCCGTGCCGATGTGCAAATCTATCCGCATGCCGATCTGACGGCTCTGGGTGCATTGCTTGAAGCTTCATCGGCTACGCCCAAGCTGATTGTTTCGGACACGGTGTTTAGCATGGATGGCGACGTTGCACCGCTGGCCGCGCTCCTCGGGCTGGCGGAAAAACACGGTGCCTGGCTCGTGCTGGACGACGCACACGGCTTTGGCGTACTCGGGCCACAAGGGCGTGGTGCGCTGGCGCAGGCGGCGTTGCGCTCGCCGCATCTGGTGTTGATCGGTACGCTAGGCAAGGCTGCTGGCGTGTCGGGTGCGTTTGTCATCGCGCACCAGACAGTGATCGAATGGCTTGTACAACGGGCCCGGACCTACATCTTCACTACGGCTTCGGTGCCCGCCGTGACGCACGCGGTTTCGGCCAGCCTGCGCTTGATCGGTGGCGCGGAAGGCGACCAGCGCCGCGCGCATTTGCAAACACTGATCGAGCGCACGCGTGCCATGTTGCGCACGACGCCCTGGCAGCCCGTCGATTCGCATACCGCTGTGCAGCCGCTCATTATCGGCAGTAATGAGGCCACGCTCGAAGTGGCCGGCGCGCTTGACCAGGCGGGCTTGTGGGTGCCGGCTATTCGGCCTCCGACTGTTCCTGTCGGCACCTCGCGGCTGCGGATCTCGCTCTCGGCGGGGCATTCGCATGAGGATCTCGACCGGCTGGAGGCGGCGCTGGGTCACGTTTCGCTCAGCCGGAGGGCCGCATGAGCGGCGCGGTGGCGGGCGTGTGTTCGGTTTTTGTTACCGGTACCGATACCGAGATCGGCAAGACGCTGGTGAGCGCCGCGTTGCTGCATGGCTTGAATGCGCTGGGTTTGCGCACGGCGGCGCTGAAGCCGGTTGCAGCTGGCGCGCATGAAATCGATGGCATCTGGCACAACGACGATGCCGATCAGCTCGATGCGGCGGCCAGCGTGGTGCTGCCGCCTGCCATGCGCACGCCGTTTCTGCTGCGCGCCGCGATTGCCCCGCATCTGGCCGCAGCCCAGGAAGGGGTGACGCTCGAGATCGCGCCGATTCTCGCGTGTCACGCCATGGCACGGCAGCGGGCCGATGTGGTGGTGGTCGAAGGCGTCGGTGGTTTTCGTGTGCCGCTGACGGAAACGCTCGATACCGCAGACCTGGCTTGCGCGCTGAATCTGCCCGTGGTGCTAGTCGTCGGCATGCGGCTGGGCTGCATCAGCCATGCGCTGCTGAGTGCCGAAGCCATCGCGGCACGCGGGTTGCGGCTGGTGGGTTGGGTGGCGAACCAGATCGACCCAGCGATGCCGTTCGCCGCCGAGAACGTCGCGGCGCTCAGCATGCGGCTGGAGCGCCAGTACCACGCGCCGCTGCTTGGCCATGTGCCGCACCTGACACCCAGCGCGCCGCAACAGGCCGCGCGTCATCTCGACGCCGCGCGGCTCTTGCATGCGCTTCAATCACAAGGAGCCACGCCCTCATGACTACGTCTTCACTTTCCACACCAGCGATTCCGGCTAATGAAGCGACTCATACCCAGGTTCAGCAAACTCAAACTCAAGTGTCCACTCAGGCCGAAGCCCGCTGGCGGGTGGCCGATTTAATCGCACTGTACGAGCTGCCCTTCAACGATTTACTGTTTCGTGCGCAACAGGTACATCGCACGCATTTCGAGGCGAATACGGTCCAGCTTTCGACGTTGCTCTCGATCAAAACAGGCGGCTGCGAAGAGGATTGTTCGTACTGTCCGCAATCGGTGCATCACGACACGGGGCTCAAGGCGGACAAGCTGATGCCAGTCGATGATGTGCTGGCTGCCGCACGGGTGGCACGGCAGCAGGGTGCGACGCGATTTTGCATGGGCGCGGCCTGGCGCAATCCGAAAGACCGGCATCTTGAGCCGATCAAGGAGATGATTCGCGGTGTGAAAGCGTTGGGGCTGGAAACCTGCGTCACGCTGGGTATGCTTGAGGCGCATCAGGCACAAGGCTTGCGCGAAGCCGGACTCGATTACTACAACCACAATCTGGATACTTCGCCCGAGTTCTATGGCCAGATCATTACAACGCGGACCTACCAGGACCGTCTCGATACGCTGGAGCGTGTGCGCGATGCGGGCATTAACGTGTGCTGCGGCGGGATTGTCGGGCTAGGCGAATCGCGCCGGGAGCGCGCGGGCCTGATCGCGCAACTGGCCAATATGGATCCCTACCCTGAGTCTGTGCCGATCAATAACCTGGTGCAGGTGGAAGGCACGCCGCTTACCGGGACCGAAGCGCTTGATCCGTTTGAATTCGTGCGCACGATCGCGGTGGCGCGTATCACGATGCCGCGTGCGATGGTGCGCCTGTCAGCGGGCCGTGAGCAGATGGATGAAGCGTTGCAAGCGCTGTGCCTGCTGGCGGGGGCGAATTCGTTTTTCTATGGCGATCAGCTGCTGACCACGTCTAACCCGCAAGCCCAGACCGATCGCCAACTGCTTGAACGGCTGGGCATGAAGGCGGAAAGCGCCGCGCCCGCCTCAGCGGCAGAGCCCGCTGCGGCGCGGACGGTGTGAGCGCCAGCGCGGCACCTGGCCAGCGCGAAGGCCTCGAAGATCGCCTCCAAGACCTGTTTACTTCCGCTCGACGACGATCTGATCGAACGTCCCGCCATCGGAGAAATGGGTTTTCTGCGCCTGTTGCCAACTGCCGAACATCTGCTCCACGGTGAAGGTTCTGAGCGGTTTGAATTCGTTGGCGTGCTGCGCCAGCACGGCGGGGTCGCGCGGCCGTAAATGGTGACGTGCGATGATTTCCTGCGCGGGGCTGGTGTACAGATAGTCGAGATAAGCCTGAGCCGCCTGGCGCGTACCGCGCTTGTCCACCACCTTGTCCACGATCGCCACGGGCGGCTCGGCCAGCAGGCTCACCGAGGGATACACAGCATCGAAATCCTTCGCCCCCACACCCCTGTCGATTAACGCCACTTCGTTTTCGAAGGTCACCAGCACGTCGCCGATTCCGCGTTGCGTGAACGTGGTGGTCGCGCCGCGGCCACCGCTATCCAGCACGGGCACGTTACGCACGATGGCCTTCACGAACTCGAGCGCCTGGGGATCGGTGCCGCCTTGCTGCCTGCGATAGCCCCATGCAGCCAGATACGCATAGCGGCCATTGCCCGACGTCTTCGGATTGGCTATCACGACTTGTACGCCAGGCTTGGCGAGATCGCTCCAGTCAGTGATGTGTTTGGGATTGCCATGGCGCACGAGGAACACCATGGTCGTGGTGTAAGGCGCGCTGCGATAGGGCAGCCGGGCGCGCCAGTTAACTGGCAGCAGGTGGCCGCGTTCGGCGAGCAGGTCGATATCATTGGGCTGGTTCATCGTCACGACATCCGCCTGCAAGCCTTGCAGCACGGCTAGCGCTTGGGCACTGGAGGCGCCATGCGACTGGCGCAGCGTGATGCGTTTGCCCGTTTGCTTCTGATAGGCCGCGCTGAAGCTGGCGTTGATGTCTTTGTAGAGCTCGCGTGTCACGTCGTATGACACGTTGAGCAGCGAGGTATCAGCCAGAGCCGCCGGGATATTGCCTGCTGTCAGCGTCAGGGTTATCAGGCTGCTCAGACATGCCGTGAGCCAGCGTGATGCGCGTGGGATGTCTGTCATGGAGTCTCCGCGTATGAATGTTGAGTCTTGTGATTGAGCCGGGCGCGTGGCCTATCGACTGTGTCGCGGATTCTAGCGAAATGTTCGCAGCCCGTCCTTGGGCTGGATTTCAGTTGAGCGTTGGCTGCGTCAGGGCATCGAGCAGATTCAACGCCACAGGGGGGTGACGCCGTTGCTGCGCGGCGCAATGCACGAGGGTGTCGATATAGCGCCTCGCGCGCGGCCATGGCCCGAAACCGGCTGCGGTGTTGATATGCCCCGCATCCCCCAGGTTGACGAACGCACTGCCTAAATGCCGGGCCAACTCGCGCGAGCCTTCCAGCGTCATCCACGGATCGGTTTCGCTGCCGATCAGAATCGATGGCACGCGCAGGCGGCGCGGGTCGAAGGCCTTGGCCGTGGCGAATTTGGCGGGGCTTGCGGGCGCGACTAACAGCACGCCGACAATCTCCGCGCTCGCTGCGGTAGGCGTTTGCAGCAGCGCGTGAGCGCTAGCGAGGCAGCCAAAGCTGTGCGCCGCCAGTACAAACGGCCCACGTTCACGAGCGAGCCGCGCATGCAACGCCTGTGACCAGCGCGTGAGGTCAGGCGCATCCCAGTCGTCCTGTTCGACGCGCAATGAACGGACGAATTGCCGTTCCAGCCAGGTTTGCCAGTGCGCGTCTTCGCTGCCGTGCAAGCCCGCCATCGTCACGAGCCGTGGTGGCCATAAGGTTGGGTTGCATGAAACCATGATCCTCCTCATCGTTCGCCCTTCGCCCTTCGCCGTGCATGGCGGTAGCGCGATGAGCCCGATTGTGGCGTGGATGAGCGGCGCGGCGAACAAATTTTTCGTGCTTTGCTTATCTCCTGGCATGGGGGCTCAACCGCTCCATCCGGCGAAACCGTAAAATGAGCCCCGCCCATGAATGCAGAAGACGTCATGGCTGTTACGCTTGCTTTGCGCCACATGCGCTCGCGCTATTTCATCTGGCTTTTGCCGTGAGCCGCCGCGTCTATGCGCGGGTGTTCTACGGCGTCGAGCACGGTTGTCCGGAAGGCCGCAGTTCGAAGACATGGGTCGATTTCGGTTTGTCAGACCATCAGATAGCGCTAGCCGTCATGCCGCGCGATACCACCGCTGCCTGGCAGCGCCCTTCAGGTTTTCCGTTCCTCATGCGCCCATGAATCTTCTTTTTTATATGTCGGACCCTAGCGCTGCCGAGTGGCTGCACGATCTTGCATGTGCGCTGCCGCAAGCGAGCCTGCGCGAATGGCAGCCCGGTGACGATGGCCCAGCGGATTTCATCCTGGTCTGGCATCCGCCGCGCGAACTGCTTGGCCCGCGTGCGAATCTGCGTGCGGTGTTCAATTTGGGCGCAGGGGTCGATGCGATTCTGGCGCTTGAGCATGAATTTCCCGGTGTGCTGCCACCCGATGTGCCGCTCGTGCGTCTTGAAGACGGCGGCATGGCGCAGCAGATGATCGAATACGTCACCTATGCCGTGCTGCGTTATTTGCGGCGTTTTGATGATTACGCGCAGCTGCAGGCCCAGCATCGCTGGCAGGAACTTGAGCCGCATCCGCGTGAATCGTTCACTGTCGGGGTGCTTGGCTTGGGCGTGCTGGGGGCGCAGGTGGCGCAAGCGCTCGCGGCGCTCGGCTTGCCGGTGCGAGGCTTCAGCCGTCATCCGAAGCAGCTCGATGGTGTCGCCACTTATGCCGGTGAGACACAGTTCGATGCATTTCTGGAAGGGGTGCAGGTTCTGGTGAATCTGCTACCGCATACACCCGATACCCGTGGCGTATTGAATGCGCACACGTTTTCGCGGCTCGCGCGCGGCGCACGCCTGATCAACGTCGCGCGTGGTGCGCATCTGGTGGAGGACGATTTGCTTGCCGCGCTCGCCGATGGCCAGCTTGCTGCTGCCACACTCGATGTTTTCAGCCAGGAGCCGTTACCGCAGATGCATCCGTTCTGGGGCGATCCACGCATCACGATCACGCCTCATTGCTCGGCTCAAACCCAGCGCAAGGAAGGAATCGCACAGATCGTGCAGAAGATGACAGCGTTGATGCGAGGCGAAGCGATCAGCGGCATCGTGGAGCGCCAGCGCGGCTATTGAGCGTGGCGCTCACACCTTTCTTAAACAGGCCGCTTGCATGCGGCAGGAGTTCAACATGACGTTGCCTCACGCAGTCAAGATCGTCGAAGTCGGCCCGCGCGACGGGCTGCAAAACGAAAAGGAATTTGTTCCGACTGAAGTCAAGATCGAGCTCATTAACCGGCTCAGCGCTGCCGGCTTTCGCAATATCGAAGCCGCTTCGTTTGTTTCGCCGAAATGGGTGCCGCAAATGGCCGATGGCGCTGAAGTCATGGCCGAGATCGAGCGCGCGGCGGGCACGGTGTACTCGGTGCTGACCCCTAACCTGCGGGGCTTTGAAAGTGCGCAGGCCGCGAGTGCGGATGAGGTCGTGATTTTCGGCTCGGCCAGTGAAGCGTTTTCGCAGAAGAACATCAATTGCAGCATCGCGCAGAGCATCGAGCGTTTCGCTCCCGTGGTGCAGGCTGCGCAGGCGACCGGTTTGCGCGTGCGCGGCAGTGTGTCGTGTGCGCTCGGCTGTCCGTATCAGGGCGAGGTCCCCGTGGCTGCGGTGGTGGACGTGGTCGAACGCTTTGCTGCGCTGGGCTGCGATGAGATCGACATTGCCGACACCATCGGTGTTGGCACGCCCGGCCGGACCCAGGCCGTATTTCATGCGGTATCTCAAGTGTTTCCGCGTGAGCGGTTGTCGGGACATTTCCACGATACCTATGGTCAGGCGCTGGTGAATATCTACGCGGCGCTGCAAGCCGGTATCGAAATTTTTCATGCCTCGGTGGCGGGTCTCGGTGGCTGCCCCTACGCTAAAGGGGCGACCGGCAACGTTGCCACCGAAGACGTGCTGTATCTGATGCACGGGTTGGGCATTACCACGGGCGTGGATTTGAACGCTGTCGTCGCGGCGGGCGATTTTATTTCGACGGCGATTGGCCGGCCTAATGTGTCACGCGCGGGCAAAGCGCTGCTGGCGCGGGTTCGCAACGAAGCCGGGGCGAATCCGTAACGTGTCATGCGTAATGCGCAATGCCTGGCGTCAGACAAGGCGGGTACAGCGGAGTCTGTGGGGCGTGACGACGCTTCTTTAAAATGGAAACCATCACATCATGAATCTGCACTCTCTTTCGCCGGATGCGGCATCTTCATCCGATTCTTGCAACGCGCTACCCGAGGCGGCGCAGCGTGTGGCGCGTTTGCTGCGCGAGCGCGGCCACAGCGGACATATTGTGCTGCTCGCCGAGACGGGCAGAACTTCAGCCGAAGCCGCAGCGGGGCTTGGCTGCGCTGTGGCGCAGATCGCCAAGTCGATCCTCTTTCGTCGCCTGGACGACGATGCGCCGGTTCTGGTCGTGGCGAGCGGCGCTAATCGCGTCGACGAGAAAAAGGTCGCCGCACAAGTGGGTCCAATTGGGCGGGCCGATGCGAAGTTTGTCCGCGAAAAGACGGGTTATGCGATTGGCGGAGTGTGTCCGATTGGCCATGCGGTGGCGCCCGTGACGCTGATCGATGCGGATTTGCTCGCGCTCGATAGCCTCTGGGCGGCAGCGGGGCATCCGCATGCGGTGTTTAACCTGTCGCCGGAGGAATTGCTGGCGCTGACGGGGGCCGCGGCGAGCGAGGTGGCGTTACGTGAGCCTGGTGAGTGAGCTTGGTAAGTGAGCCTGGTAAGTGAGGGCCTGTCGCGCGCTGCTGCTACCGCTTCATGGGCGCCGCGAGGGAGTGCTAGATGACGAGCCTCCTTACGGCGGTTACAATCGCGGCCTTTACGGCATGAAATTGAGATGTATTCAAACTTGAATACGCCGTCGTATAACCGAATTCGTACGAGTAATCATTCCGTGCAGATCATTGTTCCGATGTCCGGATTCGGCGAGCGCTTTCGCCGTGCTGGATATTCCGTTCCAAAGCCCTTGATCGAGATCGAGGGAAAGCCGATTGTCGCGCATGTCATTGATATGTTCCCGGGCGAACAAGATTTTGTGTTCATCTGCAATCAGGATCACCTCGATAACCCTGCGTATCGCATGGAGTCGATTCTGCGGCAGTATTGCCCAACCGGACGGATTGTCGGCATCGAGCCGCACAAGCTCGGCCCTGTTCATGCGGTTCGCCAAATAGAGCATTTGATTGATCTTCAGCGGCCGGTGATCGTCAATTATTGCGACTTTACGTGCTATTGGAATTGGCCGGATTTCAAGCGCTTTGTTTCTGCAACAGCCTGTGCTGGTGCAATTCCCGCTTATAAAGGTTTTCACCCGCACACATTGGGTAGCACCAATTACGCGTATATGCGCGAAAGCGGCGGCTGGGTTCAGGATATTCAGGAAAAACAACCCTATACAAATAACCGGATGGAAGAATACGCGTCGAGCGGCACGTATTACTTTGCCTCCGGACAAATCATGAGCGACGCGTTTCGCGCGACGATGGAGCAGGGGCTTCATGTCAATGGCGAGTATTACGTCAGCCTTGGCTATAAACCGCTTCTCGCGGCGAACCTCCCGGTCGCGGTCTATCCACTTCAGCATTTCATGCAGTGGGGCACGCCTGGCGATGTCGCCGAGTACAACGGCTGGTCGGCCGCATTCCGGCGCCTCATCGCACCGGAGGCCACGCCACAGACGCCCGCAGGCTCGCTCGTCATTCCGATGGCCGGTCTCGGCCAGCGCTTCACGAACGAAGGCTATACCGTCACGAAACCGCTGATTCCTGTCTCGGGCAAGCCGATGGTCGCCCAGGCGACGCACGATCTGCCGGCTTCGCAAGCACAGGCCTTCGTGCTGCGCGCGGATATGCCGGGTCATGAGGCAATTGCCGCTGAATTGCAGCGGCTCTATCCGCACGCGGTAATCGAAATCATTCCCGGCGTGACCGACGGCCAGGCATGCACGGCACGGCTCGGTCTGGATGCGCTTGAACGTGTGCATGGCGAGGTGGCTGGCCCGGTGACGTTCGGCGCGTGCGACAACGGTGCGCTTTATGATGCCGCCGTCTTCCGGCAGCTTGCCGACAACCCTGAAATCGACGTCGTGGTGTGGGGCGTGCGCGGCCATGCAAACGCGGTCCGTCAGCCGCAGATGTTCGGCTGGATTGAGGCGCTCGATGGCGAGATTCGCCGGATTTCGGTCAAGACGCCGCTAGCGTCACCGCAGACCGATCCGATCATCCTCGGCACGTTTACGTTCCGGCGCGCGGAGGATTTCCGCCGTGTCGTTGAACGGTTGATTGCGCGCGATGGCCGTGTGAATGGCGAGTTTTACCTCGACTCGTGCATCAACGATGCGATTGAACTGGGTTTGCGCTGTCAACTGTTCGAAGTGGACAGCTTCCTTTCGTGGGGCACGCCGAACGATCTGCGGACGTTCGAATACTGGCAGTCGTGTTTTCACAAATGGGCGGGCCATCCGTATCGGCTGGAGCACGACGGACGCGTCGCGCGCGAAGCGCTCGCCGCGCTCGAACAAGCGTACAGGCCCAGCGTTCCCGAATTGCCTGATGCACGGACATGATCAAACGTGAGCTGGGTATTTTCCTGGTGGTTGGCACGCTGACTGTGCTGGTCGATTTTCTGAGCTACCGCGGGTTGGTGCACTTCGGTTTCTTCAATGTCGATTTCGCCAAGGGCATTGGCTTTCTCACTGGCACGGCGTTCGCTTACTTCGCCAACCGCTTGTGGACTTTCGGCCACAAGACGCATGTACCCGGCACGGCATGGCGCTTCATGCTGCTCTACGCCGCCACGCTCGCGGCGAATGTCGGTGTGAACGCGGCCGTGCTTCATCTTGCCGTGTCATTCACGTTTGCTCTTCAACTGGCGTTTCTTGTGGCGACCGGCGTGTCCGCCGTACTTAATTTCCTCGGAATGAAATGGTTCGTTTTTCGTAGCCATCCAACGACGGAGTTGTAATGAAGTTTTCGCTGGTGATTCCCTGCTACAACGAGGCCGCCAACTTGCCGTTATTGCTGGAGCGATGCAAGGATTTGCCAAGATGTTCCGGCGGCGAAGTCGTGCTCGTCGATAACGGCTCGACCGACGACACGCCGCGCGTACTGCAGGCGTTGTTGCCGGGTTATCCGGGATGCCGCAGCGTTCGCGTCGAAAACAATCAGGGCTACGGCTTCGGCATTCTGGCGGGGCTTCGCGCGGCGCAAGGCGAACTGCTCGGCTGGACGCATGCCGATATGCAGACCGATCCGCTGGACGTATTGCGCGGCCTCGCGCTCTTCGAGCAGCACGGGCCGGATGTTTTCGTGAAGGGCCGCCGCTACGGCCGCCCACTCGGCGATGTGGCGTTCACCGTCGGGATGAGTGTCTTCGAGACGGTGCTGCTCGGTCAGCCGTTGTGGGACATCAATGCACAGCCCACGATGTTCTCGCGCACTTTTTTTCTGACGTGGCAGGATCCGCCGCACGATTTTTCGCTCGATCTTTACGCGTATTACCAGGCTCGCCGCCAGAAGCTGGAGGTGCATCGGTTTCCGGTGAACTTTGGTGAGCGCGCCCATGGTACGTCGCACTGGAACGTGAACTGGGCGGCCAAGCGCAAGTTCATCCGTCGCACCATCGATTTCAGCCTTCAACTTAAAAAAGCGCTCAAGCCATGAAGCTTATTTTTCATCGCCGCAATACGATCGCTGATCTCAGCGCGACGCCGCTGCAGTACGGAGTGGAAGTTGATATCCGCAGCCAGGGCGACACGCTGACCATTCATCACGACCCGTTCGCCGCCGGTGAATCGTTCGACGACTGGCTTGCCGGGTACCGGCATGGCACGCTGATTCTCAACGTCAAGGAAGAGGGGCTGGAAGCGCGTCTGATCGAGAGGATGAACGCAGCGGGAATTGACGATTATTTTTTTCTCGACCAATCATTTCCATTCCTTGTGAAGTGGGCGAAAGCGGGCGAGCGGCGTTGCGCTGTGCGCGTGTCCGAGTTCGAAACAATCGATACAGCATTGACGCTGGCGGGCAGAATCGACTGGGTGTGGGTCGATTGCTTCACGCGTTTTCCGCTCAACGGCGAGGACGCCGCGCGTCTTCAGGCGGCGGGCTTCAAACTGTGTCTGGTGTCGCCCGAGTTGCAGGGCCGTGATGCCGGGCGTGAAATTCCGGAACTGATTCAAACCTTGGCGTCGTTCGGCATTGCTGCTGATGCGGTTTGTACGAAGCGGCCAGATTTGTGGGAAGGCGCTACCGACCGCCAATGAAAAAATTCTTTTTCAATCCCGTTTTCCTGCTGGGACTGGCCCTGAGAGTGGGCCTCATCGCCGTTGTGGTGCCGGATGCGGTCGGCAACTGGTATGTCCCGTTCCTGAGCGCGAGCGTGGGTTCGCTGAGCCTGGATCCATGGGCCGTCTGGTTGCATCAGGGGGGTACGCCTGCCGCGTTTCCCTATGGTTACGCGATGTGGCTGTTCTTCCTGCCGTTGAGCCTGGTTTGCAAGGCGCTCGGCGCGCCGCTCGCCTATGGTTATGGCATGAGTCTTGTCGTTGCCGACATCGCGCTCCTGCAACTGCTCTCGAAGATGCTGCCCGGGCGCGACAGGCTATTGATCGCAGTCTACTGGTGGTCGCCCATCGTGATCGTGGCGAGCTACGTGCTGGGCTTCAACGATCTGGTGCCCGTCGTACTGCTTGTGTTTTCGCTGTATTACGTCAAACAGACGCGGCCGTTGCGCGCGGGTCTTGTCTGCATGGCGGCGGTTTCCGCGAAGCTGAGCATGATGCTCGCGCTACCGTTCTTCCTGATCTATCTGCTGCACAATCGCGCGCTGCGCCAGCATTTGCCGATGTTTATCCGCGGCCTCGTGATCGGTGCGATTCTGCTGCTGTTGCCGTTCGCGGTGTTGACGCCGTCGGGGGGCGGCATGCTGCTCAGCAATCCGGAACTCGGCAAGGTGTACCGGCTAGCGATCGATTTCGGCAATGGCGTGCACATTTATATCGTGCCGCTTGTTTATCTGTTTGTGCTCTATGCCACCTGGCGCGTGCGGCGGCTCAACTTCGAACTGTTTAACGTGATGCTCGGCCTCGCGTTCCTGCTCGTTGTACTGTTCACGCCGGCATCGCCTGGATGGTTCATCTGGGCAATGCCGCTGCTTGTCGCATACCAGGCGCGCAGCGATCGCATTGCGATTGGTCTGGTCGCGCTTTTTTCCGTGCTGTACGTGGTGAGTAGTTTGCTGCTTGCCGGGCCCGGCGGGATTTTCAGCGAGCAGCTTCACTCGTTTGAAATGCTCATGCTGCCGCCGCAACTCGCCGACAAATTCGCCTCGCTCGTTCATACCGTGATGGTCGCGGCGGGCATCATCCTCGCCGTGCGGATCTGGCGCGAGGCGGTTAGTCGCAACGACTTCTTCCGGCTTAGCCGCCAGCCGTTCGTGCTTGGCGTGGCGGGCGATTCCGGTGCGGGCAAGGATGCGTTCTCCGATGCAGTCAAAGGGTTGTTTGGCGCGCATTCGGTTGCGACCCTGTCGGGCGACGACTATCACTTATGGGATCGTCAGAAGCCGATGTGGCAGGTCATGACGCACCTGAACCCGATGGCAAACGATCTCGAAGGCTTCGCGCATGATCTCGTTGCATTGAGCGATGGGCGCGACATCCAGTCGCGTCATTACGATCACTCGACAGGCCGCATGAGCCGGCCGTTCAAGATTCGCAGCAACGACATCATTATTGCCAGCGGATTGCATGCGCTCTACATGCCGATTCTCCGCGAGTGCTACAACCTGAGCGTTTATCTCGACATTGACGAAGGTTTGCGGCGGCACTTCAAGCTCCAGCGCGATGTGCATCAACGCGGCCACACGGTCGAACGCGTGCTGGCCTCGTTCGAGCGTCGTGAGCCGGATTCCGTGCGCTTTATTCGCCCGCAGGCCGCTTACGCCGATCTCGTGCTGTCGCTGCAGCCGATCCATCCGCAGCTGTTGACGGAAGTGAACGGCAAGGTGCCGCCGCTGCGTTTCAAGCTCGTCACGCGCTCCCGTCACGGGTTCAACGAGTTGTCGCTGACCCGTGTGCTCATCGGTGTGTGCGGGCTGCACGTCGATATGGTTTCAAACAAGGACGCTTCGGAAGTGGCGCTGACGATTGAAGGCGAAACTTCCGCGGCGGACATTGCGCTCGCGGCGCAACTGATTTGCCCGCGTATTTTTGAGTTCCTCGATCTCCGGCCCAAATGGCAAGACGGTGTCATGGGATTAATGCAACTGATCACCTTGTCCCACATCAATCAGGCGCTCACGAAACGATTCATATGGTGAAAATTTACGTACCCGAGCGGTTTGGCCACCTGCCCGATGCGATTCTCTTCGATACGGACAACACGCTATACCCTTACGATCCGGCTCATGCCGCCGCGCAAGGCGCGGTGCGGGACAAGGTGGTCGCTACGTTCTCGATCACGCCTGCCGAATTCGACCGGGTGTTCCGCGAAGCACGTGAGCAGGTGAAAGCGCGGCTCAAGCACACCGCGTCGTCGCATAGCCGCTTGCTCTATCTGCAACGGATGCTGGAAATCATGGGGCTCGGCTCGCAAGTCCTGCTTGCGCTGGATTTCGAACAAACCTACTGGCGCACGTTTTTGAGCAATGCCGTGTTGTTCGACGAGGTCAAGGAACTACTCGATGACCTGCGCCTGCTCGGTATTCCGACTGCGATCGTGACCGACCTGACTGCGCAGATCCAGTTTCGCAAGGTCGTCTACTTTGGTCTGGACCATTATTTTGACTACATCGTGACGAGCGAGGAGGCCGGCTATGACAAGCCCCACGCGGCGCCGTTCGAGATCGCGCTGGACAAGATGCGACCGAAGGGCAACCACATCTGGATGATCGGCGACAACCCGATCAACGATATTCGCGGGAGCCGCGAAAAGATCAATGCCACAACCTTGCAGAAGATCCACGAAGGCACGCCACTTGGCACTGGCGAGAATGCGCCTGACGCATCGTTTACCGAATTTGGCCAGCTTCGTCGCTTGATTGCTCGCCTGGGAGAGAGGACGTGAACGCAGTTACAGATATGCTCGGGAATTCAGTGATCCGATATTGTGCCCAGATCGGACGCGACCCAATGCTCGTGCAGGGCGCGGGCGGCAATGTGTCGTGGAAGGATGGCGATACGATGTGGGTCAAGGCATCCGGCACGTGGTTAGCCGACGCGGAACAGGACGCCATTTTTGTTCCCGTCGATCAACCTGCGCTGCGTGGCGCGCTCGAACGCGGCGATTTTTCTGTGATGCCGCAAGTGCGAGGCGAATCGGCACTTAAGCCTTCCATCGAAACCTTGCTGCATGTGTTGATGCCGCAACGTGTCGTCGCGCATTTGCATGCCATCGAAATACTTGTACATCTGGTTCGTGAGGACTGTGAGGCTACGTTCCGGACAGCGTTGGCCGATACGGTGTCCTGGGTTGCGGTTGACTATCACAAGCCAGGCGCGCCTCTCGCACAGGCGGCAAGCCTGGCGCTCGCCGCCGAGCCTTCGGCAAACGTGATCTTGATGAAGAATCACGGTGTGGTGATCGGCGCGGACGATGTGGCTGAAATGGAGCACATACTGGACGCGCTTATGGCTCGCCTTGCGAGCAGGCCGGTTGAGCGGCAAGAGCTTGCGAACAACGGAAAGGCCATCCCGCAGGGATACTTGCCCGTTGAAGACGTGCAATTACATCAACTCGCGTGCGATCCCCGCCTGTACGAGCGGCTCCGTTCCGACTGGGCGCTTTATCCGGATCATGTTGTGTTCCTTGGTGCCAGCGCGCACCTGTTTGAAAGCGCTGACGCGTTGCATGCAGGGAAACTGTCCTGGGATGAAATGCCTGAAGTGGTGTTTATTCGACATGACGGCGTATACGTGAAACCCGGATTTAACCGCGCGAAGCAGGCGCAATTGCGCTGCTATTACGATGTCATCGTCCGCCAGGGCCCGGACGCACGGATTAAACCGCTCAATGACAACGAAATTGCGGCGCTATTGAATTGGGACGCTGAGCAATATCGAATGAAAATTGCGAAATAAAAATTTTAACGGTCGGATTTATATTTTTTGAGGTTGATGTGGGAATTCATAAAATTGAGCGCGTGGCCAATAATCGTTTATGGCTAATTGCGCAAATCTCCATTATTAGCCTGCTATTGGTGTTATATGGCTGGACCGTATTTGAGCCATTTGCGGGCGATGCGCTCATGCACATGATGGACGATACGAAAATAAAAAATATCCACGATTTTCTCCGGCCTCTTTATAGTTCATCTAATCCCGCTTACATAGAGCATTATCGTCTGCCGATATTTCATCGGCCAGTATTTAACGAATGGTACATTTACGCGGTTAAGCATATTTTCGGCGTGAAAAGTATCTGGTTGCGAGCCGTGACCCTTTTGCTCCTGATAATTAGTACATGGAGTTTTCTCGGGATAATGCGGCGCATGGGCTTTCATCCGCTTGCCGCGACCGTGGGTGCGGCGTGGTTTGCTTTTGCTCCGGCTTTGTTTTTTGGACTCTACGAATATGGAATTTCATTTAGCGAGCTTCTGGTATTTTTTGGAATTTTATCGTTGAGTTCATTGCAGGCCTATATCGGCCATAAAGAAGGGCTGCGCGGTGCAACGTACTTGAGTCTGACTCTGCTTTTTACCTTTTTAATTGTTTTCACTAAGGAAAGCGCAGCTTTATGGCCGTTCCTGATGATCGGCGCGATTTTGCTTTTCGAAGGGTTCAGGCACGGTGATACTGCGATCGAGAGCCAGCTGGATATGGGGTTCGTCCAGCAACATCTCGGCTATTTACGCAAAAACTGGCTGCTCGCCGCGTGCCTTCCTCTGATTACCGTTGCCTATTTTGTGACGAGATACATCAAACTTGGTGGCTTGACCCAGATCGCCGCCAATATTGAGCAACCGGTTGCGCTGGGTGATTCGCTGATCAAGCTCTACACCTATGTTTTGATGGCACTTGAAGTACCGGGTGGCGCACTGCCTAATTATCTGAGCATCTCAATTCAGAATATGCCGGTAGGCGAAATTGCAATTCGTCTAGTCCTTTTTCTAAGCGCGGTTACAGCACTATGGGCTATGGGGCGACGCTCAAAATCAATGACGATTTTCAGTATTGTCGCGTCATTGCTGATGTTTCTTCCGATTATCAAGGTTTCACGTAATTCGCCGTACTACGGTGATTTGATGACGATTCCTGTTGCGCTTGCGATTGGTTTTGGTTTTGATGCAATTAGTCGAAAATGGAATGGCAAGCCATTCCGGGTTTGGGCTCTTGCAGTTACAGCGCTGACAGTATTAGCCGCTTTACTTTTTGAATATGGAAATGTCAGGAATATGGATCTATGGCTCGCGCGCGCCCAGGGTTTTGGCCGGGCAGAAGTTGCGGATTTTTCAGCTGCTGAAGGTTCTGATAAAGCGGATCAATTCGTTGGCACCAGCGGTATGTACTATCCCGAATCGCGCTGGGCGCTGAGTCATGGCGGAGTGGGATGGGGTTTATACGCAAATTTCAATGTGGATAAAACTCGTCTGATACCAAAAAGTGATGAGATTAAACGGCATGCTAATGCGATGTTTATCGACTTCATGCCTGATTATCCGTTGCACCGTGTCGCTCCGTATCCGCTCTCCGCTCGCGGGAAGATGATCTTCGCCTATTTCCCCGAAGGCTTTGCGCGTGTGCCGCTCGCGCCATCAGGTGATCGGGTTGCACTTAATGGAGCGAAAGTCGTTCGCCTTAGTTGCCAGAATGCTTTTGTAAAACCCTTCGATTTAATATTTTTGAGTCCCGGTATTAATGAATTGCACCGTAATGTTGTAGAGGAAATCAATCTCGGCGCCAACCCGAAGTCACAAGTCATCGAATTTGTCGTTCCAGGTAGCGCTACCTCCGTGCGCTTGCCGACAGACACCGTAGCGTGTGCTTCTCCAAGCCTGGAAGGCTATGTCGCTACCAGCGTGAAGCCACTTCATTTTTCAAAAGTGCTGAATCGTTCCGCCGATTTCTCGACACCCTCCGATTGGCGCGGTGCATTTCAAGCTGCCAAAGAGGGCGGTGTAATTGTGGGCCCGGGTGCCGAAAATACAAACGTATTGACGCAGCTAGTCGCCGTGGTGCCCTCAACGCGTTACAAGCTTGTCGCTCGCGCAGCGGCCGGAGTTGGGCCGATGGCTGTTGGCCGGTTGCAGATAAACTGGGTCGACAAGAATAAAGATTTTCTTTCTACGTCGAGCCGGACGATTAGCGTAGACGCAACCGCGCGTGACTATGAGGTCGAAGTCACTTCACCGGCTGATGTGACGATGGCGCGTCTTTATGTGTCTCCCCATGGCCCCCATGATGTCCTCCGATTCGAGTCAATGCGCTTGCTCGGTGCCGAGGCGAGTGACTGAGCTGTTAAACGCGCGAAAAAGGAACCCTACGCCATCACATCCTGGTCGAGTTGCGCCAGGAGCGCCTCGCATACCGCGCGCAACGTGGCATTCGCTTGCTGTTGCGCTGCTTCATCGCCCGCATGCAGCGCGGCACGTGCCGCGATGATCGCATCCACCAGAACATCCAGCTGCATGGCCGACGCAGCGCCCTGATTCCGGTGCAGCCATTCGCGCAGGGTTTGGGGCTCGGCACCGTTATCCAGTATTTCGCACAAGGCCGCGTAGTCGTCTCGTAACGTATCGCGCAGTAGCGTCAGCATGGGTGCTGCGCTCTCCTTCGAGCCGCCAAACGCCGCATAGATATGCGCCAGATCTTTTTGCACCGACAGCGCGGGGGTGGCGCCTGCATCCGCATTTACAGTGGCCTCGGGAACATCTGCGTTGACTTCCACATCAGCTGGCGCAGCGCTCTCGGCCGGTTCGGCATGCTGGGCCTGGGCCGGAATCTCTCCTTGTCCGGCGACGGGTTCAGCGGGCAGCAAACGTATCAGACATGCGTCGAGTTCGGCAATGCTGACGGGTTTGATCAGGCACTCGTTCATGCCGGCGCGCAGCGCGAGCTGGATATCGTCTGCCCCGGTGCTGGCGGTGATCCCCACGATGACCAGGCGCCCGCCGTGCGTCAACTCATGGCGGCGAATCTCGGTTGCCAGCTCATAGCCGTCCATGCGCGGCATATGGCAATCCGTGAGCAAAAGCACATACGGGTTTTGCTCCAGGAGTGCCAGTGCCTCCACGCCGTCTTCGGCCACGTCGAAGTCATAGCCGAGATGCGCCATCTGGTGGCCGATCAGTTCGCGGTTAATCGGATGATCTTCCGCGATCAAGATGCGCCCGACGTGCCGTACCGATGATGACGTGGCCTTGCCGGGTAATGCGGCAGGCCCCGGTAGCATGCCCGCTACTGTGCCCTGCCCGCCTTCGAATACATGCAGGCAGGCGGTTTTCAGTGCCTGCCACGACAAGGGATTAGCGCTGATGGTCACGCGGGGCTGGTTCTCGTCGAAGCCAAAGATCGCTGCCTCGACCGAGCGCTCCAGATAGATCGTGGGCGTTGAATCATCGGGCAGTATCGTATCGGTAATGATCAATTCGGCTTCGGCATCCTGGTTCTTGCACGTGACCATGCTCAGTGCATGAACGTAGTCGTGCACGATGTTCGAGAGCGGACGGTCCGCGACCTGGATTTGCACACGCCGTCCACTCAGTTGCGGAATATCGTACTTCGCTGCTACCACGGGCAAGTCGATATGGACATTCACGCGTGTGCCATAGCCGACTTCGCTGAGGATCGTGATGCTGCCGCCCATCAGGAGCGCGAGCTGTTTGCAGATGCTGAGTCCCAGACCGGTACCGCCGTATTTGCGGTTGGTTTCGCTCTCGGCCTGGACGAAGGGGTCGTAGATATGTTCGAGTTGCTCGGGGGTCATGCCGATGCCGGTATCTTCGACACGCAACAGGAAATGTGTGCTGCTTTCCTGGTTGTCTGCTGTCAGCAGGCGCAAGTTGACTGAACCCTCGCTCGTGAATTTGATGGCGTTGCCGACGAGATTAAAGATGATCTGGCGAAGCCGGACCCCGTCGGCCACGCACGTGGCGGCGACTTTCGCATCCACCGATACATTCAGCGCCAGTGATTTGGCATACGCCTTGACCGCCAGCAGGCCGACTGCCTGATCGATCATCTGGCGCAGGTCGACCACGGTGGGTTCGATGGTCATTTTTCCGGCTTCGATCTTCGAGTAGTCGAGGATGTCGTCGAGAATCGCCAGCAAGGTGCTGGCGGAGTCTTGCATCATGTCGGCCAGCGCGATCTGCTTTTTATCTTGCAGGGTGGGCCGCAGAATTTCGATCAGCCCGAGCACGCCGCTCATCGGTGTGCGAATTTCGTGGCTCATCGTCGCCATGAACTTGTCCTTGGCGAGCGATGCGTTATGTGCGGCATCGCGGGCCTGGCGCAAGGCGTCTTCGCGTTCGCGGTCACGGGTGGTGTCGATCCAGTAGCCGTTCCATAACACGCTGCCGTCTGGCTCGCGGCGAGGGATGGCGCTGCCCTGGATCCACAAGGCGATGCCGCCGCGCCGGACGCGGAACGTCACGTCGGCCCGGTCGAGCGCGAGTGTTGAGCGCTCCATTTCCTGCATCAGCGCGATATGGTCGTTCTTGTCGACGACTTCGAGGGCCGCATTGGAATGGGACATGATGGCTTCGGCGGACACACCAAAGAGGTCGATCACGTTCGAGCTAACGAAGGGAAAGGACAGCTCGCCTTCCACTGTGCGTCGTGCCTGGAACACGACAGCAGGCAGACGCGCGGTGATTTCGCGCAAGCGTCGCTCGGAGGCGACCACTTTTTCCTGTGATTCACGGATTTCGGTCAGGTCGACGTGGGTGCCGACAATACCGATTGCCGGGCCACCGGGCATGTCCCTGACCGGCACAAACCAGTAGCGGCCGATGCGGTTTTTATCGCCATCGAAGTATTCCAGTTCGGCTTCATGGCGCAGGCCGGTAATCAAGGCACGCAGGCTATGCTCGTGAATTGCCTTGCGATACGGCGTATCGACGATGCCGAGTTCTAGCGTGGTTTTACCCATTACATCGGTACGAGTGACATTGAAGGCGCGTTCGTAGGCATTGTTGATTTCGACAAAGCGTGTATTGGCATCCTTGTAAATCACGGGATAAGGCACGGCGTCCATCACGGTTTCCAGCACCTTGAGCTGCTTGCGGGATTCTTTTTCGGCGCGAATGCGCGCGGCTATTTCGCGCCGGTTAATGAAATTCGCCCGTAGTAAAACTGCGATCACGATCAGAATGGCCAATGCCAGCGGGCCTAGCCGAATAAAAATATCTGGCCATGCAACACCGAAATCGAAGCGCGTATCCAGCCATTTATTGCGGATGCGGCGTACTTCGGTTTCAGGCATCGCGCGCAGCGCGCGGTTGATGAGCGGTAGCAGTTCGTCGAAACGGGGAGTAACACCCAGTGTGAGGGGTTGCACACGGTTTAATGGCGTACCGATTTTCAGCTTGCCGATGTAGTGCTGCTGAATCAACGAATCGAGCACGACCAGGTTACCGGCAAACGCATCGGCTTTGCCGTCGGCGACCATCTTCAGACCTTCTTCTTCGTTGCTGACCGACACGATATGCGCTCGCGGCAGGATGACCTCGGCAGGGACATCGCCAATCCGGCCATCTTCAACGGCCAGGCGCCGATGCTGCAAATCGGCGAGCGAGGCATGCGAGGGTTCGGACTGGCGCTGCACAATGACCAGCGGATAAGCGTCTAGTGGCCGAGATAACAGCATGGTGTCGTAACGGTTGTCGCCAGGCGTGATCCCGGCGACGATATCCACCCGTCCTTGTGCGACCGCGATGCCGATATTGCGCCAGTCGTTAATCGGCACGCGTTCGAATTTGAGCCCTAATGTGCTTGAGAGGTAATCGACGTAATCACTCAGGACGCCGCTCATCCGGCCATTATTGTTGAGATAGGACAGCGGAGCCCAGTCGGCGGCAAAGCCCAGCCGCAGCACGGGCAATGAATACAGATATTCCTGTTCTTTCGGACTTAAATCGAAAACGAGGTCGGGTGAAGCAGTACTGCTGCGGCGGTAATAGTTATTTAGCCAGCGCGAATTAATGGAGCGTCGTTCGATGGGCGAAAGCCGTACCAAACGTTCGTCCAGCGCCTGAATCAAGCCAGCATTTTTCTTTGGCGCGGCAAAATGCAATTCGACTCCGCTGCCAGGTAAATCTCTCAGTATCGAGATGTTCGTGACCTCTGAGCGCGCCAGTTGATAGTCGACAACGCTGCCGGTTCCGAGATAAACATCAATCTTGTTTTTCTGAAGATATTCGATCGCCTGACCAAACCGGATCTTGATGATTTTTGCGTGAGGATAGCGTTGCTCGAAAATCTTTTCGTAATTTGAACCTTCGTAAATACCGATACGTGCGCCTTCCAGATTGCCCGCGTTCCTGAATTTTTCATTGGCGGTTTTTCCAACTAATACCGCCTGGTCTTTCAGGTAGGGCGTGGAAAAATCCATGCAACGTTCGCGTGCCTCGGTCCGGGCAATGGTGGTGATCAGGTCGACCTCGCCGTTGCAGGCAGCCTGCACGAGGTCCGCGATATTCTCGTACTGGCGCACCTTGATGTGTACGTTGTCGGGGCCGATCAGTGCGCGCAGCAAATCAGGGCTAAGCCCTTCGAGCGTGCCGTTTTTGTTGAGCGATTCAAGAGGGGCGCGGCCCTGGCTGCTGGTGCCGATGACAATTTGAGCATGTGTTTTCAGCCAGTCACCGGTAGGTGGGGCGGTGTCTTGTGCTAATGCGGGCGCGGCGATCAGGAGCCAGAGCAGCCCCATGAGCCAGAACAGCCCCATAAGCAGCCCATCGGCATGAAGATGGGCCCAAACAGTTTTAGCTGATCTAGCTGACATAGTGTTCAAGCCGGTAATCGAAGGAATGAAAGAATGGCCCGGGATACTGAAGCCATTTTTTTCTTGGGCTGGAGTGAACGCCGCCGCGTAAAACACTAAATTATATCCGCACTGGCGTAACCTGCTTATTTTTATCCGGGTACAATTAAAAATTCTTCTTTAGACGTTTCATCCCTCATGTTTACTTTTTTTACGCTTTGCCATGTATTCGAGGGGGGGCGCTGCATTGCCTCAGGCACCGTGCAGGAAGTCGCACTCGCGCTGAAAGCCGCCGAGCCGCACGGCTACGACAAAGGCAAACACAAACACAGGATGAATCCGCTGGTGCTGGACGCGGTGACCAGCCAGTTGCTCGAACTTGATTTGCGCGGCAGCGTCGATGAGGTTCGGGCCCGCTTCGCAGCCTCGCCCTCGGGGAAGGGCTGGCGGTGCACGATGAGGCTGATGCTACCGTGAGCGATCCCGGGCCACGAGGGCGTGGGCGTCCGAAGCTGGGCGTGGTGGCGCGCGAGGTGACCTTGTTGCCGCGTCACTGGGATTGGCTGGGCAGCCAGCCGGGCGGGGCATCGGTGGCCTTGCGACGGCTGGTGGAGGCCGCGCGGCGGGCGAATCAGGCAACCGATACCAAGCGTCAGGCGCAGGAATCGGCCTACCGTTTTATTACTGCGCTGGCGGGGGACTTGCCGGATTATGAGGAAGCGGTGCGCATGCTGTTCGCGCAAAATCGCGCAGGCTTTGACATGGCGAGCGCCGCATGGCCCGCTGATGTGCGCAATCATGCGAGGAAGCTGGCGGCTGTGGTATTTGATGGGATGTGTTGAGGAGTTGAGGAGGCGGTGGGGTGAGGCGGAGCAAAAAACGAGGGCAAAAAAATACCGCTCACACCGGGGAGTACGAGCGGCACGTCGGAATAGACCGAACTGATCGGTGCCTCAAAGGAGAGGAGGGGGAAGGCACACGACACTTGGAAGTGTACTTAGTCCATCTCGGCAGTTACATCAGACAAATCCCAAAGAAGATGGGATTTTGCGTATTGTGTTCAGTATTATTTCGCCCGGCGGCTTTTCTGCTGCCATTGATGGCTGTCATCGTGAGGTGAGCGGCTTGTCAGCTTACAGGGCTCTTCCGTACACTCGCGCGTGTTTCCAGGGCTGGGTTCCGGCGCGCTGTGTTCTGTCGCTCTTGCGCTATGCCTTTCCCGCATTTTCAGCTTCATTCAGTTTTATTCAGTTGCATTCACCCGCACCTTCGATCCCGGAGCCTTTGCGCATGGCCCATTCTTACTTTCCTCGCTGGCGCGTGTCATCCAGCGTTACCGGCAACCGCATTATCGGTCCAGACGAACGCCTGCCATGGCCTCAGATGTGGGCCATGGGCGTGCAACATGTGGTGGCGATGTTCGGTTCGACGGTGCTGGCACCGCTGCTGATGGGCTTCGATCCCAATCTTTGCATTTTCATGTCAGGTATTGGCACGCTGCTGTTTTTCGTGCTGGTGGGTGGGCGCGTGCCCAGCTATCTCGGTTCCAGCTTTGCTTTTATCGGGCTGGTGATCGCTGTCACCGGTTACAGCGGGCGGGGCCCTAACCTCAATCTCGCGGTGGCCCTGGGTGGAATCATCGCGTGTGGCTTGGTGTATGCGCTGATCGGTCTGGTGGTGGCGGCGGTCGGCACGCGCTGGATCGAAACGCTGATGCCGCCCGTGGTGACGGGCGCGATTGTCGCGGTGATTGGGCTCAATCTTGCGCCGCTTGCCGTGAAAAGCGTGAGCGCCAGCGCATTTGATTCGTGGATGGCACTGGCTACCGTGCTGTGCGTGGGTGCGGTGGCGGTGTTCGCGCGCGGCATGTGGCAACGCCTGCTGATCCTGCTCGGCTTGCTGGCGGCGTATCTGCTTTATGTGATCGTGACCAGCGGCCTGGGTTGGGGCCGCCCGATTGATTTTTCGATCGTCAGTCATGCGGCCTGGTTTGGGCTGCCGCGTTTTACCGCGCCTGTCTTCGAGCTGCATGCCATGACGTTGCTCGTGCCTGTAGCGATTATTCTGGTTGCAGAAAATCTCGGACATATCAAGGCAGTGAGCGCCATGACCGGACGCAATCTGGATGGCTATGTCGGCCGCGCGTTTATCGGCGATGGCCTGGCGACGATCGTATCCGGTTTCGCTGGCGGCACCGGCGTGACGACCTATGCGGAAAATATCGGCGTAATGGCGGTGACGCGAATCTATTCGACGCTGGTGTTCGTATTTGCCGCGCTCATCGCGCTGGTGCTGGGGTTTTCACCGAAGTTCGGCGCGGTGATCCAGACGATTCCCCAGCCGGTGCTGGGAGGCGTGTCGATCGTGGTGTTTGGGCTGATTGCCGTTACTGGCGCACGCATCTGGGTGGTGAACAAGGTGGACTTTGCCGATAACCGGAACCTGATTGTGGCTGCGGTCACGCTGGTGCTCGGCGCGGGGGATTTTTCGCTGAAGCTGGGGAGCCTGGCGCTCGGTGGAATTGGCACGGCGACATTTAGCGCGATCATCCTGTACGCGCTGTTGCGACGGCAGCCGGGGCGCACCACCGTGGTTTGATGAGGACGGTGGTGACGGCTGTGGCCTGTCGCCTGTCGTTTGTCGCAATGCCAGGTTGGCGATCGATATCGCCGGTATCCGGATCTAGCTTCTGAACCGTCCGCGGCTGGTTAGCGCGGTTTCGGACAGATCGACTTCGCGCATCAGCTTGTTCAGCGTTTCGTCATTGATCTGCTGCGTGCTGCGCAGCGACAGCAAGGTAGCACGCTCGGCGCGCATGGCGGCCAGCTTCATCTGCCGCTCGAGGGCATCGGCGCGGCGGGCGCGTTCGGCGGGCTCTTTCTCGTCGGTTAAGGTCGCCAGCCGGCGCCGGTACAAGTCCATCACGCGGGCCGTGATATCGGTGGCGTAAGCCGACGCGGCTTCATCCAGTCCTGCGGTTACGGTGTTATGCATGTCGTCGATTGCGCGGATCGCGGCTTGCGCGGCCTGGGTGCGCGCCAGGCGTTCTTCAGTGGCATGGGGGTCATGGCCGCTGTGACGCCAGCCGCGCAGCAGCAGTGGTAACGCGATCACTGCCACCAGCAGCGACACCAGAATCACTCCCGACGCGATGAAAATGGCGACGTTGCGCCCTGGGAGCGGCATGCCATTCGATAACACCATGGGCAGCGACAGCACACCCGCGAGCGTGACCGCGCCGCGCACGCCTGCCACGGTGGTGATGGCGACTGTCCGCAAGCCGGGCACGGCATTCGATACGCCTTGTTTCACTGCATTGCGGCTGGCCACCCAGCGCAATAGCCAGACCCACACAAAACGCAGTGCATAGAGCGCGATAGCGACTGCGGCGACGTAGCCGAGCAGCAGCCAGACGAGTTTGTCGTTCGTTTCGTGTGCTTCGAGCAGCGCTCTGCCAAGGATGTGTGGAAACTGCAGCCCCAGCAGGATAAAAACCATACCGTTGAAAACGAACTCGATCATGGTCCATGTACTGTTGGTGCGCATGCGTGCGGCGACTGGGCCGACATGTATCACGCTGAGGTGGTTCATCATCATGCCGGCGGAGACCGCCGCAAGAACGCCAGACCACCCGGCATGTTCGGCGAAAAGATACGATGCGAAAGGAATGAGCAGCGTCATCACGACGCCGGGCGCGGGGTCGCCTTCTTCAGTGAACGCGGCCATGCGCACGGAAACCATGCTGAAAATCCAGCTTACGGCTGCGCCCGTGACTAGCCCGCCTGCGGCGATGACGATGAAGCTCACCGATGCGTCGCGCAACGAAAACACGCCCGTGAGTGCCGCGGCAATAGCGAACTTCAATGCGACGAGACCGGAGGCGTCATTCATCAGTGCTTCGCCTTCGAGAATATGCATCAGTTGCGCGGGAATCTGGTCTTTGCCTGCGATGCCTGAGAGCGCCACGGCATCGGTTGGCGAGAGCACCGCGGCCAGTGCGAACGCAATCGGCAACGAGATTACGGGGACGAGCGCGTGAATGAAGTAGCCCACTGCCAGCACCGTCATGAAGACCAGGCCAAGGGCGAGCATCAGGATGGCGCGGCGCTGCAGGAAAAACTCGCGCTTGGGAATGCGCCAGCCATCGGCGAATAGCAGCGGTGGAATAAAAAGCAACATGAAGAGTTCGGGATCGAACGAGACATGTAGCCCGAACACGGGCCAGGCCAGAACAGCACCGAAGGTGATCTGCACGAGCGGCAGGGGGACCTTGAATGGCAGGAGTCTCAGGCAGGCGCCAGAGAGCGCGACGGCGAGTAGCAAAATCAGAACGGTAAAAACGATTTCCATAAGATGAGCGCATGTGAGGCGTACCGGGGGGACACCACGCGATATTTTTATCACTCGCTTGGGCGTTGTGAGGCACGAAGGCTTGAGTTTAGCCTGATGACGGGTTGGACGTAGGTTACGTCTGGCTTGCATGGCCCGGTGCGATGATGTCGCCTGGCTTTCCTTCTCACCCCCTTTTTTAGCTCACGCCATGTCTAAACCACCCGTGCCTGTGTTACTCGAGGTCATCGCCACCACGCTCTCCGACGCAAGACTCGCCGAGCAGGCCGGTGCGGACCGGCTTGAGCTTGTCACGGGTATGGCCGAAGGAGGACTCACACCGAGCCTCGGTCTGATCGAGGCGGTGCTCGACGCGGTGCGCATTCCGGTGCATGTGATCGTGCGCCCGCATAGCCGGTCGTTTGTCTATGACGAAGACGATGAGGCCGTGATGCTGCGTGACGTCCGGACCTTGGTGAGAGCGGGGGTGCACGGCATCGTCATCGGCATGCTGACGGCCAGCGGCGAGATTGATCATGCTGGTCTGGCTCGTGCGGTTGAGGCCGCTGACGGACGGCCGCTGACGTTTCACCGCGCGTTCGATGCCGTGCGCGACCAGCATGCGGCGCTGGATGCGCTGCTGACTTATCCCACCGTCACCAGCGTGCTGACCTCGGGAGGCGAGCCATCCGTGCTAGCGGCACAAGCCACGATTGGCGCGCTTGTACGACAAGCACGGGGATCACACTGCCACGTGCTGGCCGGTGCCGGGCTGACGGTGGACGCCGTTGCCGGATTCGTCAGAAAGACGGGCGTTACCGCGGTTCATTTTGGCAGTGGCGTGCGTGTGGGCGGAAACGGCCTGGCACCGGTGGATGCGGCTCAGGTGGCACGCGTGAAAGCCTTGCTCGACGACGTCTGAATCAACGTCTGGCGGGCTGCGACAAGCTTGAAGTGGGGGCGGATGGCGTTGAAATGCGCCATAGGCTTTCAAACATTGCAGCCTGAAAAGCTGCGAATTCGACGCTTTCAATACAAAGCGCATAGTGTTCGCGTCGTGATGAGATGTAGGCCACCTTGTCGTCGTAGACATACGTTGTCATGCCTAGATCGAGTGAATCTGGCGCATAGCGCAGCAGACGTCGTTCGGTGCGTGAGGTGGGCCAGAGCGGACCGGCTTCGCGGCTGGTGGAGCGCACCACATGCAGGCTGAGCCCGGCTTTGATTCGTGCCTGAATGTAGCGCTGCATGACTTCCAGCCCCGGCGTTTCAAGCAGTTCGGCCATGGCCAGAATGCCGCATAGCTTGCCGCTGCGGCACGAGAGCGTTTCGTAAAGCACCTCGGTAATGCCTTCGACGCCTTCGAAGTAACGCACGCGTGGTTTGTTGCCCGTACGCTGATGCAGCGAACGCAACTGCGGCACGAGCCCTTCGGCGATACGTCGCTGTTCTTCTGTACGACGCAGGATGACAAAAGGATCTTGCGCTTGCACATAAACCCGCGTGCCGCGCTGAATCCGGGAGATGAGTCCATCGGTGATAAGACGGTCCATGACTTCATAAGCATTGGTGCGGCTGATGCCAGAGCGCCGGGAAATTTCCGCGACGGGCGCCTCTCCAATTTCTAGTGCCGCGACATAAAAGCGTGCCCGGTTTCCATCAAGTCCTAATTGACCAAGCATGCTTTCGATGGCTGGATCCATTGTTATCCTCACTTTCTAAAGCTATTTTGTTCGGATTCATAATACAAAGAAATATCTTAAGGATCAGTATGTTGTCATGATTTGGTGTCTTTTTGACCCTTTGATGTTGACGTTTTATTCAGAGAACCTCAATGTTTCGAACCGTATTGTAAATGCATGACAAGTATATTTTGCATACCGAATACAAAGATAATTCTGAGAGACGCAATACATGACATTGCATGCCGAGTCTGTAGTTGATCCTGTTCGCCATGGAATTTCTCCAGAAGACAGAAAAGTCATTCTGGCATCCTCACTTGGCACTATCTTTGAGTGGTACGACTTCTATCTTTATGGCTCGCTTGCCGTGGTGATCTCTCACCAGTTTTTTGCGGGCGTCAACGAAACTACGGGCTTTGTATTCGCTTTGCTGGCTTTTGCTGCGGGTTTTATCGTGCGGCCCTTTGGCGCCGTTTTCTTTGGCCGGCTAGGCGACATGATTGGGCGCAAGTACACGTTTCTGGTGACGATGCTACTCATGGGGCTTTCGACCTTGGCCGTGGGCCTCTTGCCGAACTATGCGTCGATTGGCGTGGCCGCACCTGTCTTGCTGATCACCGCGCGGCTGCTGCAAGGACTCGCGTTAGGCGGCGAATACGGTGGAGCCGCGGTTTATGTCGCGGAACATGCTCCGGCTTCGCAGCGCGGCTATTACACGAGCTGGATTCAAACCACCGCCACGGTTGGCTTGCTGCTGTCGCTGGTGGTCATTCTGGGTTGCCGCTGGCTGACTGGCGAGGCCTTTGATACCTGGGGCTGGCGTATTCCGTTTTGGGTTTCGGTTGGGATGCTGGCGGTGTCGATGTGGATTCGTCTGTCGATGCATGAATCGCCGGCATTCGTGCGCATGAAGGCGGAAGGCAAGCTGTCGAAGGCGCCGTTGCGCGAAGTGTTTGGTCAGCGCCGCAACCTGGGCCGGTTGCTCGTCGCATTGTTCGGTATGGTCGCGGGTATGACGGTGGTCTGGTACACCGGGCAGTTTTATGTGCTCTATTTCATGACGCAATCATTGCGGCTCGATCCGGCGACCGCCAATCTTCTGCTCGGCGCTGCGCTATTGCTCGGTAGTCCATTTTTTATTTTCTTTGGTGCGTTATCGGACCGGATCGGCCGCAAGCCGGTGATGCTGGCCGGCATGCTGATTGCCGCCATCATGTTGATGCCGCTATTCAAGGGGCTGACGCAGGCGATTAATCCACAGATCGCCATGGCGGCGCGTACGGCAGCGGTGGTGGTCGCAGCCGATCCCGAACAATGCCATGTGCAGTTCGATCTCTTGGGGCGGCGCAAAAACATCAGTGCCTGCGACCAGACCAAGGCGTTTCTCGCCAAGGCCGGGGTGCCTTACCGCAATCAGGCGCTCGCGGCGGGCGATACCGCTTACACGCTAGTGGGCTCGATCCGGGTTGATGGCTTCGATGCCGGGCGTTTGAAAGCCGTATTGGCGGACGCGCGTTATCCCGCGCAGGCCGATCCCGCGCAGATCAATTACCCGATGGCGCTTGCACTGCTTTTCGCGCTCATGGTTCTGGTCACGATGGTCTATAGCCCGCTGGCTGCTGCACTAGTTGAAATGTTTCCTACCCGTATTCGCTATACCGCGTTGTCGGTGCCATACCACGTGGGCGTGGGCTGGATCGGCGGGCTCTTGCCGACGATCTCGTTTAGCCTCGTGGCGGCCACTGGGGATATGTATTTCGGCCTTTGGTATCCCATTTCGATTGCAGCATTCGGCTTTATCGTTGGTCTGATCTTCATGCGCGAAACCCGCGGTGTTGATATCAACCAGGGCTGATGTCCTACGGAGCTACATAGCATGTCCATTGAACCAACATCAATGCCCGGCCGCTCGCCAGTACGCGTGGCGGTAGTGCAGGCCGCGCCGGTTGCCTTCGATCTGGAGCGCACGCTGGTCAAAACACGCACGCTGGTCCAGGAGGCGGTGGCCGGCGGCGCGCAGCTTGTGCTGTTTCCCGAAGCGTTTATCACGGCTTATCCGCGCGGGATGGATTTTTTCACCGTGGTGGGTTCGCGTGGCGCGGCGGGCCGCGAATGGTATCGCCGTTACTGGGCGAGTTCAATTGACGTGCCAGGCCCTGCAACCCAGATGCTAGGCGAACTGGCTCGTGAACATGCGATCCATCTGGTGTTGGGTGTGATCGAGCGCGAAGGTGGCACGCTGTATTGCACCGCGTTGATCTTCGCGCCAGACGGCCAGTTGTTGGGCAAGCATCGCAAGCTGATGCCAACGGGTTTGGAGCGGCTGGTGTGGGGCTATGGCGATGGTTCGACGATTCCGGTGGTGCAAACGCCGTTTGGGCGGGTCGGCACGGCGATCTGCTGGGAAAACTACATGCCGCTTTATCGCACTGCGCTGTATGGCAAGGGCATCGAGTTGTATTGCGCACCCACGGCGGATTCCCGCGATGGCTGGCTCGCCAGCATGCAGCACATC
This sequence comes from Paraburkholderia hayleyella, assembly GCF_009455685.1. NCBI lineage: Bacteria > Pseudomonadati > Pseudomonadota > Betaproteobacteria > Burkholderiales > Burkholderiaceae > Paraburkholderia > Paraburkholderia hayleyella. The sequence continues at coordinate 197,348 of NZ_QPES01000001.1, read as the reverse complement.
GCGCTGGAAGGCCGTTGCTTTGTGTTGTCGTGCAACCAGTTTGCGCGGCGCAGTGATTACCCCACCGATTACCCTGCATTCGATGGCGCTCCACCGGACGAGGTGGTGTCGCGCGGCGGTAGCTGCATCGTGAGCCCGATGGGCGAATTTCTCGCGGGGCCGTGTTTTGACCGCGAACAGGTGTTGGTGGCGGATCTGGATATGGATGACATCGTGCGCTCCAGATTTGATTTCGACCCGGTGGGCCACTATGCGCGGCCGGATGTGCTGCAAATGCGTGTCGATGAGCGGCCCAAGCGTGCGGTGAGCTGGCAGCAAGGCGAACCGCTCGACAGTACGCCTGAGGATAACGATACCGAGGCGTTACCGCGAGATTCGCGTCACGTTTATTGAACAGACAGTTTGCGTAAATTTTAGGCCTTTGTCAGGGCGGAGGCATTGACTGCAGCGCCTGGCATGCCAGACATCACACCGGCCTCACCTTGTTTTTTGTTTCGTTTCGCTCCCTTCTGGCCGGGGAAGGAACATTGTTTTTCATGGTTTCTGTTTCTCTCAACGTCGCGCATGCCGTTTTCCCGTCCTCCCGGGCGCGCGACGTTTTTTGATGGGCGGCTTGGACAGCGCCCTCTTTTTTTTCGTCTTGGGCTGTTTCTGTTGTTTTTGTTGTTTCCGCTTTTTTCCCCTGCTTTTTTCTCTTTCTTCCTTCTTCTTTTCCTTTGCCGTGAAATGCCGGTGATGGTGACGTGTAACCGTTACTGAACGGATTTATTTTGGGCAACGGTTATTGCAGCAGCGCGACTACCTCGTCGAGCGCTGGCGCGTGCGCTCCCGCCTTGCGGCATGCCGCCGCCCCGGCCGCCAGCGCAAATGCCAGGTGCTCAGCCCCTGTGCGCTGCGGTGCAGTCATCAGGCTGAACAGCAAGCAGCCAATCGATGCATCGCCTGCACCTACCGTATCTACGACATCAACGCGTGGCGGTATGGCGTCGAAGCGTTGTTCGCCAGCGAAGAGCGTGGCGCTGTCCGCTCCACGCGTCACGAATACTGTTGCCTGCGGATTGAGCGCGCGCAGTTGCGCCAGCGCGCTGGTTTCGTCTGCACCGGCAAAAAGGTGATGCAGGTCTTCATCGGATACCTTGACCAGATCCGCCAGTTGCATCATGCGTTGCAGGATCGGGCCGTAATCACGCTCCATCAGGTTGCGATAGTTCGGATCGAAGCTGATGTTCACACCGTGCGCGCGCAGTTCAGTTGCCAGCGCCACGAGCGTCGCGCCAAGCGGTTGGCGCACAAGGCTGATGCAGCCGAAATGAGCCCATTTCAGCTGCGACATCCAGCCGGCAGGAAGGCAAGCAGGATCGAAGGCGAGATCGGCACTGTTTTCACCCATGAAAAAGTATGCCGGTGGCTGTGTTTGATGCACGACAGCCAGCAACGGCGGGCGTGCTACGCGTTGCATGAAGCGCATGTCCAGACCCGCTGCCACACTGGCTTGCCAGAGTTCGTCGGAAAAACAGTCGAGCCCTAGCGAACCTGCACAGGCGCTTGGCAGGCCGAGCCGCGCTACGGCACGCGCGACATTCCAGCCGGCGCCACCCGGACGCGATAACCATTGTGCTGAGCCCGCGCGAACCAGGTCAGTGAGGATGTCGCCGGCTGAAACGAAAGAAGGAAAGGTCATGGGTGCAGTCATAGGCTCAGGACGCTGAAAGGACTGCGGGCGCGTTTGGCAAGGCATGGGCAAGGACTTCGTAGCATGCGCCCATCGTGTGATAGTCGGTTTTGCCGGCCGGGCTTTTTTCATCGTTGTATTTGCGGTTGTCGCACGTCAGGATGCGATACCACGCACCGTAACGGTGATCGACAAAATGCATCCAGCTATAGCGCCAGATGGCGTCGTACCAGTCCCAAAAGCGCTCGTCGCCAGTGCGCTGGCCCAGTAGCGCTGCGGTGGCGAAGGTTTCCGCCTGAACCCAGAAATACTTGTCGTGATCGCATACGGTGCCATCTGGCCCGAAGCCGTAATAGAGGCCGCCGTGATCGTGATCCCATGAGCGATCCAGTGCTGCATCGAAGAGCTCGATGGCGCGAGGCAGAAGCCACGGTAACGGACGATGCCGCTCCAGAATCAGCAGCAGTTTGGCCCATTCGGTTTGATGGCCTGGCTGAAAGCCCCATGGGCGAAAGATGTTCGAACTGTCGTTTTCGTTGTAGTGCCAGTCTACGGACCAGTCTGGATGGAAGTGTTCCCAGACCAGCTCTTGCGAAAGCCTGGCCTGACGCTGCGTGATGTTGCTGGCGACGCGTTCCGCACGATCCAGATAAACCAGATGGCCGGTGGCCTCATAGGCGGCGAGCAGTGCCTCTGTGGTGTGCATGTTCGCGTTTTGCCCACGATACGAACTGATGCGCCAGTCGGGGGTCGCCTCGTCGGCGTAGAGCCCCGCCGCGGCATCCCAGAAACGGTGTTCCATGAGTTCGAACGTGGCGCCGATCATGGGCCGGGCTTCTTCGATGCCCGCCATGGCCGCATGGGCATAGGCCAGCAGCACGAACGCGAGGCCATAGCAGTGGCGTGTGCCATCGAGCGTGCGCTTGCGGCCGTCGCGCCATTCGAGTTCCCAGTCATAGCCACCGTGCTGCGCATCCCAGTGCACATCGCGTAAAAATTTCAGGCCGTGGCGTGCGTAGCCGAGATGTTGTGTCTCGCCGAACTGGCGATAGGCCATGGCGTAGTTAAAGACATAGCGGCAACTGCTGACCAGATGGCGTGTGGTGGCGTCGTAGACCGAGCCGTCATCGCGCAGGAAATGATGAAACCCACCGCTCGGATCGAATACGTTGGGGGCGTAAAACTTCAGCGTGTCCTGCACATGCGCGAGCAGGAAGGCGTGTTCGCGGAAGCTGGCGACGGGCGGAGCAGATGCTGCCGCAGGAGAGGCGGGAGGCATGCTGGCAGGAGCGTTCATAGTGGTTTCACTAGATGCGGGAATAAGTCCTGGATTGAACGGGCGAGTGACTCCGGCGTTCGGTTGAAGGACGCGGCGGGTTCAGGACACTGCGGGACCAGATTGATTCATGGTGGCTCCAGAGGCGGGTGCGCGGCATGGACGGAAAACTGAAGGCACGCGCTGGATTCAGCGAGTTCTGATGATGGCGATATCTGACGGCCTGCGCAAGCCGTGCAGGTGGCATAGCGGCAAGTTCCGAATGAGCCTTGAACGCACGCTTAGCCCCGTCTGGTGCAGCCTGTCGTGTCGCTTCACGTGTTCCTGGTTCGCTCCGGTACGGTTGTTGCTGGCCATTTGGCCAGGGCGACAGCAGAGGTGTTTGGGCGTGAAATAGCACAAAGCCGCACGAAGGCGGCTTTGGGTTGGGTCCAAGCTTGAGGGAGTGTACCGATGAATTTTTCTGTGAACGTGAATGAGGGGCTAGCGCTGTACGCCGGTAGAGGGATGGGGTGGCATGGTGCTGGGTGTTTCGCTGCCGCTATCCCGCGCGCCCCAGCGTTGTGCCAGCGCCGCGCACACCATCAACTGAATCTGATGGAACAGCATCAGCGGCAAGACCACCGCGCCAACCGAAGGCGCGGCAAAGATAACCTTGGCCATCGGCACGCCCGCCGCGAGGCTTTTTTTCGAGCCGCAAAAGATAATCGTGATCTGGTCTGCGCGGTTAAAACCAAGCCGTTTGCTGACCAGGATGGTCACGCCCAGCGCGATGGCCAGCAGCACGGCACACACTACCACCAGGCCCGCCAGTGCCGAAAGCGGAATGGTATGCCACAAGCCCTCGTTGACGGCTTCACTGAACGCGCCGTATACCACCAGCAGGATCGAGCCCTGATCGACAAACTTCAGCATCCCGCGATGACGCTCGATCCATTTGCCGATCACGGGCCGCAGCAGTTGCCCCGCAATAAACGGCACCAGCAATTGCAGCACGATGCTGCCTACTGTATGCCAGCCCGAACTGCTGCTCGCGGCCTGGTTGGTGACGATGAGACCGACCAGCGCGGGGGTGATGAAGATGCCAAGCAGGCTGGAGGCCGATGCGCTGCACACCGCTGCAGGCACATTGCCTTTCGCAATCGAAGTGAACGCGATGGACGACTGAACCGTCGATGGCAATGTGCAGAGGAAGAGGATGCCTGCATAGAGCGCGGGCGTGACCAATGGCGAAAGAAGCGGCTTGAGCGCGAGGCCAAGCAGCGGAAAAAGCGCGAACGTGCTCAGGAGGACGACGAGATGCAGCCGCCAGTGCGTCGCCCCCGCGATCACCGCTTCCCGCGATAGCTTGGCGCCGTGCAGGAAAAACAGCAGGCCGACTGCGATATTCGTCAGCCAGTTAAACGCTACAGCGGGCTGGCCATGCACGGGCATGAGGCTGGCGCAGATCACGGTGCCGATCAGGCATAGCGTGAAATTATCGGGAAGCAGTTTAGGGCGATTCATGTGGGTAATCCCTGGAACAATACAGGCGGAGCCTGGCGGCATGTCGCGTGGCATGGCACGCCGGAGCGGGTGTAACGCCGCACCGGCGCACGGTCCTTGGGCGGAACGGGCCTATTGTCGAAGGGCATTATAGAAAAGGCAAATTCATTTAATTGTGCAATTGATGATTTTTTCTTCTTAATCCCGGGGCGCGTCTGGCGGGCTGTGGCGCGCTCCCGGTGTGTGCAGCGCTCTATTCGTCCAGCACTTCATGTACACCTTCCGCGCCGCGTCGCCAGTAAGCCGCGGCCCTGATCCGGGATTTGTCGATGTTGCGTTCACCGCATAAGTACTGCCGCACGGCGCGCATCGCGGAGGCTTCGCCTGCGGCCCAGACGTATCCTTCGCCGGTCGGCAGGGGGGCGGCCTGCAAGGCTGTGATGAACGGATTCACTGTGTCTTCGGGTTCATGGCGGTCAAGCCAGATGGTTTGCAACTGCGCTTGCGTCTTAAATACGATTTGGCTGGCTGGATCATCGACGATGATGAAGGTGCAGGCGCGTGTGCCTGCGGGCAACTCTTCCAGACGGCGGGCGATGGCGGGTAAGGCGGTTTCGTCGCCAATGAGCCAGTGCCAGTCGAACGCAGCAGGAATCACCATCGAACCACGCGGGCCGGCAATCCCAAGGTGCTGACCGGCTGTGGCTTGCGTGGCCCAGGTAGTGGCAGGCCCCGCTTCGTGCAAGGCGAATTCGATATCGAGTTCGAGCGCCTCGCGGTTATACCGGCGCGGCGTGAAATCGCGCATCACGGGCCGCGGCTGGCCTTCGTCGAAAACCAGGCCGTTCGGTCCAATGCGTGGCAGCGCGACGGGACCGGCCCCATCTGGAGGAAAAAACATTTTGATGTGATCGTCGAACGAGGCAGATTCGAAATCGTGCAGATCTTCGCCACCGAAGGTAATGCACAAAAGTTTCGGCGTGACAGGCACCACGCGTTTGACTTGCACAAGGCGCGTCTTGAGCGTGTGCCGTATACGTGTGACAGAAAGAGGATTCAGTTCAGACATGGCCAGGTTCTCGCTGATGAGGGCAGATGAGTTTGGATGCCGCTTTGTTAGAGCGGCCCGGTTTTCGGCGGTTGGGCAATCTCTGCCGCCGCGCGTTCAAGAATGGCCGCGATGCGGCGCTGTTCGGCATGCGTTGCGCTATCCGCTGCAAGCATGGAGTGCTTTAAGCGGCGTCGGGCATGGATAAGTTCAGGTAACCAGAAGGGTTCGCCAGCGGCATCGTCAGCACGGGGGCCGGTGGCATCGGGGTGCCCCGCGAAAGCCTGGCGCACCTGATCCATGCGCTGTGCAATCGCACTCAGCTTGGCCAGCATGAAATCGACCCGGGCACGGTTTTGTTCGAGAAGCTGGCGGCCCGGTTCGGCGAGCGCGTACTGCTTGCGGTTGCCATCGAGCGCGACGGTGATCAGGTCACGCTCTTCCAGGTAGGTCAGTGCGGGATACACCATGCCGGGGCTGGGGACATAAAAGCCGTTGGAGCGCTGTTCCAGTTGGCGTATCAGCTCGTAACCGTGGGCGGGACGGGTTTCTAGCAAGGCTAAAAGCAGCAGTTGCAAATCGTCCGAACTGAATTTTCGGCCGCGCGGCAAACGGTCTTCACGATCATCAAAGCCGTCGAAGGAGCCAAAACCACGGCCGCCGCCTCGATGGCCTTGACCGCCACGGCCACCGCTACGGCCAATGGCCCAGTGCAGCATGGTGAGAGGACTGTGTGCCGCAAATGCTAGCCGCTGGCGTGAGGAAAAATCTTTGGATCTCATGGATCGCTGCCTTGAAAAAAGGATGGTTCGGGATTGGAATCAGCGTAATGAATCAGCATTATCAGAGCGACCATACATCTTAAGATATATATCTTAAGATGTATGGTCAAGAAAATTAGGGTGATGGACTCTGTACTTACCCTTCGTTGCACCTCTGTTCGGGGTCGCGCGCTGGGCCAGCGAAGCAGCTCAAACGGTTCAAACTGTTCGCCGCCGCCCTGGGTTTAGTCGGGTCTCTCAAACGCGGCATGCGTCAGATGCGTTACTCTGCGCCCGCCGCCTGGCAATCTGCTGCATTTGTTTCATCGGAATTTGATCTCATGACCTCTTTTGCCACGATTACCTGGCCTGAAGCCGATGGCCCACGTCTTGCCCGCTGGCGCACTGAATCGTCTGTGCCGCCGCCTAAACGCGTGGTGCTAGCCGATGACCAGACCACGGCGGATAACGCTTATCGTCTCGCCTGTGAAGGAACCGCCTTGTTGTGGCGCGGGGACTTCCAGAACGCCCGCCAGTTGCTTCAGGCGATGACGCGGCGGCTTGAACGCAAGCCGCGCAAGCCAGGCATCTCGCCGCTCGATGCGTTCAACTTGCATCGTCAGACGCAATCGCAGCGCGCTCGCACGCTGGGCATGCTGCTGATTCCACTCGATGGCGGTTACACGATTCCATTGCGTCGCGCGCCAGAGATCCGTCAGGCCTGCACCGAAGCCTATGGCCCGGCCGATGGCGAAGCCTCGGTGGCTTCATTGCGCGAACTGCTGGGTTTGATTGGCGCGCATGAGTGGCGCAAGAAAGGCGTCGAAATTCCGTTGCTGGCGGCGCGCATTCATCCACATTACGGCGTGTTTTCGCCGGTGCGCGGTGAATACGTCGATCTGGTCGCGCGCACGCCGTTGCCCGCGGCCGCACACGAACTGGCATTCGAGATTGGCACGGGAACGGGGGTGCTGGCGGCGCTGCTGGCGCAACGGGGCGTCAGGAAAATCGTGGCCACGGATCTCGACCCGCGTGCATTGGCATGCGCGCGCGAGAACCTGACGCGCCTCGGTTATGCCGGCCAGGTTGAGGTTTTGCAGGCGAATCTGTTTCCGCCAGGCCGTGCCCCGCTGGTGGTGTGCAATCCGCCGTGGCTGCCCGCGCGGCCAGCGTCCGCGCTCGAACATGCCGTGTATGACCCCGATAGCCGCATGTTGCTGGGTTTTCTCAACGGCCTGGCCGCGCACCTGACGCGTGGCGGTGAGGGCTGGCTGATCCTGTCTGATTTTGCGGAGCATCTGGGCTTGCGCACGCGCTCGATGTTATTGGCGGCGATCGAGCAGGCAGGGTTGGTCGTGGCGGGGCGCGAGGAGATTAAGCCACGGCATCCGAAAGCCGCGGACGTGGCTGATCCGTTACATGCCGCACGGGCGGCGGAAATCACTTCGCTTTGGCGTCTGGTCGCACGTTAACGGTTGAGGTTTTGTCCGGTTTCGTCCAGTTAGCCCCAGGCCGCAAGTCCAGGCCTTGTCAGCCAGGGGTGCACGCAGCGAGATAAGCTCGCGCACCCTGCCCTGCTACGTGGCCACTGGCAAAACACGCGGTAAGCAGATACCCGCCAGTTGGAGCTTCCCAATCGAGCATTTCGCCCGCACAGAATGCCCCTGGTATCTGCCGGAGCATGAGCTGGGCATCGAGGGCTTCGAACGGAATGCCGCCAGCCGTGCTGATCGCTTCGGCCACGGGCCGGGGACGGCTCAAGCGCAGCGGCAGCGCCTTGATGGCATGGGCAAGCTGGCTGGGATCGGTAAAGGTGTCTTTGCTCAGGCATTCATGCAGCAGTGCCAGTTTTACCCCGGCGAGGCCCACGCGGCTTTGCAGGTGGCTTGAGAGCGAGCGCGAACCGCGCGGCCGTGTGACTTCCTCGATGACGCGTGCAAGCGTGTGTCCGGGTGTGAGATCAAGGTGGATGACGGTGTTGCCTGCGATAGCGATGCGCTCGCGGAGCGTCGACGATAGGGCATAGACCAGGCTGCCTTCGATCCCCTGTCCAGTTACGACGAATTCGCCCTGGCGGGTATGGGGCGTACCGTCCGCGCCAGATAAAGTAATGGACACGGGCTTGACGGGCTGCCCCGCGAAACGCTCCCGGAAGTAAGTGCTCCAGCTCACCTCGAAGCCGCAGTTCGCGGGCCGAAGCGGCGCGAGCGCAATGTCGCGCGACTGCATCAACGGCACCCATGCTGCATCCGAACCCAGTTGCGGCCAGCTCGCGCCACCCAGCGCGAAAACCACGGCATCGACGCTGACTACGCGTTCGCCCTCGGGGGTGGCAAACCGGAGTTCATGCGTCAGCCCATTGCCGGTATGCCTGGCATGTTGTTGTCCGGCCTCCTGCGTGAAATCCCAGCCAAGCCACTTATGTCGCATGTGAAACCGCACGCCGGTTTCTTTCAGTCGATGCAGCCACGCGCGTAGCATGGGCGCGGCTTTCATGTCAGAGGGAAACACGCGTCCAGAACTGCCGATAAAGGTTTTGACGCCCAGTGCCTGGAGCCAGGCGCGCAATGCGTCGGGGCCGAAGGCCGCAAGTAGCGGTGCGAGTTGTGCCTCGCGCTCGCCGTAGCGGCTCAGGAACGGTGTCAAAGGCTCTGAATGCGTGATGTTCATTCCACCCTTGCCTGCCATCAGAAACTTGCGCCCTACCGAGGGCATGGCGTCATAGACCTCGACGTGTATGCCCGGTGCAACCAGTGCTTCGGCGGCCATCAGTCCAGCGGGGCCGCCGCCGATGACGGCGACGCGGGAAAATTCAGGCGATGCAGGCATGAGTGGAATGAAAGATGAAAGTGAGCGTGAACGTGAACGTTGGAAGGGGGCGGCGTTGTCCTGAGGGCGATTCATGGCACAGAACACGTGGCGCACCCGCAGCCCGATACGCAGCCCGCCAGCGGGAAAGCAGCGGGAAAGCAGCGGGAAAGACAAAGGGCGCCATTCTCACATACGGGCGCACGCGGCTTTCGGTATTCGGTAAACTGGCGGCCACTTTCTTTTTTGCCGTTGTCCGCGGTGGGGTGCGAACCCATACGCTGGCGGCGAGCCCTTGCGCAATGTCCACCCTGCCCCGCCCGTCCCATCCATCCCACGAAATCCGTCCCGGGCAATCGCTTGAGCTACTCAAGGAACTCCATATCCTGACGCGCGACGGCAAGCTGAATCAGGACAGCCGCCGCAAGCTCAAGCAGGTCTACCACCTGTTCCAGTTCATCGAGCCTTTGCTAAGCGCCTTGAAGACCACAAAAAGCGACTTGACGCTGGTCGATCACGGTGCGGGTAAATCGTATCTGGGCTTTATCCTGTACGACCTGTTTTTCAAGGCACAGCGCGACCAGTCGCATATCTATGGGATCGAGACGCGCGAAGAACTGGTGGCGCGCTCCACCGCGCTGGCGGCGCGGCTGGGGTTTGCGGGCATGTCGTTTCTGAATCTGTCGGTGGCGGATTCGATCAGCTCCGAGCGCTTGCCCGCCACGATCGATATCGTGACCGCGTTGCACGCGTGCAATACCGCTACCGATGACGCCATCCGCTTCGCGCTGCAAAAACACGCGCACTACATCGTCGTGGTGCCGTGCTGCCAGGCCGAAGTCGCGGGGGTGCTGCGCCGAAGCAAAAGCCAGTCGCTTGGACAGGCACTGACGGAAATCTGGCGTCATCCGCTGCATACACGCGAATTCGGCAGCCACATCACTAACGTGCTGCGCTGCCTGCAACTGGAAGCGCATGGCTATCAGGTCAGCGTGACTGAACTGGTGGGCTGGGAGCATTCGATGAAGAACGAACTCATCATTGCCCAGTACAAGGATTTGCCCCGCCGCCGTCCAGCGGAAAGACTCAACGAGATTATCGAAACGCTCGGGTTGCATGATCTGCGCGAACGGTTTTTTATTCCTGAAAGTGCCTGAATGTGAGCGTGGGGGTACCTCCACGTGGCACGCGCCATGTGCCACGCGTCAGTCTGCTTCCGATTCCGATTCCGATTCCGATTCCGTTTGAGGCTGATTCATCCACGCTTGCCAGCCATGCAGCCCAAGACGTCGTAACGTCTCCTGATTGCGTTCGTAAATTTGCGAGGCATCGGGAAAAGCAGCCACGGCACGCTCGATGCTCGCCTCGCGCAGCAGATGCAGCATCGGATACGGCGCGCGGTTGGTGTAGTTCTCGATATCGTCGGGCAGACTGTCTTCAAACTGGTAGTGCGGATGAAAACTGGCGATCTGCAAAAGGCCTTCAACCCGCATCTGCCGCAGCAGCCGTTGCGCAAAAAACAAACAGTCGTTGTATTCGATGAAATCCGCCAGCGCATGCGGAATGATCAGCAGCGTGGTGTCGATATCAGCGGGGTCGGCATCGCGCAGCGTCTGAAGCTCGCTTTCGAGATCGAGCAAGACGCCTTCCATGGTGCCGGCTTCGCTGATCGCGTAACGGATTTGCTGTTTGACATGAACCGCCTTGGCGAAGGGGCACAGGTTGAGCCCGATTACCGCGCGTGTCAGCCAGTGGCGGGTGGTGGCCAGGATGGTGTCGTGGGTGTCGTTGATATCGTGGGGAGCAGTCGGTTGCGGCATGGCGGGGTGAGTCGTTCGAAAGAAACCGTGAGGCGGCATTTTACGGATGTGGCTGGCGCTGCCAGGACCATTCATTCGTTATGGCTGATGGTTCATGGTTCATGGCGCGCGGGCACAGGCCTGCGCAATCAACTGGGCCGCCACTTGCGGTGCGGCACGAATCGGCCCGCATCCTGGGCCATAGGTTTGACTCGCGGCATAGACTCCTTCGATCAGCAAGGCTAGCGCGTTGGCCAGGGCCGCGGGATCATCCGCGCCTGCTGCGGTGGTCAATTCAAGCAGGCGGGTCATCAATTGCATTTTGTTGCGCATCACGCACAAACGCGCCGGATGCCCGACATCGGGGAATTCAGCCGCGACATTCACGAATGGACAGCCCCGGTAATCATCTGCCGAGGCGCGTTGTGCCAGATCCGTGAAGTACTGGTTGAGTTGTTTGACGGGCTCGCCAGGATGCTGCGCAAGACTGGCTTCGAAGCGAGCGAAGAAACGCGCATCCGCACGTGCCAGATAGGCGACGACGAGATCGTCTTTCGATGCAAAACGCCGGTACAGGCTCATCTTGTTGACCCCCGCTTGCCCAACCACCGCATCGACACCGACCGCACGCACGCCTTCGCGGTAAAACAGCTCGTCGGCGGCACGCAGCAGGTGTTCCTCTGCGTCGGCGCCGCGCATCTGTGGCCTGGGATGATTGGCCGCTGCCGTGGTTTTGTCTCTTTTGTGTTCTGACATGAATGACGGCTCCGTCAACGATGAAGGGTGAAGTGCCAAGCCGAAAGCTGAAATCCGAAGCTTGACATGTTACCGACCGGTCACTAGTATCGCAACACGCTTGTGACAGAGCGGTCACATTGGATGTTGTGATTCAGGGTTGAGATCAGGTAATTAGGTAATCAGGTAGTCAGGTAATCGCGGACAGGAGCTCGCATGAACTGGGTGGCGAAATTAATCGGCGGACGCTTCCATTATGGCTGGGTCACGGTGGCCGTCGTTTTTCTCGTGCTGCTGGCCGCAGCGGGTACGCGGGCTACGCCCAGCGTGATGATGCTGCCGCTAGAGCATCAGTTTGGCTGGGGGCGTGCGACGATTTCGCTAGCGATTTCCGTGAATATCGCGCTATACGGCCTGATGGGGCCGTTTGCCGCCGCGGCGATGCAGCGTTTTGGCGTGCGCCCGACCGTCCTTGCGGCATTAGGGACGATGGCCGCAGGGGTGGCGCTGTCATCGCTGATGACGCAGCCGTGGCAGATGGTGCTGATCTGGGGCGTGATGGTGGGCGGCGCAACGGGGGTGGCCGCGCTGTCGTTATCCGCGACGATTGTGAACCGCTGGTTCACCACGCATCGAGGCCTTGTGATGGGGATTCTCACCGCAAGCTCAGCGACCGGCCAGTTGGTCTTCTTGCCACTGCTGGCGGCGATTGCCCAGCACCATGGCTGGCGTCCGGTGGTCTGGACGGTGGCCGCCGCAGCGGTGGTGGTATTACCGCTGGTAGCGTTTTTGCTGCCCGAGCGGCCTGCCAGTGTCGCGCAGCGTCCCTACGGCGAGCCGGCTGACGCCCCGCCTTCGCCCCCTGCAAAAAAGCAGAATCCATTAGCCATTGCTTTTGGCACGTTGGGAATGGCTAGCCGTACGCGGGATTTCTGGCTGCTTTTCATGAGCTTTTTTATTTGCGGCGCAAGCACGAATGGCTATGTCGGCACGCATCTGATTGCGATGTGCGGCGACTATGGCATGAGCGAAGTGCAAGGCGCGTCATTGCTGGCCGCGATGGGTATTTTCGATCTCTTCGGCACAACGTTGTCGGGCTGGCTCTCGGACCGGTTTAATAGCCGCGTGCTGCTGTTCTGGTATTACGGCTTGCGGGGTTTGTCGCTGATGTATCTGCCGCACGCGTTTGGCATCGACTTTTTCGGGCTGCCACTCTTTGCCGTGTTTTATGGACTCGACTGGATCGCAACCGTGCCGCCCACTGTGCGTCTGGCCACCGATGTCTATGGCAAGGAAGCGGCCCCGGTCGTATTCGGCTGGATCGTTGCCGGGCATCAATTAGGCGCGGCATTCGCGGCACTTGGCGCGGGCATGCTGCGGGCGAGTTTGGGCACTTATACGGTAGCGTCGATGATCTCGGGAGGCATGTGCCTTGTGGCCGCGGTGATCGTGCTGCGCATTAACCGGGGTGAGCGGACGGTGGCTGCGGGGGCGGCTGGGGTGTCTTAACGGTTGTGGTTGCGGTTGTCATTGGCCAGTAGTGCTTTGAGGAATTCACGCGCTTTTAGCAAAATGCCTTCCCAATGCGCTTCGGTTAGGTAAACAGGTTGGGTGGCGGGGTAAATTTCGAAATAAAGCTTGTTGTCTGCTTCTACGAAAATTCTTAAAAAGGGGAAGAGTTCGATGTCTTCCATGCTTTGGTTTTCTTCCAGCAGGTAAACCAGTAGATAAGGATAGACAGAGTTGGCGTGTTCCACCTGTTTGAATTCAAGTTTGTACAATTGAAGCCTCGTTTTGTGAAAATGGGTGGTGAGTTTAAGTGTTTTGCTGTGGTTGTTTGTTTAGCCGGTTTCTATGGTTAAAACGTGTGCCTGGTATTCTTTTGATTTTTTTAAAATTCTATCCCACATGTCTTCGTTTAGAGTGATAGAGATACTTTCTGGATAGAGGGTAAACAGTAAATTTTTATCCTCTTCCACGGAAATTCGTAAAAATTTATTAAATAGAGATGGATGATCGGCTTGCCAGTTTTCTAGTAAGTAGGTGAACAAATATGTGTAGCGTGTAGTGATATCGCCTATCTTTTCAAATACAAGATTTTTCATGATTTTTGCTTTTCCGCGCCTCTAAATCCAATAAAATTTCCATCGCCTGATGCATGACTAAGGCTTATCTTCAAATTTATCAGGCGGAGGTAAATCTGATTCTCCATAAAAGCGTCTTAAATCTGCTCCGCCAATCCATTTTCCTGCTTCCATGATCATTAAATTTTCTCCTGGGAGCGGATATTTTTTTAAGGGTTCTCCATCCATTCTGTCTATGGAAAAACCATCTACATAATAATTTTCCTCAGTCGATAAAATCAAGGCGCTAATTATTACTGGAATATTTTCATCAATGCTAACAAGAATGCGCGCCAAGGCTCCAGACCATTTTCCATGTTTTTCTATGTTTTCTTCATGGCATATGGCAAGATAATACGGTGTGTCAATTTCCTTGACTTGGCATGTTTTAATTTGGTCTCTCCATTGTCTGGTCCATTTTCCATATAGTGGTTCGTTTACTTCAAGCAAAAAATCGAGCAGTTTGTATTCGTGTGGTGCGAGAGGGCGTGGCATTTTTGCTATTTTTAATGCTTTTTCTGGTCGGGTTGAACTCATCTGTATTTCTTGAATAGGCTTGAGTTGGACATAAGCACGGATGTAACAGATTCTGAGTCAATAAAAATCACTACCATAAACATCCGGTTTGAAAAATACATTGAATGGGTAATTTTTTCGGGTGAATTCGTATATTTCTGGGGAGCCGTGAATTGTTGATAATTCCGATCTCCGGTCGGCATATATTATCCAGTCATCTGAATCTGGCAGAACCACATAACGTTCTGCAATACAAATAACTGCATCGCCAGGACTGTTTCCGGGATCGGCATCAAGGAATTTTTGATAATCACTTCCATCATGATGGTTATTGAATTTCATGGCGGGATATTTGCCAAAAAGTTTGAAATAAATATTTATTGGATCTGGCTTTGTGAGTAAGAATGAAAATTCTTTTGAATTGGAGAATTCTGTTAAACTTTTGACAAAATTATAATATTCAGGAGTTCCAGCATCGATCGGATCAAAGTATAAAAATTTCTGCTCGGGTGGCGCTTCCATAATTTTTCTGATGCCTGACTCTGCACGCGAAAGCAAGGTGTTAAATTCACTTGTATTGTTAATAAATTTTAATTTATTCATAATTTGATAACATTTAAATGCCGGACTAGTTGTTTATACTAACCGCCATCGCGGCGCAAGAGGATTTTCTTTATAGGCATACCTTAGATCTGCGCCTCCAACACGCATCCCAGCTTCCATCACCATTAATCCATTACCCGGTATGGGGTAATTTATTAATTTCTCGCCATCCAGCCGGTCTATCGAGAAAATATCAACATAGTAATTATCCTGTGTTTTTACGACTATTGCGTAAATTAGTACGGGAATACGTCCATCTACACTAATTAGCTCGCGCCCTAATGTTAAAGTTTTTTGCCCTGATTTTTCTATTTCATCGTCATGACATACTGCCAAAAAATAGGGTGTGTCAATTTCCCGGACCTGGCATGTTTTAATTTGATCTCTCCATTGCCTGGTCCATTTTCCATATAGTGGTTCGTTTACTTCAAGCAAAAAATCGAGCAGTTTATATTCGTGTGGTGCGAGAGGGCGTGACATTTACTATTTTTAATGCTTTTTCTGGTTTGGTTGAACTCGCTGGTATTTCTTGAGTAGGCTTGGGCCGGATATAAGCACGGATGTAACAGATTCTGAGTCAATAAAAATCACTACCATAAACATCCGGTTTGAAAAATACATTGAATGGGTAGTTTTTCCGGGTGAATTCGTATATTTCTGGGGAGCCATAAATTGTTGAGATTTCAGAATCTCTGTCGGCGTATATTATCCAGTCATTTGAGTCTGGTAGAACTGCATAAAGCTCTCCAACGCAAATAAGTGCATCGTCAAGGCTACCTCCTGGATCAGCACTAATAAATCTAAGATAGTCATTTTCGTTGTGGCTGGCATCAAACTTCATTGCAGGATATTTGTTAAAATTTTTATAAAAAATATCTATTTGTTCAGGTTTTGCGAGTAAAAATGAAAATCCGGATGAATTGGAAAATTTTGTTAAATTTCTAATAAAATAAAAATATTCTGGTGTTCCAGTATCGATGGCATCAAAGTATAAAAATTTCTGTTCTGGGAGGGGCTCAATAATTTTTATGATACCCGATTGCGCGCGTGACAGCAAAGAATTAAATTCATTTTTGTCTTCGATAAATCGAATGTTGAACATGTTATCTCAACCTTGTTTTTAACGCGCTCGATACAGATTTGATTCGGCCATGGTTAAAAACAGTTTCATGGATTTTATGATGATTGTCCCCGTGTGTAAAAATAAGGATTAAAAGCATCTTCACCTTAATAAATTATGGAGGTCGGTTCTATGTGCTAATAAAAATAGTGTTTTTATTTCGTGCATAAAAATTTATGGCCATTCTTCATTTTTTGAAATAATTTCAAAATGATAGGAGCGAGCTTTTTCCAATATTTCATTCCATTGATCAGCGCTGAGGCGAAGAGAATTTTTTCTGGCCTCAATTGTTATGTAAAGATTTTTGTCTTTTTCGGTAGCGATTTCCAAAAATGGATCTCGTTGGTACTTTCCCGTCTGACCGGATGTGTAAACATAATAATATGGATGAGCTGCTCGAACATCTCCAACATATTCAAATACTAGTTTAAACATTTAACTTCTCCTAAATCCAATCCATTCTCCAGATTTTGACCAGCTAGCCGCAAATTACTCATCCTTCAGGTGATCGCCTCTTTTTTCTTCCGTTCTCATACCCATTTCTGGAATATCCTGGGTCTGATTATTTTAAATCTTAATATTGCTATTTAAATTAATCGCCATGGCGGAGAGTGAGGTGTTTCCTCAAATACACACCGTAGATCTGCGCCGCCAATGCGAATCCCTGCCTCCATAATCATTAATTTATCGTCTTGATTTGGGTAATTTATTAATGGCTCTCCGTCCATCCTGTCTATCGAAAATATATCAACATGGTAGTTGTCTGGTGTTTTTAATATTACTGCATAAATCAGAACGGGAGCGTGGCCATCGATGCCGATCAAATCCCGTCCTAAAGTTAATGTTTCTTGCCCTATTTTTTCTATTTCATCTGTATGGCAGACTGCTAAAAAATACGGATCACCAATTTCCTTGACCTGGCATGTTTTAATTTGATCTCTCCATTGCCTGGTCCATTTTCCATATAGTGGTTCGTTTACTTCAAGCAAAAAATCGAGCAGTTTGTATTCGTGTGGTGCGAGAGGGCGTGGCATTTTTGCTATTTTTAATGCTTTTTCTGGTCGGGTTGAACTCATCTGTATTTCTTGAATAGGCTTGAGTTGGACATAAGCACGGATGTAACAGATTCTGAGTCAATAAAAATCACTACCATAAACATCCGGTTTGAAAAATACATTAAATGGGTAATTTTTTCGGGTGAATTCGTATATTTCTGGGGAGCCGGAGAGGGTTGATAGTTCATGGCTTCTGTCTGCATATTAATCATCAATCCATCGCCTGATGCTGACTAATACTTATCTTCAAATTTCTCGGATGGAGGTAAATCTGATTCTCCATAAAAGCGTCTTAAATCTGCTCCGCCAATCCATTTTCCTGCTTCCATGATCATTAAATCTTCTCCTGGGAGTGGATATTTTTTTAAGGGTTCTCCATCCATTCTGTCTATGGAAAAACCATCTACATAATAATTTTCCTCAGTCGATAAAATCAAGGCGCTAATTATTACTGGAATATTTTCATCAATGCTAACAAGAATGCGCGCCAAGGCTCCAGACCATTTTCCATGTTTTTCTATGTTTTCTTCATGACATATGGCAAGATAGTACGGCGTGTCAATTTCTCGAACTTTGCATATTTTAATTTGCTCCTTCCATAGTTTTGTCCATCGGCCATAGATTGACTCATTGATGGTGAGTAAGTAATCAAGAAGGTTATATTCCTGGCAATCGAGGAGACGGCTCATATTTTATATTCGGTTGTTTTCTAATTGGTGGCCGGATAGACCCGACGCGAATTTCGGTTGGAGAAAGCCTGAAAGTGTTATATTCAATTCGAATATTGTTAACAAATATCACGAAACTCTTTCCCTCACCGTCAAATTTTAAAAGATGCCCTTTTTCAGCCAAATCTTTTTCAATTGCGTCCATCACGGGCTTGCGGGGAATATTTCTGGCGTCCAGATGCCGGAATGTGTGAGAAAGCTGATTGTCATTTCGCCCCCAGTTTATCGTTGACTGGTCGAGCATGGCAGGCGTGCACTGCTCCCCCTCAACCTCAACCTTGACCTCCCCCGGCGCAGCCCGGCCAGGTAACCCCGCATGAACCCATACACCCTCGGCGCCAGCTTCAGCACGGGATGCGGCAGCAGCATGCATTCGACACAAACCGGCTCCAGCCCCGCTTCCTGCGGCGGACCAGCCCCGGCCGCCGCGCCCCCCGTCGCCGCGTGCAACGACCGCGCATCCGCCACCGGCCCCCATCCCGCCTGAGGCCCCGCAGGCACCACCCCCGCCTCGTAGTTATCCAGCCAGCCATCCGTCTCGGCCTGCGACAGCGCCACCGGCGCGCCACGGCCCACACGCACCGTCGCGTGACGCTCGGTCACCCGCCCATCGGCGGCGTAGCGGTAAGTCACCTCAAGCTTGCGCCACGTCTGCACGCCCTGCGCCACGTAGCGTTCGCTGTAGCCGAATTGCACCAGCCGGCCCCGCAGGTCATAGACCGGCGTGACCGAAAAGTCCCCCGCGCTGATCCAGTTCACCCGGTGCGCATCGTCACGCCCGATCTCCAGCACGGCGTTGTCCGGCCCGCCCGCCAGCAGCCGCAGGTTGCCGTTCATGTCCCAGCGCAAGTCCCAGCGGCCAGTCGGCACGCCCTGTTCGTAGCGTGTCATGGACACCGGCTGGTTCAGCCGGTCATAGGCCATGCCATAGGTCTGCGCCGTGCCGCTCGCCGTCGCCGCGAAGCCGCTTGCGCCGGTTGGATCTGTCGTCGGCTGCTCCGAGACGCCCGTCAGGCTGCCGCTGTCGTCATAGACCAGCGCGCGGATCATCCCCGGCTCAGCCACGGCGGCAGGCCGCAGCCCCAGCGCATCGGCATAGCGCACGCGGGTTGTCGTGGTGCCGGACGTGTCGTGGCGCACCACCTGGACGGGCCGGTTCGCGCTGTCGTAGGTGTAGTCGATGCGGCGGCCCTCGCCTGTGCTGCGTGAGCCCAGGTTGCCGGCCGCGTCCCAGGTGAGGCGCGCCTCGCGGCTGCCGTCCGGGCGCAGCACGCCGCCTGCCGCGCTGAAGTCGAGCGTCGTGCTGCCCTGGCTGCGGGTGACGGTCGTGCGGCCCTCGCCATACGCGAACTGCACATTGCGCGTGCTGTCCGGATGGCTGACCGCGATGGCCCGGCCTTCTGCGTCATAGGTCCAGGTGGCCGTGCGCGAGCCGGTTTCGTCGATGACGCCGGTCAGCGCGCTGACGAAGCGCGGATCGTCGTAGACGTAGCGGCGGATCGTGCCGTCAGGCCAGGTCACGGCATTCAGGTTGCCGTTGCTGTCATAGCCATAGCGCGTGATGCCGCCGTCGGGGCGGGTCATCTGCACCAGACGCTGCTGGGCGTCATAGGCGAGCCTGAACGAGGCGGCGAAGCGGCGCTGCAACTGGTAGTGGTCGATCCCGGTCAGCAGCCCGGGGACGGGCGCGATGTTGCCGGGGGTCTGGGCATCGCTGTAGCTGAGTTCGGTGATGACCGCGTTGACGGTGCGCACTGAGCGCAGCACGCCATGGGGGGAATAGGTTTCGGTATTGCCGGTGCGGGCGTTGGTCAGCGTCCAGTCGTTGCCGCTGCGCGCGAGCAGCCAGCCTGTGCCACGGGTGAGACGCCAGAGGCCAGCGGACGGGCTGAACGTGACCGGCATGCCGTTATCGCGCCATGCGGTGATGCGCGGTGCAGCGGAGGAGGAGGCGGCCAGGTCGAGGCGGCGCTGCCAGTTATGCGACCAGCCCGCGCCGAATGCGCTGCCTGCGCCGCTGGACGAGGTGCCGGGCCGCAGGGCGGCGGAGCGGTATTGGCGCTGGAACACGACGGGCGGTTCATCGCCGGTGGCGTAATCGGTTTCTTCGAGGGTGGTGACGCCGGTGCCGGGATAGACCGGATCGGCGATGGGGCAACTGGTTTCAGGCAGGACGGGGCTGGGGGTGCGGCAGTAGCGGTGGATGGCGGCGAGGTCGTTGAGGCAGGCGTAGTGGCCCATGCCGCCGGGGGTGTTGCTGGCGACATCGCTGGGACAGGAGGCGGTACCGGGACGCGCGCCGGACTGCGCGTAGAGGTCGAAGCAGTCGGCCTGGACGGGGGTGACGCTGAGGAGCAGGGCAAACGCCAGCAGCAGTTGTGCGAGTAGGGGAAGAGAAAAAGTAAAAGAGAACGGGTTTGAAGCAGCGGAAACAAAATGCGACCGGCGGCGACTCACGACAAGCTCTCCCAGCGACAGCGGACGCTTTGCCTCGGCCCGTTGTTAGTGATGCGGAATAAACCATCAAACCGCAGGATCACGAAATGTAGCTTGGTTTTAGCGCAAAAATTCCTCCTGATACTGCTAATTACGCAGGCGATATAAATCGCAAAAAGGTTAAAAAATAAAAATCGACGCGTTCTCTTTCCAATTTGCTTTCCCCTCACACCTGGCCCGATGTCCGGTTATGCTATGTGCCCCCGGGTGTTAAGCCGTGAGCCCTTCGATAGACGCATTTCGACCGAGAGACCTCAATGACCAATAAATCTGCTCCGACCGCTGTGCCTGTCCATGAACTGATCGCGGGCCGCTGGAGTCCGCGTGCCTATTCCAGTGAGCCTGTTAGCCGCGAGCATCTGCACGCGGTGCTCGAAGCCGCGCGTTGGGCGCCTTCGTCGTACAACGCGCAGCCATGGCGTTTTATCGTCTTCGATCGCAGCGCTGACGAAGTCGCTTTTAAACAGGCGTTCGCCACGCTTGTGCCGTTCAATCAGGACTGGAACGCGCCTGTTCCCGTGCTGATCGCTGTGACTACGCATACGCTGACAAACAAGGGCGAAGTGAACCGGAGCGCTGCTTATGACGCGGGTGCTGCTGCCATGTCGCTGGTTTTGCAGGCGCACGCGCTGGGCCTGGCGGCGCACCAGATGGGTGGGTTTGATGCTGCGGCATTTCGCACGGTGTTCTCGCTTCCAGCGGATGTCGATGTGCTGGCGATGATTTCGTTAGGCCACTATGGCGACGTCGAGAAGCTGGATCCGGTTTTGCGCGAGCGCGAAAAATCGGTACGCACCCGTTTCCCGCTGGGTGAGGTCGCATACCAAAGCGCCTGGAAAAAGGCGTTTTAAGCGCAACGTAAAGCCATTGAATAGGCTTTAAAGCGTGCGCATGAATAGGTGAGGGGCAAAAACGCGTGGTGTAGTCGATTCCACGCGTTTTTTATTTTGCAGGCCATTGAGTCTCTTTTTGCAAAATGGATCTCCCCAATGGCACCGCCGCCAAATTGAAGCAGACGGTGTTTCTGTGTTACAAAGCCGCTCTTATTTCTATCTCTATCCGCATTAGCCAGACGCGGTAATTCTTTTCTTTTTTGTCATGCCATGACCTATTGCGCGATTGATTTCGGCACATCCAATTCGGCTGTCGCGGTGCCGGTGGGCGAGGTGTCACAGCTGGTTCTCGCTCCCGTGGAAGACGCGTACACGACGCTGCCCACTGCGGTTTTTTTTAACACGGACGAACACACTCAGGCATTTGGGCGTGCCGCGCTGGAAGCTTATATCGATGGTTTCGACGGGCGTCTGATGCGTTCGATGAAGAGCATCCTGGGCTCGGCGCTGGCTGACAACATGACCGATCTTGGCGATGGTTCGGCGATCAAATACACGGATGTCATCGCGCTTTTTATTGGTCATCTGAAGCGCCAGGCTGAAGCTTGCACCGGTATGCCGATTGAGCGCGCGGTGCTGGGCCGCCCGGTCTTTTTTGTCGATGACGATCCGCGGGCCGATCATCTCGCGCAGCAGCAGCTTGAAGCGGCGGCGCAGGCGGTGGGGTTGCATGAGATTCACTTTCAGTACGAGCCGATTGCCGCCGCGTTCGATTACGAGTCGAAACTGACTCAGGAAGAGCTGGTGCTGGTGGCGGATATCGGTGGCGGCACGTCGGATTTCTCACTGGTGCGAGTCGGCCCAGAGCGGATGAAACGTGTCGAGCGGAAAGACGATGTGCTAGCGCACCACGGGGTTCACGTCGCGGGAACGGATTTCGACCGGCGTGTCGAGCTGAACACGATTTTGCGTGAAGTGGGTTATCAGGCGCTGGATCCCGAGGGCCGTGAAGTACCGAACCGGGTTTATTTCGACCTTGCGACATGGCACCTGATCAATACGGTGTACGCGCCGAAGCGGGTGAGCGAACTGACGTTGATGAGGCATCTTTTCACCAATGTGCGCCATCACGATCGGCTCATGCGCATTGTCGACCAGCGTCTTGGGCATGCACTCGCCGCCCGTGCGGAAGAAGCCAAGATCGGCATTGCCGCAGGCGGCGAAACGACGATTGATCTGGCGTTGCTCGAAGATGACTTGTGCTTGCCGTTTGATGAGGCGCAACTGATTTTGGCGGGACAGGACGAAACCCAGCGCATTGTGCAAGCCGCGCGCGACACAGTGCAGAGGGCGGGAGTGAGTACGGCGGACGTGAATGCGATCTAC
Organism: Paraburkholderia hayleyella; assembly: GCF_009455685.1. NCBI lineage: Bacteria > Pseudomonadati > Pseudomonadota > Betaproteobacteria > Burkholderiales > Burkholderiaceae > Paraburkholderia > Paraburkholderia hayleyella. The sequence continues at coordinate 174,904 of NZ_QPES01000001.1, read as the reverse complement.
TTCACAGGCGGCTCAACCGGGCTTGCTTTCCTGTCAGGGGCGCTGGCGGCGGCATTGCCGCAGGCGCAGCCGGTTTTTGGCGACCGTTTGGCCAGCGTGGCGACAGGCCTCGGCATACACGCCAAACGGATATTCCAGTGATTTTAAACGGTCATTAATTTGTTAAAAATAGTTATTGCTGGCTTCAGTAGGCAGGCGCATATAGGAAATAATGCATTTCGCATGACCGTGTTATTTTAATGTAATTAAAAAGTATGGGAAAAATAAAAAAAGCCGCGCCACAAAATGTGGAGCGGCTTTTTTATAACCGGATACTAATACCTCGCCAAAGCGAGGCATCAGGCACCCAGAAAAGGAAGCGCCTGCTTACACCGGCTTGATGTTTGCAGCTTGCTTGCCTTTCGGGCCCGTCTTAACTTCAAACGTAACCTTTTGATTTTCTTGCAGTGTCTTGAAGCCTTCTGCGCGGATTTCAGAGAAATGCGCGAACAGATCTTCGCCACCGCCGTCAGGCGTGATAAAGCCAAAGCCCTTTGCGTCATTGAACCACTTGACGGTACCGGTTTCCATGTTACTTGTTCCTAAATAATGGTGAATAAGGCCGAAGCCCGTGGGTGCATGAAAATCAAGGAAGGGGTAATAGGACCAACCGGAGTACCGTTGATGGGCGAACTACGAAAGACCAATTCACTCGCCGCTTGAAATCCTGCCCGGACTTTATACGGGGATTTCGAGAGAAGGTCAACAGTATCTGCAAATCTTTACAAGGTTTTCCTGTAACAAGTCATTTCTTCTTACAAATCTTTCGTCTAGAGGATTTTTTTACCAGGGAGAACCCGTAATTTAGCTACATTTGCTTGAAGCAGTCGTTAAACTACGCGCCGCGTGGCGGTTGTGCCCTGTCCGGATTTCTCTCCCCTGTTCTGAACTCCCGTCCATGCTGCCCGTCATCAGTCCTTTTGCGCCATGAGGCGACGTAGCACGGTGACGACATGTTTTTGATACAGGAGAAGAAGTGAAAAGTTCTATTCAACGGAACATCGGGCCGTTTGCGCTGATGTTGACCGGGCTCGGTTCGATCATTGGATCGGGCTGGCTGTTTGGCGCCTGGAAGGCGGCGAAAATCGCCGGGCCTGCCGCAATTTGCGCCTGGGTGATCGGTGCTGTGGTGATCTTGTCGATCGCGCTGGCCTATGCCGAACTGGGCGCGATGTTCCCCGAATCGGGCGGTATGGTGCGCTACGCACGCTATTCACACGGCGCGTTGGTGGGCTTTATCAGCGCGTGGGCCAACTGGATTGCGATTGTTTCGGTGATTCCGATCGAGGCCGAAGCGTCGATCCAATACATGAGCACCTGGCCCTACGACTGGGCGCGTGAGCTCTTTATCGATGGCTCGCTCACCACGCCCGGGCTCTTGTTATCGGCGGCGCTGGTGGTGATTTATTTCCTGCTGAACTACTGGGGTGTGAAGCTCTTCGCCCGCGCCAACAGCTTGATCACGGTGTTCAAGTTCCTGATTCCGGGGGCGACGATCGCGGGTCTGATGCTGACGGGCTTTCATCACGAGAACTTCGGCGAAGCGGCCACCTTCGCGCCTTATGGCTGGTCGTCGGTGCTGACCGCCGTGGCAACCAGCGGTATCGTATTCGCCTTCAATGGCTTCCAGAGCCCGATCAACCTCGCGGGCGAGGCGCGTAATCCAGGCAAAAGCGTCCCGATTGCCGTGATTGGTTCGATCCTGATTGCGCTGGTGATCTACGTCTTGCTGCAAGTCGCCTACATCGGCGCGGTCAACCCTGCCGACGTGGTGAATGGCTGGAGCCACTTCAATTTCGCCTCACCGTTCGCCGAGCTGGCAATTGCCTTGAATTTGAACTGGCTCGCTATCTTGCTGTACATCGACGCGTTCGTGAGTCCAAGCGGCACGGGTACGACGTACATGGCGACGACGACCCGCATGATCTACGCGATGGAGCGCAATAACACGATGCCCAGGATGTTCGGCAACGTGCATCCGTTTTATGGTGTGCCGCGTCAGGCGATGTGGTTCAACTTGCTGGTTTCGTTTGTCTTCCTGTTCTTTTTCCGGGGCTGGAGTTCGCTCGCAGCGGTGATTTCGGTGGCAACCGTGATCTCTTACCTCACCGGCCCCATTAGTCTGATGGCGCTGCGCCGTGCCGCAACGGATATCGAGCGTCCGCTGCGCATTCCGGGTATGTCGCTGATCGCGCCGTTTGCTTTTGTCTGCGCGTCGCTGGTGCTGTATTGGGCCCGATGGCCGCTGACTGGCGAAATCATCTTGCTGATGATTGTTGCGCTGCCCGTGTATTTCTATTTCCAGGCGAAATCCGGGTTCGAAGGCTGGAGCCGTGATCTGAAAGCCGCATGGTGGCTGGTGGCCTATTTGCCGACGATGGCGTTGCTGTCACTCACCGGTAGCAAGGAGTTTGGCGGCCGGGGCATCTTGCCGTACGGCTGGGACATGTTGCTCGTGATTGTCTGCTCGCTGGTCTTTTACTACTGGGGCGTGCACACCGGCTATCGCACCGGGTATCTCGATGAGCGTGAATCGCAAGCCGATATTCTCAACGGGCAAGGCGTCTAGACATCCAGCTGTCCAGCTGTATAAGCCATGGCCTCGATGTGGGCGGCATGGTTGGCATGAAAGTGTGAAAAACCCGTCTGAATTTATGTTCAGACGGGTTTTTTCATGGGCGCAAGGTGCGCTACAGCGTCAAGCCGAGCCAAAGATGTAATGGGTCATCGCCAGCGAGCGCTGGAACGTGCCCAGCGACTGGATCGTCAGCGTGTAATCGTCGTCGGCGGCGCCGAGTGTGGCAAACACCGGCAGCAGATGTTCATCGGTGGGATGCATCAGCGCCGCGTGAGGCGCCTGGCGGCGATAGTCGAGTAGCGCATCGATATCATGTGCTGCCAGGCGGCTCTCGAACCAGTCGGTGAATTCTGTGACCAGCGGATCGGCGTCGTCGCGGTGAGCAGAAAAATCAGCGGTGTACAGGTTGTGCGTGATTTGGCCCGAACCGATCACCATGACACCGTCTTTCCGGAGCGCACGCAGCGCGCGGCCGATGCGAAAGTGGTGTTCCGCTCCCTGGCGTGGCTGAATCGATAGTTGGGCCACCGGCACATCTGCGTGAGGAAACATCAGAAGCAACGGCACCCACGCGCCGTGATCCAGGCCATGAGGCTGCGTGTGGGTCAGGATGCCGCTGTCGCTAAGCAGCGCCGCTGCGCGACGTGCGACTTCGGGTGCACCAGGCGCGGGGTACTGGATCTCATACAACTGGCGTGGAAATCCGCTGAAATCGTGAATCGTTTCCGGATGCGTCGAGATGCTGGCCACGGGTTCTGTCGTGCCCCAATGTGCTGAGAGCATCAGGATCGCCTCGGGGCGAGGCAGGCTGGCTGCGAGGGTAGCGAACTCGGCGGAGGGCAGCGAGGGGTCGATAGGAAGCGTCGGCGCGCCATGCGAGAGAAACAGGGACGGTAGGGAGATCATGACAGACCGGGCCGCATTGGGCGGCAGGTGGGTTGCAATCCGTCAAATATAAGGACGCACGGGCGCGAGATAAACAGCAAAAATGGAATTGTCTATGCCATGTCCGTCGGGAATGCCCCGAGCGGCGCGCGCAGGATGAACCCGGTCAGCCGTCAGTCAGGTAACGGGGACGGGGACGGGGGCGTAGGGTGCAGCCCGGGCCAGGCTGGCGCGAGGGCGGGGCCGAGCGCAAAGAGATCCAGCACCCGGTGGACGGTGTGCTCGACCATCTCTTCAAGGGAGGAGGGATGGTTATAAAAAGCGGGCAGCGGTGGAAAGACGATGCCGCCCATTTCGGTCACGGCGGTCATGTTGCGCAGATGCGCGAGATTAAACGGAGTTTCACGCACCAGAAGCACGAGACGCCGCCGTTCCTTGAGCGTGACATCGGCGCTGCGTGTCACCAGATTGTCGGACAGACCATGGGCGATGCTGGCGAGGGTTTTCATCGAGCAGGGCGCGACGATCATGCCCTCGGTAGCCAATGAGCCGGACGCGATGCTCGCGCCGACGTCACGCACCGAATGAACCACATTCGCCAGGGCGTGGACCTCAGCCCGGGAGAGCGCCAGCTCATGCTGGATATTGAGCCAGCCGGCAGCGGAAACGAGCAGATGGCTTTCGATGCCGCCCAGCTGGCGCAGCGTTTTGAGCATCTGAACGCCGTAGATCGCGCCTGTTGCACCTGTGATGGCGACAATGAGCCGGCGTGGCGCGGCGATGGCAGCGGTCATCGAGTCTCTCGGCTCGGCCGAAAAAAGAAAAAAGAAGGGAAATTACGCGGCAGTGAACAGCTGCTGCAGCTCGCCGGATTCATACATCTCCATCATGATGTCCGAGCCGCCAATGAATTCGCCGTTGACATACAACTGGGGGATGGTCGGCCAGTTGGAGAAGGTTTTGATGCCTGAGCGAATTTCTTCGTCTTCGAGGACATTGACGGTTTTGATTTGTGTGACGCCGCAGGCTTTCAGGATCTGGATGGCGCGGCCGGAAAAACCGCACATCGGAAACTGTGCGCTGCCTTTCATGAAGAGCACGACGGCGTTTTCGTCGACGATTTGCTTGATGCGTTGTTGCGTGTCCATGACTGACCTTGCGCTTTTCTGAAGTAGGGGGAAATAGGGCGAATAGAGCGAAATGATAGCGGATTTCGATGCTAACCACGCTGATTAGACCGAACTGCTGTCTGAATCAAGCCATTTTGCCGCCGCTAATGCGCTCGATGCCTGCCAGATCGCGCACGGAGTGCACGTTGGCAAAATGCTGGGCAGCAAGCCGCGACCGGACGGCCGCGGCCTGGTCGTAGCCGTGTTCGATCCAGAGCGTGCCGTGAGGCACAAGCCATCCGGTGGCGCCATCAATGATCTGGCGGATCGCACTCAGGCCATCGGCTTCATCGGTCAAGGCCGCACGTGGTTCGAAGCGTAGATCGCCCGAGGCCAGGTGGGGATCGCCGGACGCGATATAAGGCGGGTTGCTGACGATGAGATCGAATTGCAATCCGTCATCGAGTGCGGCATACCAGTCGCCCTGGCGTAGTTGCAAGGGGCCGCCAGGGCGCGCTGCGTCAAGCAGGCGGGCGGCATTGCGGGTGGCGACCGCGAGCGCATCAGGCGAGCGCTCAACGGCCCAGACCCGCGCCTCAGGCCGCATGGCGGCCAGCGCGATGGCAATCGCGCCAGTGCCGGTGCCCAGATCGAGGACGCGTGGATGTGCCACTTCGGCGAGCACCGTCAGCGCGGTATCGACTAGCAACTCGGTTTCAGGGCGCGGAATCAGCACCGCTGGCGTGACTTCGAATTCCAGTCCGAAGAACTCCCGGGCACCGATCAGCTGCGCCACGGGTACGCCCGCCTGGCGGCGTGCTTCGAGCGCGCGGTAACGGCTAACGGCGGCAGGCTCGAGCGGCTCGTGATCGCGCGTGATGAGCTGGGTGCGATGCCAGCCGAGCGCCGCGCTCAGCAGAATGCGCGCTTCAGGCAGCGGGAGCGCGGTGGCGCGTAAAAGCGAGGCAACGGTATCCATGCAATCCATGCGAGCGGTTTGGCATTAATCCGTATCGCCGAGCGATGCGAGCAGTTCAGCCTGATGTTCGCTGACGAGCGCGGCGATGAGCTCATTCAGATCGCCATCCATGATGGCTTCGAGGCGATACAGCGTCAGGTTGATCCGGTGATCGGTCATGCGTCCCTGAGGGAAGTTATACGTGCGAATCCGCTCGGAGCGGTCGCCCGAACCGATCAGGCTTTTGCGCGTGGCGGCTTCTTTGGTGTGCTGCTCATGCTCTTGCTTGTCCTTGATCCGGGCGGCCAGTACTTTCAGTGCCCGATCCTTGTTTTTGTGTTGCGAGCGGTCGTCCTGACATTCGACGACGATGCCTGTCGGCAAATGCGTGACGCGGACCGCAGAATCCGTCTTGTTGATGTGCTGCCCGCCCGCCCCCGAGGCGCGAAAGGTATCGATGCGCAAATCAGCCGGATTAATTTCGACTTCGCCGATTTCGTCGGCTTCCGGCATTACCGCGACGGTACAGGCCGAGGTATGGATACGGCCCTGGGTTTCGGTGGCGGGCACGCGCTGCACGCGATGGCCACCTGACTCGAATTTCAGTTTCGAATAAGCCGCCTCGCCCGCTATGCGCACGATGACTTCCTTGTAACCGCCCAGATCGGATTCGCTCGCGGACATCATTTCGACCTGCCAGCGGTTGCGTTCCGCGTAACGCAGATACATGCGCAGCAAGTCGCCCGCGAACAGTGCGGATTCGTCGCCACCGGTGCCCGCGCGGATTTCGACGAAGATGTTGCGCTCATCATTCGGGTCTTTGGGCAGCAGCATGGTTTGGAGCTCGCTGGCGAGCCGCTCCATGCGTTCGCGTGCCGCGCGGAGTTCCTCGTCAGCGAACTCGCGCATCGATGCATCGGACAGCAGTTCTTGTGCCGTGGCGGCATCGCCTGCCGCCTGCCGCCAGAGCGCGTAATGTTCGACGACGGGGCCGAGTTCCGCGTGCTCACGGGTGAGCTTGCGGTACTGGTCACGATTGGCGGTGATGTCCTGGCGGCTTAACAGGTCATTGAGTTCGGCCAGCCGGGTAGTGAGCTGGTCGAGCTTGCTTTGCATGCTCGTTTTCATGGGGAAACGGAGCGGACTCCGGAAAGGACAGCAGATCAAGGGGGCAACACGTGACCGCCTGGGCGGTGCGACGCGGCTGCGTCAAATGCGGAAAGGGGGTGGGCGCCCAGCGCCCGGAGCGCCACTAATGCCCGGATGATCCGGCGTGGCTGTAGAAGCCGCTCATCAGTTCGATCAGCGTGTCGCGCTTGTCGTTGCTGGCGCGGTTGAGCGCATGTGTGGGGCCGTGGATCAGCTTGTTGGTCAGGGCTTGGGAGAGCGTTTCGAGCACCACGGCAGGGTCGTCGCCGCGCGCGAGCATTTTTTGCGCCCGTTCGAGCTCGGCGCGACGCAAGGTGTCGGCTTGCGTATGCATATGGCGGATAACCGGCACGATGCTGCGCGAGTCGAGCCATTGCATGAAGTTTTGCACGCGGGTTTCGATGATGGCTTCGGCCTGGGCGACGGCGGCCTGGCGGGAGGCATTGCCCTCGCGGACAATCGCGCCGAGATCATCGACGGTATACAGAAAGACGTCTTCGAGCAGAGCGGCTTCGGGCTCGATATCGCGTGGCACGGCCAGATCGACCATGAAAATCGGCCGGTGGCGGCGCGCCTTGACGGCTCGTTCGACGGCTCCCAAGCCAATAATGGGCAGCGTTGACGCCGTACACGACACGATGATGTCGAATTCATTCATGCGTGAAGGCAGCTCGGAGAGCGGAATGGCATGGCCGTTAAAGCGCTCGGCGAGCCGCGTGCCGCGTTCGGCGGTGCGGTTGGCCACCACTAGCTCGCGCGGCTGCTGCGCGGCGAAATGCGTGGCGCATAGTTCGATCATTTCGCCCGCGCCGATGAACAGCACGCGCTGGCTCGAGATATCTTCGAAAATACGCTGCGCGAGGCGTACCGCCGCCGCCGCCATCGAAACCGATTGCGCGCCGATTTCGGTGGTGCTGCGGACCTCTTTAGCGACCGCGAACGTACGCTGAAACAGCTGGTTCAGGTATGTTCCGAGCGCGCCCGCTTCGGACGCCGTGCGCACCGCGTCTTTCATTTGCCCGACGATCTGGGTTTCGCCTAGCACCATCGAATCGAGCCCCGAGGCTACGCGAAATGCATGCCGCACCGCTTCTGATTGCGGTAGCGAATAGACATGAGGGGCGAGTTCGCTAACCGGCAGGTTGTGATATTTGGACAGCCAGTGGATCGCGCCTTCGCGCGCCGCTTGATCGTCGGTGGCGCAGTAGAGCTCGGTGCGGTTGCAGGTAGAGAGGATCGCGGCTTCCGGCGTGGCCTTTGCCGCGCGGCCCAGCCAGATATCCTTGAAGGTGGCGAGGGCGGGTTTGATTTGTTCGAGCGGAAACGCCACACGCTCGCGCAAGGCGACAGGCGCTGTGTGGTGATTGATTCCGATCGTTAGAAGCTGCATGGTGGGGGCTATGGTTATAGCCGGATATTATAGCGTTTCTACAATTCTTTCATCCGGCTCGGGTAACGGGGCACGGGTTGCGCCGTCGGGCGGGACCTCGTTCAACTGATAGCCATAGCCGTAGAGCGGCACGAGGCTGTAGCCGTATTCAGGGCGTAACTGAAGCTTGGTTCGTACCCGTGACGCATGAGTGTCGAGGGTGCGCGATTTAACGTCGCGGCGGCGCGCCCAGACCGTTTCAAGAATGTGCGCCCGCGAGACTGGCCGCGACAGGTTGACGAACAGCAAAAGCGCAAAGCGGAATTCTTTGGGCGTGAGCGTCGCGCACTGGTTGCGAAATCGCACTTCGCTATGCGTGGTATCAAAAAAATAGTCGCCAAAGTTGTTGCGTGTCCGGTTGGGTGGGCGGCACACGCCTGCCCGGCGAAACACCGCGTCGACTCGCGCGAGCATTTCGGGGCCACGCACGGGCTTGGACAGGCAATCGTCGGCACCTGCTTGCAGCGCGCCGACGATCTCGCTTTCACGCGGGGCGACCATCATCACAATGGCCGGCAAACCAGGCAAAATGCTGCGGGCGAGGGCAATGACATCTTCAGCAGGACGATCGCCTGCCCACGTGGCCGTGAGCAGAAGATCGAAAAATTCGTCGGCGGCGCACGCGAGAAACGGCGCGCTGGCCATGAAATGCTGACACGCATGACCACCAGCAAACAGCAGCCGGGAGACAATTTCCGCGCGGGAGAGGTCCGGCTCAACAAGGGCGATTCGCATGGCTGGCGGATCGGCACGACGGACGATGGGCATGCTTGCCTTACCTGATCCTGCCCTCTACACTCGACCGCCAGGCAGAACAACGCCGTGCTGATTTTTTGATTAAGAGGCAAGAATGCTAGCCATCCGATTTATTGGCGACTATGAGATAACTCTGAATTTTACCGGGGTTGTCCACTAATGGGCTGGGCCGGTCTTGTCGTGCTAGGCCTCGCGGTGGGGTTAATGGGGTGGTGGTTGCATCCGCTGCGCCGCATGAGCCGCGTGCCATGCTGGATGGCGCTGCTAGTCGGCGTGTTGGGTACGGTGCTGGCTAATATGACCGGTAACCTCACCGGCTTCTTTCATGATGGCAGCATGCTCGAATGGCCGGTTTGCACCGCCGTCGCACTGATTGCCGTTGCGATGACGGTGGGTATGTTGCGCCGTCGCTGAATCTATCAACAGGTGAACTCCATGAATGCCCGACTCCCCGAAGCCTCTCCTATCCCTGAGCGCCTCGCGCGCCTGCGTCACGCCATGGCGCAAGAAGGGCTCGATGCCTATCTGGTGCCCTCTGCAGATCCTCATTTGTCTGAATATCTGCCCGAGCGCTGGCAGGCACGGGAATGGCTTTCCGGTTTTACGGGCTCAGCCGGAACGCTCGTGGTTACCCGCAGCGCTGCCGGATTGTGGGCGGACAGCCGTTACTGGGAACAGGCCGCCGCACAATTAGCGGGCAGCGGTATTGAGCTGATGAAGATGACAGCGGGGCAGCAATCCCAGCCGCATTTCGACTGGTTGGCGCACAACGTCGCAGCGGGCGGCACGGTGGGCGTGGACGGTGCGGTGCTCGGTGTGGCGGCGGCCCGTGCGCTGGACGTTGCGCTTACAGCGCAAGGTGTCCGCTTGCGAACCGACGCCGACCTGTTCGACGCCATCTGGCCGCAGCGCCCCGCCTTGCCTGCCGATGCTGTCTATGAACACGTCACGCCTCACGTCAGTGTGAGCCGGGCAGAAAAACTTGCTCAGGTCCGGCAGGCCATGCAGGAAAAAGGCGCGCAATGGCATTTCATTTCGACGCTCGATGATCTGGCATGGCTACTCAACCTGCGCGGCGCCGATGTCACGTACAACCCCGTGTTTGTCGCGCATGCGCTGATTGGGCCCGATGATGTTTCCCTCTTCGTCGCGCCTGGCAAGGTGTCATCCGCGCTGGCCGAAGCGCTGGCGCGCGATGGCGTTCGTGTCGAGCCTTACGCGCAGGCGCAAGCCGCGCTTGCCGCGCTCCCCACGGGGGCCACGCTGCTGGTCGATCCGCGCCGGGTCACGTTTGGTCTGCTGCAAGCGGTGCCGTCTGGGGTACGCCTGATTGAGGCCGTCAATCCCTCGACGTTTTTCAAGTCGCGTAAAACCGCCGCTGATGCCGAACACATTCGGGCGACGATGGAACAGGATGGTGCTGCACTGGCCGAATTTTTCGCGTGGTTCGAAGGCGCGCTGGGCCGCGAAACGATCACCGAGCTCACGATTGACGAGCGCTTGAGTGCCGCTCGTGCCCGCCGCCCTGGTTTTGTGACGCTGAGCTTTGCCACCATCGCTGGGTTTAATGCGAATGGTGCGATGCCGCATTACCGTGCCACGCCGCAAGCGCATGCGGTCATCGAAGGCGATGGCCTGCTGCTGATTGATTCAGGCGGCCAGTACCTGAGCGGGACGACAGACATTACGCGCGTCGTACCCATCGGCACGATTACCGAGGCCCATCGACGCGACTTCACCACCGTGCTGAAAGGCACGATCGCGCTGTCCCGGGCGCAGTTTCCGCGCGGTATTCGCTCGCCGATGCTGGATGCTATTGCCCGTGCGCCAATCTGGGAGGCCGGCGCGGATTATGGTCATGGCACGGGGCACGGCGTAGGCTATTTCCTGAACGTTCATGAAGGACCGCAGGTGATTTCGCATTACGCGCCAGCAGAAGCCTGGACGGCGATGGAAGAAGGCATGATTACCTCGGTTGAGCCCGGTTTGTACCGTCCCGGCAAATGGGGCATCCGGATCGAAAACCTGGTGCTGAACTGCGCAGCGGAAAAAACCGAATTCGGCGATTTTCTCAAGTTTGAAACGCTGACGCTGTGCCCAATCGACACCCGCTGCATTGCCTTGCCACTCATGCGCGAGGATGAGCGTGCATGGCTCAATGCGTACCATGCCACTGTGCGTGCGCGAGTTAGCCCGCATGTATCGGGCGAGGCCAAGGCATGGCTTGAGGCACGCACGCAGCCGGTATAGATGGAGGGGGAAAAACAAAAAACCGGCTGCGGCGCTGCAAGTAACCGCCATTCGGTGGCTACTTGCAACTTGAGTGGCTGGTTTAACGGCTGATGGGCTTGTAACGCAGGCGCGTTGGCCGTGCTGCTTCTTCGCCCAGGCGGTTGCGCTTGTCCGCTTCGTATTCCTGGTAGTTGCCGTCAAAGAACGTGACTTGCGAATCGCCCTCGAATGCCAGGATATGCGTGGCGATCCGGTCAAGGAACCAGCGATCGTGTGAAATCACCATCACCGAGCCTGCGAACTCGAGCAAGGCATCTTCAAGGGCGCGCAGTGTTTCGACATCGAGATCGTTTGACGGCTCGTCAAGCAGCAGCACGTTGCCGCCCGCGATCAGCGTTTTTGCCAGATGCAACCGGCCACGCTCGCCCCCCGACAAATTGCCCACATTTTTTTGCTGATCGCCGCCCTTGAAGTTGAAGCGGCCGATATAGGCGCGCGACGAAGTTTCATATTTGCCCACCGTCAGCATATCGGCGCCGCCCGAAATTTCCTCGAAAACCGTTTTTGCACCATCGAGCGCATCGCGGCTCTGGTCCACATAGGCCAGCTTGACCGTTGGCCCTTGTACGATCTCGCCCGAATCCGGTTGCTCCTTGCCCGTTAGCATGCGAAACAGCGTCGATTTACCCGCGCCGTTAGGCCCAATAATGCCGACGATCGCGCCAGCGGGAATCTTGAAGCTCAGGTTATCGATCAGCAGGCGGTCGCCATATGACTTGCTGACGTTTTTGAACTCGATCACTTCATTGCCCAGGCGGTCACCCACCGGGATGAATATTTCCGAAGTCTCATTGCGCTTTTGGTAATCCTGACTGCTGAGCTCCTCGAAGCGCGCAATCCGCGCTTTTGATTTCGCCTGACGGCCCTTGGGATTTTGCCGCACCCATTCCAGTTCTTTCTTGATGGCTTTTTGCCGGGCGGATTCGGATGCTTCTTCCTGCTTCAGGCGCTCTTCTTTCTGGTCCAGCCAACTGCTGTAATTGCCCTTCCATGGAATGCCATGGCCACGATCCAGCTCCAGAATCCATTCAGCCGCGTTATCGAGGAAGTAGCGATCGTGCGTGACGGCCACCACCGTACCTGGAAAACGCGTCAGAAACTGCTCGAGCCAGTCGACCGATTCAGCGTCGAGGTGGTTGGTCGGCTCGTCGAGCAGCAACATGTCTGGTTTTTCCAGCAATAGTTTGCATAACGCCACACGGCGTTTTTCGCCCCCTGACAAATGTTCGATTTTGGCATCCCAAGGTGGCAGACGCAGCGCATCGGCCGCGACTTCGAGCTGTTGCTCAGGGCTGCCGCCATCCGCCGTTGCGAGAATTGCTTCATATTTGGCCTGCTCGGCCGCGAGCGCATCGAAATCGGCATCGGGTTCGGCATAGGCCGCGTAGATTTCGTCGAGCTTTTTTTGCGCTGAGAAAACATCGCCGAGCCCTTCTTCAACAGTTTCACGCACGGTCTTGTGCGGATCGAGCTGAGGCTCCTGGGGCAGATAGCCGATATTGAGGTTGGGCATCGGCGTGGCTTCGCCTTCGATATCCCGGTCAACGCCCGCCATAATGCGGATCAACGTTGATTTGCCCGAGCCATTCAGGCCGAGTACGCCGATCTTCGCGCCAGGGAAAAAAGACAGCGAAATATCTTTCAGAATTTGACGTTTGGGCGGCACGATTTTGCCGACCCGGTTCATGGTGAAGACGTATTGGGCCATTTGTCTGAGATCAGAATCGTTGAGACGCCGCCAGTAATAGAGATAGAGCGCAGCGGCGCTTGAGTGTGAAAGAAAAGGATGGATGCGGCGGACGTGCGGCCGATGCGTGACAAAACAGCAAAAAGGCCGCGGACGCTCACCGGCAAGAGGCGCCATTGTACTTCGAGGGGCCGCGGGCGAAACAATCTTCGCTTCTTGCTGGGTGACGAACGTGACGAATGAAACGGTGGGGGCTACCGTTGTGGCGTTTCTGGAGAAGGACGAACCTGTATTTCAGTTTGGTTATACCGGTTCTGTAGCCGCAGTACGTTCCGGCCTCATAAGCGTCATACATAATAAGTGCCGTTGATTCCGACTAGCAGATTACTCTGCTGATAATATCCATCAGTTGTCCAATATTTTGGCTGGGAGCTCGAATGCTGCGTTCGTTCTATATGGTTTCGTTATTGTCAGCTTGTGTAGTGTCGTTTTCTGCTTGTGCTTTCGACCCTGTTGATACAGTCGCATCGTTTCCCCGGATTGTCGCGCATCGCGGTGGTACGGGCGATGCACCCGAAAATACGCTCGAAGCGATTCGTCTTTCGCTCGAGAATCATGCCGATGCTTTATGGCTCACCGTGCAGTTAAGCCGTGATGGTATTCCGGTGCTGTACCGTCCCGCAGACTTGTCGGCATTGACCAATGCGCGCGGCCCGGTAGCGGACCGCACGGCTGCTGAGCTGGCTCAGGTGAATGCCGGCTGGACGTTCAAGCAAACCGATGCGCAAGGCGTCGAGCAGTATCCGTATCGACAGCATCCGGTGGGAATTCCGACGTTGCGCGAGGCCTTGCAAGCCATCCCCGCCGATATGCCCGTCGTGCTTGATATGAAAGCATTGCCCGCGGCTCCTCAGACGCAAGCCGTGGCCCAGGTGCTGAGCGACATGCAGGCATGGCCGCGCGTGACGATTTATTCGACCGAGGCAGATTATCAAAGTAGTTTCGCCACCTATACCCAGGCCCGGATGTTCGAATCACGCGATGCGACGCGCGGCCGGTTATTAAAAGTGTTGTTGAACGAAGGCTGTCTCGATGTGCCTGCAGAGGGCGCATCCGTTGCGTTTGAATTGCATCGTCCGCTTACGGTGATAGAGAAGTTCACGCTCGGCGAAGGTCGCACGGAAGTGCATGCAACGCTTTGGACGCCTGCGACGCTTGCGTGCTTTAAGCGTTCTCCCAAGGTCAAGGTAATGGCGATTGGCGTGAATAACGCGCAAGACTATCGTGCGGCAGCCTGTTTGGGGATTGACTCAGTGCTGGCGGACTCGCCGAGCAAGATGTCCGTGGTGCGGCAGCAGATGCAGGCTGGGCCGGAGTGCGAGAAGGAGACGCAAAATAAGCAGTAGGGGGCAATGCAGCGGCTAAGGTATCAGTGTGGTTTTAGCCGCTGGAATTTTTGATTTGTGGCCAGTCATTGAGATGGGCTGGATTCGAAGAAATCGTGTTTGGTCAGGGTTTTATTGTGTATTGCGTCAATGAATGAGCGGTAATTGATTTGGACAACAGGGCATAAATCTGCCGCATATGATGTGCCAGAATATGCGGTTCAAGTGCCAATGAAACCGAGGGGACGTCGGCTGCAAGAGTGTGCCAGCACTACTGACGAGGCTTGGCTTAAGGAACGCAACGTTGCTTGATATCCGGGCCGTGAGCAAGAACTTGGTGGAGCGGAGGAGGATCGAACTCCCGACCTTCGCATTGCGAACGCCTGAACTCGACATCTGGCCGGATTGCTGTAGCCTATATACACCAACGGTTTATAGGCGATCTTGGCTCTGATGGAATGCGGCGATTGGCTTTTTTGTCCCAATCCTGTCCCACTGGCGGCCGGAGCCGGTGAGAAAAGACAGGAAAAATGGCTAACTTCCGTAAGCGCGGCGAACTGCAATGGCAGGCACGGATTCGCCGCAAGGGCTACCCCGATCAAGTCAAGACCTTTAACACCCGTGCTGAGGCCGAGGAATGGGCCAGGGCCATCGAGCACCAGATCGACCGAGGCGCGTTCGTTAGCCGGGCCGAGGCTGAGGCGACGACGCTCTATGAGGCGCTGGGGCGGTATGAGCGCGAAGTAACGGTTCACAAGAGCGGCAAGGAAGCGGAGAAGTCCGTTCTGCGTATCTGGAAGGGCACCGAGCTTGCCTTGCGAACCATGCCGGCGATTCGCAGTACCGACGTCGCTAAGCTGCGCGACGAATGGCTGAAGACTCTGAAGCCGGCCACCGTGCTGATGCGGTTGCAACTGTTATCCCATCTCTTCAACATTGCCCGCAAAGAATGGGGCATGGAAAGCCTGTCGAATCCGTTGGAACTGGTGCGCAAACCGCAGCCCAACAATGCACGCACGCGGCGAATCGTGGCGCTCAAGCCAGCCGATACATCAGCGGCTGGCGGCGAAGAAGCGGCGGCGGATCAGGAGTCCCGGGGAACGCCTGACGACGAGTTGGAGCGCGTGATTGCAGCTACCGGCTCCAATATCCTCCCAGCCATCATTCGGTTGGCTGTGGAAACCGCCATGCGCCGAGGCGAAATCGTCAGCCTGCAGCTGGGAGCATATCGACCTTCAAGACCGTGTGGCGCACCTACCCAAGACGAAAAATGGGGACTCGCGCGACGTGCCGCTTTCTTCAAAGGCGGTGGCCGTGCTTGAAGACCTGATGCCAGAAGAAGATGAGAAGGAAAACGGTGAGGCCGAGGAAGACGATGGCCGCGTGTTCAAGATTCGCAGCGATGCAGTGACACGTGCTTTCGAGCGTGCCGTGGAACGCGCCAGGAAAAGTTACGAAGTCGAATGCAAGGAAATGAGAGTACGGCCAGACCCCAAGTACCTGACCGATCTACGCTTCCACGATCTTCGGCACGAGGCTACTTCGCGTCTGGCAGAGATTTTCCCCATGCATGAACTGACCAAAATTACCGGCCACAAAGACCCCCGCATGCTGATGCGGTATTACCACCCTCGGGCAAAGGACTTGGCCAAGCGGTTGGCGTAGCCCCGATCATATGCAGAAACATTGATTTTTTGTCGGTTTTCACATATAAGCGGGGGATGGGTGCTCTTGACCGATACTTGGATGAACAACTCTCCCGCGGTCGGGCTTACTTCAGCCGGGAGGAAGGGTTGCAGGCGCTCGGCCTAAGCCCTGAAGCTTTTTCGGCAGCCGCTACCCGGCTGACCAAGAAGCAACGGCTCGCCAGCCCTCGGCGAGGCTTCTTCCTGATCCTTCGGCCGGAGGATCAGACGGCCGGCGCACCCGATCCTGCGCGTTGGATCGACCCGCTGATGAAGTACCTGGGGATCGACTACCGAATCTCGTTGCTTCGTGCGGCAGCCTTTCACGGTTCCTCGCATCAGGCGGCGATGGTCTTCCAAGTGATTGCGCCTCAACAGCTCCGGGATTTCGACATCGGCCGCCACCGCCTCCAGTTCGTCTATCAGGCCCCAGCCGCATTCGCCGAAATCAACCAGCCGGACTGGCTCGGGCAGATCAAGAGCGAAGCCGGCTTCGCCAAGATTGCCGGCGTGGAACTGACCCTGCTCGACGCCGCGCGCTACTTCCACAAGGCCGCAGGCATCAGCGGTGTGGCGCAGATCGTGAAAGACCTCGGCGCAAAAGCCGATCCGCGCAAACTGGCTAAGGCTGCCGCGCACTACGAAAACGCCTCGGTGCGTCGTCTTGGTTATCTGCTCGATCAGACTAACCACGCCCGTCAGGCCAGCGTTTTGGAACCCTTCGCTCGTCAAGCCAAATCCATGAAGCCGCTCGACCCTTCTGTCAAACCGCTCCTGGAATCAATGGCCGAACTCCACGAGAAAGACGCCAAGTGGAAGCTCGTTATCAATGAATCCGTGGAGACCGACTTTTGATCCCCAACGCCTATATCCAAGCCTGGAGCGCAACAGCGCCCTGGCCCGATCCACGCCAAGTCGAACAAGATCTCATCATCTGCCGCGTCTTGTGCGACCTGTTCAATGCGCCCGCTTTGAAGGGCAAGATTGCGTTTCGCGGCGGCACCGCCATCAATAAACTGCTGTTCGCGCAGCCTCTGCGCTATTCCGAAGACATCGACTTGGTGCAGACCCAGGCGGAACCCATCGGCACAACGGTCGATGCGATTCGCAATACCTTGTCATGGCTGGGCAAATGCAACCGCGAGCAGGCAGGGCATTCAATGCATCTGGTCTTCAAGTTCACGCCAGAAGCCGACGCGCAGGCAATGTTGAAACTCAAGGTCGAGATCAACACGCGCGAACACGACAGCTTTTTCGGCCTCAAGTCGTACCCCTTCGCTGTGGACAACGACTGGTATCGGGGTGAGGCCGAGATTGTCTCCTTTGAGCCTGAAGAACTGTTCGGCACCAAGCTGCGTGCCTTACTCCAACGCCGCAAGAACCGCGACCTGTTCGACCTGCATCACGGGCTCGATCAGCTTGCGCTGAACGCGGACAAGCTCATCGCCTGCTTCGATCACTATCTGGCGCTGGAAGGAAAACCGATCAGCCGTGCAGTGGCAGAACAGCGCATGCTGGAAAAGCTGACACGCAGCCTCACTGAAGATATCGCACCACTATTGCCTGCAGGCATTCGGTTTGGCGATGACGATGCGCTGCGCGCTTTTGAACGTGTGTGGACGGAACTGATCGTTCGCATCAAAGGGGATACTTGGAAGCTGACGGACAAGGCCGTTGAAGAGTTGCGACAGAAGAGGTATCCGGGGCTGTTGCACGGGTAACCGAAAATACTTGTGCGCAGATAACAAGATTCACTTGTGGAAGTAGAGAAAGAAAGACGGAGATGCGATGAGCAACAACAACCCAATCGGCTCAACTTGGAAAAAGTGGGACTTGCATGTCCACACACCATCGTCGGTCGTCCACAACTACCCCGGAACGGATGACGAAGCCTGGGATGCCTTTCTGCTCGACCTTGAGGCCCTGTCGCCTGAATTCAAGGTCATCGGCATCAACGACTACATCTTCATCGACGGCTACGAGCGCGTGCGCAAAGCAAAGTTCGAGCAAGGCCGACTGAAAAATATCGACCTGATCTTGCCGGTGATCGAGCTGCGTCTGGACAAGTTTGCTGGGGTGGTCAAGAAGGACAAGGACGGCACCTATTCCCAGTCCGGATGGAACCGCATCAACCTGCACATCGTTTTCGACGCGCTGGACCCCGAAGTCATTCGGCAGCAATTCCTTGGCGCGCTCGCCCCCAGCTACGACCTGATCCCGGACTCCTCGGATTGGAAGGGCAAGTGGAAGAGCGTCATCACCCGAGATAGCCTCGCCGAGCTCGGGACAATGATTATCAACTCGGTGCCGGCCGACAAGAAAGCCGACTATGCATCGCCGCTCCAAGAAGGTTTCAACAATTTGTGCGTGAGCCTGGAGAAGGTCATTGAAGCCCTCGACAAGCATTGCCTGGCCGGGAAATATTTGATCGCCGTCGGCAAGACCGAATGGGATAACCTCAAATGGGACGATCAGTCGATCGCAGAAAAGCGCAACATCATCAACAAGGCCGATCTGGTGTTCACGGCTTCGGCCAATCCTGCCGCCTACGACGCCGCAAGGAAAAAACTTACCGAGTCCAACGTCAGGAACACCTTGCTCGACTGCTCGGACGCCCATGCCCTGAGCAGTTCCGTAGACAAGGATCGTGTGGGCAATTGCTTCACATGGATCAAGGCCGATCCAACCTTTGACGGCCTGGTGCAGGCCATCACCGAATTCGAAGACCGGGTGTTCATCGGTGACACGCCGCCCAAGCGGCTGCTTGTCGAGGCCAACCGCACGAAATACGCGTCCAGGATTCGGGTCAACCGCAAGCCGGGTTCCTCGCTCACCGACACTTGGTTTGATATTGATATGCCGTTGAGCCACGACTTGGTTGCCATCATCGGCAACAAGGGCAGCGGGAAGAGCGCCATGGCCGACATCGCAGCGTTGGCGGGCGACACCAAAAACTTCAAGAGCTTCTCGTTTCTGAACGACAAGCGCTTCAGAAACCCACGAAACAAGCTCGCGCCTCACTTCATCGGCGCGCTTGGCTGGCACGATGGCACAGAGTCAGAGCGGCATCTTGACCAAGACCCGCCCGACACTAGCGTGGAGCGGGTCAAATATCTGCCGCAAAGCTACCTTGAGACGCTATGCAACGAGCTTGGCGATGGCGGTTCGGCGACGTTTGATACCGAGCTGCGCAAGATCATATACACGCACGTCCCGGAAGAGGCCCGCCTTGGCTACAACTCCATGGACGAGCTACTCAATTTCAAGGTCGCAGAGATCGACAGTGCGCGCGAGCAAGTGCTCAAAGAAATCTCGAAGGCAAACGTCGACATATTGCAAACCGAACGCCGCCTCACGCCAGAGTTCAAACAGTCCCTCCAAGAGCAGCTCGACGCCAAGATCGCCGAGTTGACAGCTCTCGAAGGAGCAAAGCCCGCGCAAGTAGAAGACCCAACAGCATCGGACGCCGCCAAGGAAGAGTCCCAGGTTGCGACGGAGAAAATTCAGGGCCTGGAGGACGAACTCAAAAAACTGCGTGACGAGGAAAAGCAGCTCCGAGATAAGAAGGCCACGGAAGCGAAGCGACAAGCCGTCCTGAGCCGGATTACCCAAGCCATCGCCAACCACAAGAAAGCCCATGACCAGTTCGTCGCCGAGTTGACCCCGATGCTGGTAGAGGTTGGCGGGGACTTGAAGGTGGCCGAATTGGTGGATTTGAAGATCGACACCACGAAAATCGAGGCGCTCAGTAAGGCGACGAAGGATTCGATCACTACCATTGACGCGGCGCTCGCCAACCGAGACCCAGCGGGAATCAACAAGCGGCGCGAAGTGGCCGAGGCTGCCGTGACTGACATCAAGAGCAAGCTCGGCGAGAAGCAGCGTTTGTTCGTCATCTTCAAAGAGCAAGTTGCCAAATGGGAGCGAGCCAAGGAAGAGCTCGTGGGCAACAAAGACAAGGCCCAATCTATTGAATGGTTCAAGGCAGAAATCGAATCGCTAGTCACCCTTCCGGCCAAACTTATGGAGTTGAGGGCAAGCCGCGTGGATTTGGCCAAGAAAGTCCACGAGCAGATCGTCAAAACGGTTGAGGAATACCGCCGGCTGTATGAGCCCGTGCAGGAATTCGTCAAGTCAGCCGCCCAGATGGACATGCATCTACCCCTGGATTTCGATGTGCGCATCGAAGAGTCCAACTTTCAAGAGCAGTTTTTCCCGCGAATCAACCGCCAATCTCGTGGCAGCTTCTCTGGCGTGGACGAAAGCAACCAGCTCATGCGTGGGCTGTTGAAGGAGGCCAATTTTGGGGACGTGGACTCCACCCTGAAATTTCTCGACACCATCGACGACATGCTCCACTTCGACCGCCGAGAATCAGGCGGTGGCCGCGAAACGAAGATCGCAGACCAGCTCCGGCGTGGTGGCGAGCCTCAAGACATCTTCGACTACCTCTTCGGCATGAGCTACCTCGCGCCGAGATATTCGCTGACGTTCGACCAGCAGGAAATCAGCCAACTTTCACCCGGCGAGCGTGGACTGCTTCTGCTTGTCTTTTACCTCCTGGTGGACAAGGACGACATCCCTATCATCATCGACCAACCGGAAGAGAACCTCGACAACCAGACGATCTTCAAGGTGCTCGTGAAATGCATCAAAGCGGCTAAGCAACGCCGCCAGGTCATCATGGTGACTCACAACCCCAACCTCGCCGTCGTGTGCGACGCCGAGCAAATCATCTGCGCCACATGCGACAAGGTGACGAACACCTTTAACTACATCTCAGGGGGTATCGAGTCGCCCGTGATCAAGGCGAGGGTCGTTGAAATTCTCGAAGGCACAGAACCCGCCTTCAAGAATCGAAAACAAAAGTACGGCCTTTAAAATCCGTTGCGCTTGATATGCGCAGGTTTGTTTAGAACGCGAAGGGGGTCACGATGACCATGCCCAGCGCGAGAAAGTAGCCTTTGGACAACTCTGCTGGCCGCAACGGATTGGCCGCGACTTCAGCAATAGCCACGAAATATAGGGCAGCCTGAGCGAACTTGATTGCGTGCGCATAGGCACCAAAGATTGCCGCTGACATCGCAAAGCCAATCACAACCGATGCAGCGACCGATCCAAACGCAGCGGCTCTGCCGGCGACATGCTCTATCAGGGCTGTTGTGCGCCGCATCGTCCAGCGAATGGTTAGCCATGCCGTCAGTCCTCTTGCCAGCCACAGGCATATCGCCATCAACAACAATGAATTGAACGCGATGTGCTCCTGTAGCAGCTCGCTTCCCCACTCCGCTTTGTCGAAATACCGATACCCCGCAACCTGAACAAAGCCGCAGATCAGCCCAACCATGCCAAAGAACGGGCCATCCTTTTTCAGATCGGCTGCCACTCGGAGCCAGGGCTGTAGTCTCGCCTTCTGTGCTGTCATGTGAACCCCATATCAATCGCGCAGCTCATTCGATGTTCCACCTCTCAAGGCTGGCACGAATGGCGTTGCTGACCTTCTCCGTATGCGCGTCAATGATCTGTCGAAGCTGCTCGATAGATTCCGTCGTGACCGAATCGCGGCGGCCTTCGTGCATAGCCTTGGCGACTTGGTTCAAGTTGCGACCGATGGCGAGCAACTGATAGTTCGACTCGCCCAGCGCCTCGATTTCCTTCATGCCGAATTGCGGTTCGTGTGTGAGGCCGGTGCGGATGGCGTCGATGATCCAGCGCCGCTGTGAACACCGCTCAAGATTCGAGCGTTCCAGAACGGCTGCTTTCTCCGATTGGGTCATCAGGATTTCAAACCTCACCTTGGGTTCGCCGTTGGGTGCTGCATTGGTCTGCTGATAGGTCTTCGGCGGCGGAAATTTTTCTGCCTTCGCTAACTGCTGCTCGATCGCCTCTTTGAGTGCCTCGCCGGGGGTTTTGCCAAGGCCGGCGCAGTAATCCACCCAGAGGGCTTTCAGGTCTGCCCCCAGGTGGACGTTCATGGCACGGCTTGCTTTCTTCATAGCGACTCCAAAGGTCACGCAACAGGGTGAAGGGGACAAAAATTACGCTGTGCGCACACTTTGCCGGCGATTAGCCTATCCTGCACTAGTCCTCATACTTTTGCGTTTTTGGTCATGACCAAATAAATCCGTGCATCAATGGATCGTCTGCAAAATTTGGTCATGACCAAATTTCAGGCATGCTGCACCTGCCGTTCAAGCATTCGAGTGCATGATGTGGTGACAGGCATCGAACGCGGCGCAGTTGCTTGTCGCCATAGACTAAACAGCGCCAAAATGAGAAAATATGACATGCCAAAGCATGGTGTTTTGGCATCCAGCAGTAAGCAAAACGAACGCTGATTTTTATGCCCCAAGAACGCTTCGGCGTACCGGGTGCGGCCCCGAGAAGAACGGGCCTGACAGGTGGGAATAGCAGCTCGCAAGAGCCACCGGACAAGCAGCGGAAAGACGCGCCGCATAGACCACACCCCAAGGACGCCATAGCGTACCGGGTACGGGCCTTGAGCAAGCCCTGACAGTCGGGAATAGCAGCTCGCAAGAGCCGACAGGCTGGCCGGAAAGACGGCCCAGCGTTCGCCCTCAACCTTTGGAGTGGCGAACACATGATTTCCTATATTCACTTTCCCCTCATCGCGCTTTGCGTGTTCATATTGACTGCAATATGGCGCTTGTGGGTCTGCATTGATCGGCTCGGTTTCATGCGTGAGGTATCACGCCGGGCACCCTCGATGTTTCAAGGCCATTTGCTGGCCGCCGTGCTTGCCATCGTGCCGTTTCTCATCGCAACGGTAAGCTGGTTCGGCATCACCCTTCCCGAACAAACTGCCCCGATGAATGCCTACCTTGCGGCATTCATGTCTGCGGCATGTCTCGGCTGCTGCTTGCTGCTTCTCAAAAACAGCATGGAATATCTGGCGTTCTCTTGGGCCGGTTCGCGCGTGGATGCCTTACGTGTCGTCGCAATGCTGCGCATCATCGACGCGGCAGAATTGGCCTATGCGCTGCAATACGTCCAGGAGCAAGAAACCAAAAATGGCCCGGTGATCGACGCCCAAACTGTGCGCGAGGTGAGCAAATGAAAAAGTCATCTATCGTGCTTTTCGCGCTCATGGTGTTGGCTGGCTGCAAAGAAGATCAGCCCGTTGAAGCCGTTCAAACCGTCGATTGGTACAAGGTACACGACGCGGAACGCATCGAAATGGTTAAGAAATGCAAGAACAGTCCGGGTGAAATTGCCGGTACTCCGAATTGCATAAACGCCAACTCGGCACACGATCAAACAATCTTCGGTAGCCAAAATTTCAACATTAAGGCCACCCCTCCAAAATTCACAAGGTAGGTGGATGCCATGAACGAGCTGACATTATTCACCTTCATTGGTGAAACGATCACGAACGCCACCAATGCGTTTATGGTGCCAGCAGCTAACGACTTAATGTTCAAGCTGCAAATGGCTGTTCTGGCCGGCGTCACGCTATACATCGTCATGTCGGGCTATGCAGTTGCAACGGGTTCAATGGAATCGCCGTTTTGGACGGTCATGAAGCAATGGGCAAAGATTATGTTTATTGTCTATTTCGCCTTCACGGCAGACGGGTATCACGAGCAAGTTGTGGGCACGCTGAACGGTATTGAAACTGGCCTCTCAGATGTTCTGAAAATCAGTTCACCGGGTGCGCCCCCTTCCACCATCTATCAAACACTTGATGAGGTCGTGAACAAGGGTGCTCAACTGGCCTCTATCGCCTTGCAGCAAGCAAGCGATGCAGGATGGAGCATCGGCGCGGCAGCATCGTGGTTCATTACTGGTATCTTCATTTCCATCGGAACCTTGATATTTGCCATCATTGGCGGTGTGAATATCATTGTGGCGAAATTCTCTCTTGCGGTGATGTTCGCGCTTGGCCCATTTTTCATTGCGTGCGCCATGTTCCCGATGACGTCGCAATTTTTCGACAGGTGGGTAGGTCAGGTGATGAATTACATTTTCACGATTGTGATTCTTGCCCTCATCATGTCTTTCGGCATCGTTGCGTTTAATGGCTTTATCGGCGGCATTGATTTGTCAGGTGAAGGCGTACAAAACCCCTACATCGCTGGCCTTCAAGTTTTTGGGCTGACGCTGATTTTGAGTTGGATTGCCATGCAAGCAGGCAACATGGCATCTGGATTGGCTGGAGGCGTTTCCACCTCTGCGCTGTCACTGCGTCAAATCGCTTCGGGTGCAATGTCTCCAGCCCGCGCCGTGGGTGCTGCTCATAACGCGGTCAATCCCACATCAACCCGCCTTGACCCTCGCATCGGCCACCAGACGACAGCGCGTCGAGCCGAACACCTTGCTATGGGTCGCAGCGTATGGGCGCGCAATCCCGCGTATCGGGAAGCCATCAAAGAACGGTTGGCATCGGCATGGGCCAAACAACCGGGTGGCGATGTGAAGGGGAAATAAGCCATGTTCAGCCAACAGGAACACGAAGCCCTCATGCGGCTTATGACACATGCAACGGGGTGCATGCCGGACAGCCAGCGCATAGCGCATTGGTTGCAAGCGTGGGAACGCGCCGATAACCCGCGCACGATCAGTCCGCATGTGCCAGGACTGGCTTCTTCTCATGCTGCCGATGTGGCAACAGTAGCCGATGCCGCAAGACGTGACGGGACAAGACCCACAACGTTGGGCCGCAATGAATACGGCTACTCCATGCAGAACATCGCGCGGGCCTACCCATTGCCGGCGGCGGAAACGGATAGCTGGCAACGGTAGGAGTAGTAATAGCCTTACTACTACTCCTACGCTACTCCAAGCCTTGCTCCGCGCTTCGCTTGGGCACCCCCTTCGGGTGCATCCCGCGTCCGATCTTGCCGGACGGGCTGCGGGGGCAGGTGCGGCGGGCGTTGCCCTTGACCTACCCCTGGCCGATAGGCTGCGTGGCTTTCAATGGCGTCAAGGGTGAAGGCTGCGCCCGGCATCCTCACCCGGTCGCCGGCAAGCCGGCGCTGCGGCTTCCGGTGCCGCCCTTGACACCATTTCCAGCCGGGATTGGGTTGGGCTTGGCAACGTATCAGGAGTGTTGAATCATGGTTTTAAACGCGCGGATTTCTTTCCGGGTTGAAGCGGAGCTGCATGCCCAATTCATGAAAATCGCTGCCATGCAGCAGCGCCCGGCTGCGCAGGTACTGCGCGAATTTATGCGGGCTTATGTCAACGAAGCGCGCGAGCGTCAGAACGCCCCAGCCAATGATGCGATTTCAGCCGATGAACGTCGTCGCCGTGAAAACGCTGTCAACTTCGCTTGCGCGTCCGTCGTCCTTGAAGGTTTCAAGCTATCCGAAGAAGAGGAAGCCCACGCGCGCCGTTTTGTCAGCGGTGAAATCCAACTCGCCGAATTTGTCCGTGGAGCAGTGATGACTGAAATAGAGGAAAGCAGCGGTAGCGTCTACACGGCTTTGGGCATGGCTGATGCCGAAGGAATGCTTGCCAAAGCGCAGCTTGCAACGAAGATCGGCGAAATCATCAAGAGCCGTAAATGGAGCCAGCAGCAGGCCGCCGGCGTTCTCGGCATCCCGCAATCGAAGCTATCCAAGATGCTGCGCGGAAGCTTTCGTCAAATCAGCGAAGCCGCGATGCTTGCCTGCCTTCACCAGCTCGAACGGTACGAACCAAAAACGCCGTAAACGACGAGGGCCAAGCAATCGCTTGGCCCTCTGAATTGGGTGGTGGAGAAGAGGAGGATCGAATTCCCGACCTCGTCATTGCGAACGACGCGCTCTCCCAGCTGAGCTACTTCCCCATCAGGGTCAATTTTACCAGCTTGGTGGCAAAAATGGATGTGCGCGATGGCATTGCTGCCTTGGGTCCGTTTGAGCATTCAACGAGCGGAAGCCGGGTCAAGGGGTTGGTGCGGCCCGCAGCGCAGCGAGGACACGGCCCCTTGACCCGGATGGAGCGCCACACGCTCGCGTCTGGGGGAGGACAAGGAAGCGAAGCGCCCCGCCGGATGCCCCCTGACGACAGAGGGCGACTCGTTCCCCTCGCTGGCGAGGGGCGGAGGGGAGTGGATTGGGCGTTCGCCAAAATGACGGCTTATCCACGGCGTTCCGGGCTCCAGCTACTTGTTGAATATTTGTTTTCTACTTGAAAAACTACTTGCTGGCAGCGCGATCAGCGAAAAAATCGTTACAGGTCATCAGCTTACGTTTCTGGCAGGTGCTTCCCATATCGGCGTTTCAGCGTGCCCGTATCGGTGTTTCAGCGTAGCGGTATCGGCATTTCAGCGTGGATAACTTCGGCGGGATACTTGGAACACCTTGCCAGACAAGGGATGGCGTCGTTTGACGCTGTTATCGGCGTTTCAGCGTGGACAAGTCGCGCCATCCACAGGCTTGCCCACAGAGCGTTGGTGACACGTCTTCAACCTGGCCAGCTTGTACGTGTCACCAACGTCACTGCCTACCAGCCCGTTGTGTCGATAGCGATCTCCGGGGCCAGCCAGGATACGTCGGATAGGGTGTCCAATGCTTGCTCGATGGTGCGGAACCTTACGAGGTGGTCGTTGTGCGTGATGGGGTGCAAGCATCGGTTCTGACGCGCGTACAACGCGAAGCCCGTGGTGTTGCTTGCAACAAGTACCGCCTGTACACGATTCGCCCCGGGTGTGTCGCAAGCCTTGCGGAAATGCTCGAAGATCCACGCACGGCCTTTACGCCCCTGCGGCTGTGACGTGTCATAGAAGGCATCAAAGGTGGTGCCGGGGTGAATTGCCGGCTCGGCGGCATGGTCGATTGTGTTCTGCATCATGTTGAAGCTCCTGAGATGGTTTTAGGGAAGGGCATTGACATGGGAAGGGCTGGGAAACAGCCGTAGGCCATCGTGTTCGGATGAAAGCCGCGCTGCTGGATACAGGGCATGCACGTCATGCAGGCAGCGATGAAACTCCGCGCGGAAATGCGCCATCCCCTGTGGTGTGGCGGCGTAGCCAACGCCAAACTGAAACCGCAAGGAGATCCATGGAATCAAGGTTGGTCGACGCAGGATGAACATGCGCCACGTCAGCCACAGATACAGATCTATCGTCAGCGGCGAACGTAGGCGGTGCAACACGCGAAGATCGAATGGCACGGCATAGTCCATGCATTCGCGGTAGAACGCCTCTGACAGCGTGATCGTGCTTTCCCAAAGCGACCTCTCGTGCGGCTTCTTCGGGTTCCAGAGCAATATGCCGTCGTCCGACAGAGCAACATTTTTGTAGGCGAAGTCCTGACCTTGGTGCGCCTTCAGCGAAATGAAGGTGCTGAACAGTTTCGTGGCCTGCACTTTCAGTCGGGATGTATCGCCACGTAGGCCGCCGCTGGTTGACAGTCCGAGCTTGTCGGCGAACTCGTTGAGGCTGCGGCCAAGCAAGAGCTCACGCGATCCGGTGAGTTTCGCCTCCCGCGTCAACCATGCAGAAATGAGCCGAGGCAGCTTGCCGTAGGGAAGACCGATGTCGGGGTCCACCAGCATGGTGATGGACGCGAGGCCGTTGTCGCGCTTGTAGTGCGCGCCATCGACCTTCTTGTGCGGCATGGACGCCCAGATCATCGCGCGCGCCATGTAGCCGATCTGGCCTGCCGCTGCCGCATCCTGTTCCTGAATGGCAAGGGCCGTGGCAAGAAGGTCAGCAACCTTGGCCGAACTTGCCCTGACTGCTTTCGTGGAATGGACGTGAGTTTGTGTGGTGGTGAGCGTTTTATTGGGCTGCGGCGGTGTCGGTAATTCTGGCTGGACAATGTCGGCGGCCGAACGGAACCCAGGCATGCGCAGTGAGCCCTGTATGGATGATTGGCGGGTCTCCATGACTCACCCTCCATCCGCATGCATGGGCTGCTGCATCACATGTTGCGCAGCCTGCTGCCGTGCCAATTGCTCAACCTTCGTGGGCCTGCCTCGTCGCGGCTTCAGATGACTTGGATGGCTTGGATCAGCCAAGAATTGCCGGTCGATGAAATCGGCAACGTCCACCAGTCGGAAAACGCGCTTGCGGCCAATCTTGAATGAAGGGATGCGATAGCAGCCCCGACTGACCAAGTTGCGAATGGTCTGTGGCTGCTCGCTGGTGATTTCGCTGACCTGCTCAACGCTGAGCGTTGGCGGATAGCTCTTGCAGAGAAAATCGAGTGTACTGACGGGAAAAACGGCCATTGCCGCACCTCTTGCGTAGAAGGCGGTCGTCCCGAGGGACGACGCCAATACGCGAGTTGCGGTGAGGCTCTATAAGACGTCGCTGGAAACAGCACTTCCTGACAACGCCCGCAAGACCGGGGCCTGATTTCGGGAGCCTAAGGGCAGCCTGCCTTGTCACGGGCAGGAATCAGTGGGGTCACTCGCATGCCCCCACACTCCAAGGCTCTTTGCCGGACGCTACCCCGGCGCTGTGTCGCATGTTCACTTTTGCCGATCCCCTATCTCACCTTTGGGGTGGCTCAACTGCCGCGTTAGCGTCCAGTAGTCCCGGAGTGGTTGCATACGCGGCAGATTTGCTTTCTCGGACACCCTCACCAGCGCTCGGGCAGCATGGGCGTTTACACGCCTGTCCTGAAAGCGCCGGGACCCTATTCAATCCCAGCCTCCCACTCGTTTCGGATTACATTCGAGGATGACGACCTCGAAGAGCTTCGAGCCGAAGCCCGATGTACCGGATCATAAGTCACGCTACTGATGGCTGCCAAGCATCATGTGAGTGCGTGCCTGCCCGGTGGTGATCTTTCGCCTTGTTCGATAGTGCCGCCACAACCCCTTGTGGGCCTGTCCCAAATCTGTCCCACTACGAGCTGATTTTTTCCGGGATTGAGCGGCATAACCGGATGTCCCGGCAGCTACCGAAATGTGCGCCGTGGCGAGTGCTTGTCGGTCAGGTCAAAGCTCGCAAGCTCAATAAAATCAACACTGTAGAAACGAAAAAAGCCTTGGAATACGTTGTGTTTCCAAGGCTTTCACGAGTGGTGTTTTTGGTGGAGCGGAGGAGGATCGAACTCCCGACCTTCGCATTGCGAACGCGACGCTCTCCCAGCTGAGCTACCGCCCCACAAACAAAAAAACAGCGAATTAATTCTAGCATGCTGATTTCCTCACCTGAAAACCAGCGAAAACCAAGCACAAAACGCCCAGGCAAGACAGAAATACAGCCTCTATTTCGTCCCCGTCCCCGTCCCCGTCCCCGTCCCCGTCATCACCCAGTCAACCACAACACGGATATCTGCATCGCTCATCGAAGGATGCGCGGGCATTGGAATTACTCCCCACGCTCCCGCTCCCCCACGTTTAATTTTTTGCGATAGCTTCGTGCTTGCTTGCGGATCGTTTTTGTATTTCTCTGCAATCTGCTGAAACGAGGGGCCGACGAGCTTGCGGCTCACCGCGTGGCAACCCATGCATGCGTTTGCACTGGCTATCTTCTGGCCAGGTGGCATGTCCGCTCCCTGGGCGTTGCCCGCCAGAATCAATGCCGTCGTAATCGACGCCCATACCGGGTATTTCAGCTTCATACGATTAATCCTCTACCTATTGCTGAATTGCGCTCGCGCTGCCTGGTTGAACCGGCTTTGAACTGGTCACAGGAGCCGGCGCCTGCTGTTCCAGTGGGCGTGCATTGACCGAAGCTTCCGGTACGGCGTTTACAGTGACTTCGTCCGCTGCGGGTGTTGTGGCCATGGGCGTGCCTGCTGGCGTGGAGGTCGTGGTGGTTTTGTCGCTGCCATTGGGCGCCTGAATGTACTGGAATACCTTCACAACCTGGGTCACGCCCGGCACGCGGCTGGCCACATCGGCGCCGCGATTGCCTTCATCCACGGTGACGAGGCCCATCAAATACGCTGCGCCACGTTCACAAACAATTTTGTAGTTATTTGTTGTGATGTTCTTTTCTGCGATCAGCGCGGTTTTGATCCGCCCTTCCAGGTATGTATCGTTGGTGCGTGACGAAAATGAACTGACTGGTGCAACAGCCAGTTCATTAACAATCGCGTTCACGTTGTTAATCACGCGCACCAGGCTTTCCGCTTTTTGCCGGGTGGCTTCATCGGGGACTTCGCCCGTCAGCAGGGCGCGCCGGTTAAATACTGCGACGTTGATATGTGCGGTGTCAGGCAGGTTCGAGCTCAGCGTTGAGATGGCTTTGAGCTGGATTTCCCGGTCTTCGGTCTGGGCGCCGAGCGTGCGCCGGTCGGTCGCCACCAGCGCGCCGCCACCTGCCGCAGCGCCTGCCACAGCCAGCACGCAACCTTGCAAGGTCATGGCGAAGCCGGTCGCTAGCCCGACTATCAGCGTGGTTCTGGCGATTGTTGCCTTGAAGCGGTATCGGCTCATCAAACTCGCCTTCCTTTATAGTCAGTCGTTGCCTAGCAACATGGCATCAATCCCGTCGCACAGGCAATGGAGGGTTAGCAGGTGCACTTCCTGGATGCGCGCGGCGCGCCCAGAGGGGGTGCAGATTTGAATGTCTGTATTGGCCAGCATATTGCTTACGTTTCCGCCTTCGTTGCCGGTTAGCGCAATCACGGTCATTTCGCGTTCGTGAGCGGCTTCGATGGCGGCGAGCACGTTGGCGGAGTTGCCCGAGGTGCTGATGGCGAGCAGCACGTCGCCCGTTTGTCCCAGCGCCCTGACCTGTTTCGAGAAAACCTGTTCGAAGGTGTAATCGTTGGCGATGGCGGTGAGAAGAGCGGTGTCAGCCGTTAGCGCGATCGCAGGCAAGCCTGGCCGTTCACGTTCGTAGCGGCCAATCAGTTCGGCTGCAAACTGTTGGGCCGCAGCCGCTGAGCTGCCGTTGCCGCAGGCAAGAATGCGGTTGCCGTTGGCCAGCGCGGCAAACAGGGTGTCGATGGCCGCTGCAATCGGCATCGACAGGGTTTCAAGGGCTTCGAGGATGGTGGCCGCGCTGTCGCGGAATTGCTGCTGAATGCGTTCGACGGGCATCGAGTCTCTGTCTGTACTGCGTGTGAGCCGCATCGTGGGCGGCATTGAAGGTGACTGTTACACGGTGTTGTGGCCAGGTTGGTGCAACGCGTGTCCGCAAGTTTAGCGTAACTTGGCGCCGTGCTTTGCCTGCTTTAGGCGTCGTCGGCGCGAAACGCGTCCCGCAGCCATACCAACCGCCCGGCTTCAAAGGCGATGACGTCGAAGCGGCACGCGGGCGCGGCGCCAGAGCGTGAGGCCAGATATTGCAGGGCGGTGCGCACGAGCCGCTGTTGCTTGATGCCGCTGATGCTAGCCGCTGCCCCGCCATGCTGACGTTTTGCCCGTGCGCGGACTTCGACAAAAATCAGGGTGCCGCTGGCGTCTTCCATCACCAGGTCGATTTCGCCACCCCGGTAGACGACATTGCGTGCAATGAGCGCCATCCGTTGCCGCTGCAAGAATGTCAACGCATGTTGCTCAAAGGCGCTTCCGATGCGCCTGGCACGGGTGTTGCCCAATGGAGGGCTGGCATGTGTCCGGCATTCAGGATGAGGTCTGGCTGCGTGGCACAATGGCGGCCCTGTCCTGTCTGTCTGCGTTTTCTGTTTCATGACTCCTCTTCTCGAACTCGCATTGGGGCAGCAATATCCTGCCGCTGCGTTATATGTCGTGGCAACGCCAATCGGTAATATTGCCGACATCACCTTGCGTGCACTACATGTGCTGGGTTTGGTTGACCGCATCGCCGCTGAGGACACGCGTAATACTGGGCAACTGCTTGCCCGCTATGGCATTACGAAGCCGTTGCTGGCGCTGCATCAGCACAACGAGCGCGTTGTTGCGGCGCGTGTCATCGAGCACCTTCAGGCTGGCGAACGCATGGCTTATGTGTCTGACGCGGGCACACCGGGGATCTCGGACCCAGGCGCGAAGCTGGTTGATGCGGTGCGCGCGGCGGGGTTAGCGGTGATTCCCTTGCCGGGTGCGAGTGCGCTGGCAACGGCGCTAAGCGCTGCAGGCGACTGGGTGGCGACTTTTTCGTTCATCGGGTTTTTACCTCCAAAGGCGAAGCAGCGTGCGGCTGCGTTGCAAGCGCTTGCAACGCAGCCGTCTGCGCTGGTGTTTTATGAAGCGCCGCACCGGATTGTCGAAACAGTGGCCGCGCTCGCCGATGGACTGGGTGGGACACGCCGCTTGCTGATCGCACGCGAATTAACGAAGTTACATGAGGCTTTGCATGTCTGCACCCTGGCCGATGGGCCAGCGTGGCTGGCAGCCGATGCAAACCGTCAGCGCGGCGAGTTTGTGCTGGTGGTGGAGGGGGCGCCCGCGCAAGAGGTGGCGGGTGAGAGCGAACACGATGTGTTGCTTGGAATCTTGCTAAAGGAGTTGTCTGTGAGCGCTGCGGCGAAAGTCGCGGCGGCGATCACAGGCGGCTCGCGCAACGCGCTCTATGCGCGCGCGCTAGCGTTGCAGCAAGACTGACGGGGTACAGGCGTGTGGCCTGTACCGTCGGTTTGCGTGTTACCTGCGGCCCGCGTTGATGGCAAGCGTGTCGTTGCGAGCAGCTTTGGCTTGCTGGCGTGTCAAGCCCTCGAGCCGTACCTTGGCTGTGCCGACCTGTCGCAACCCCAGCACAGTGGCTGCGGCATAGGACAGGTCGATGATGCGGCCGCCAACATAAGGCCCCCGATCGTTGATGCGTACCACCACGGCGCGTTGGGTCGACGGATTGGTGACGCGGACATATGAACCGAGCGGTAACGTGCGATGGGCGGCCGTGAGCGCATGCATGTCATAACGCTCACCGTTGGCGGTACGGCGCCCGTGAAACGGCTTGCCATACCATGACGCGCGGCCAGTCTGGCGGAACTCGATGGGGTCGGTATCGACCAGCGGTTCAGCTTGGGCGAGCGACTTCGTCTGAGCGGATGCGCTGGTGTCCGGGCTCATGCTTGCCGTATCGTTTTCCAGTGCGCCATTGAGACCGTTGAAGGTCGGCAGCTCGTCAAACATGGAGCGCTGGCCATGATGTGTGGCGTTACTGGCCGCTGTGGTTTGGGCCTGTGTTGTGCTGATGCCATCTGAAACGGCTCCCGTATGATTGGCTACAGGAGGCAGCGAGCAGCCTGCCAGCACAAAAAGTGCACAAAAATTCCCGAGGTGTCGGGACAGTCTGGTCTTCATAAAGCGAGTCATTGTCGTAGCAAGCCACATCACGCGATAACTGCGTGTTGCATGCGACTTGGGCGGCAATAGGTGAGCTTGCTGTGCATGGCACAACATCTTGTGTCACCCGGAACGGCCTGAGGGCCGAAACCGCACGGTTAGTTTTCACGTCTGGCGCAACCTGTCCCTAGTAGCTGGACCAGACCCCACATGCCGCCATCGAACGTGGCAAATCACAACACATTCTTGCGCCTGTCCGGTAGCAACAGGCGGGAACGGCGGCGTAGGCCTCTCCAGCAATATGGCACTCAGGCCGAAACAGGCGCGCGGCACCTGGCTGGATGAGACGTGTGCATCGAATGGCTTCGACGCGGGATTTGCTGCCAATGAAGCCGACAGCCTTACTTTGGATGGCGATCGACACCCTGTTTGGATAATGGTGTTTCGCCTTGTGACAGCGTATGGTTTCCATGCGCAGTGGCTGCATTATACGCAAAACTTTTTTTTGGCACGAAAAGCATTGAAAACAATGACTAATTTTTATTTTCTGAACACTCCTGACGGCCGGCTGAACGGCTAGTAGAGGGCGCCTGGCGCTTTCGGGCACCCTGCTGGGCAGGAGGGAAAGCGGATCGTCGCTATTGCCAAAACGCTTATGATAGAAAACTCCTCGCATTCTGGTCAGGCCCAATGAAAATCACTTTAATTCCCGTCACGCCATTCCAGCAAAACAGCTCGCTGCTTGTTTGCGAAGCCACAGGGCGTGCCGCCGCTGTTGATCCCGGCGGGGATCTCGAGCTCATTCATGCAGAAATCGCGCGGCAAAAAGTCTCGCTTGAAAAAGTATTTCTGACGCATGGCCATGTGGACCATTGCGCGGGTGCCAAGGCGCTTGCATCGCATTATGGTGTGCCGGTGGAAGGCCCGCATCAGGATGAGCGCTTCTGGCTCGAGATGCTGCCGGAACAGAGCCGCCGTATGGGTTTTCCTGTGGCAGAGGCATTTGAGCCGGACCGCTGGCTTGATGATGGCGATACGGTGCGGTTCGGCGATGAAATGCTAGAGGTCTATCACTGTCCGGGCCATACGCCTGGGCATGTTGTTTTCTTCAGCCGCCCGCACCGGCTGGCGCTGGTGGGGGATGTGTTATTTGCGGGTTCGATTGGCCGTACCGATTTCCCGCGTGGCAATCATGCTGATCTGATCCGTTCAATCCGCGAAAAACTCTGGCCGTTGGGTGACGATGTTACGTTCGTTCCGGGCCACGGGCCGACTTCGACCTTCGGCGCTGAGCGCCGCTCCAATCCGTATGTTGCCGATGGAGTGGGCGCATGAGCGATGAAATCTACGTCAGCACTGATGTCGAAGCCGATGGTCCTATTCCTGGGCCGCATTCGATGCTGAGTTTCGCATCGGCGGCATACACCGAAGACAAGCAGCTTGTAGCCACGTTCTCGGCCAATCTTCATTTGCTTGAAGGTGCGGCGCCGCATCCGGTGCAGGCGGCGTGGTGGAAAACCCAGCCGGATGCCTGGGCGGCGTGCCGGCTTGATTTGCAGCAGCCCGATGTAGCGCTCATGGCGTATGTCGAATGGGTTGAGGCACTGCCTGGCAAGCCTGTTTTCGTGGCGATGCCCGCGGGCTTTGATTTCACGTTCATGTTCTGGTACATGATGCGTTTTACTGGGCGCTGTCCGTTTTCGTGGTCTGCGCTCGATATCAAAACACTGGCATTCGCCATGACTGGGCTGCCGTATCGCAAATGCATCAAGCCACGTTTACCCAAACACTGGTTCGATGACCATCCGCATACGCATGTCGCGCTCGACGACGCGATCGAGCAAGGCGCACTTTTTTGTAACATGCTGGCAGAGTTGCGTGCCGGGCAAAATACGCTGGGCGTCGAAGCAGGAAAAATCGCTGGAACGGGGCCAAAGTCTGGGTAAATTCTCCTTGTGCCCCGCCCCGCGTGTGCTGCGCGCAATCAGTGCCGGTATATCGTTGGCCGCTGGCGTTTTAATGGACCGCTGGCGGATGCTGAGGCGCCGATTCACCTGTGTTGCTGGCCATCCAGAGCAAGGTCAGCCGGTGAGCGCCCAGTTTGTGCTGGAGTCCCGCGCGATCAAAGCGCGCCAGCAATTGCGCAAGGTCATGGTGCAACGGGTCGGTGGGCGCTTTTAGCGTGATCTCCACATTCAGGCCGGTACTCAAATAGTGAAGCGTGATCGCGGCAGGCTGAACGCCATAGCTGGCTAACGCGGCATTGACTTCGGCGACGATGCGCTCGCGCGGAGGCAAATTAACCGGGGTCTGGCTGGTCATGTCATTTTCCGGATCGACGTGAATAAGCGCGTCGAGTACCCGGTGGTCAGCCAGCACACGGGCGCGGGCTGACTCCGCAATGTAATGCCCTTCCGATACTGAGATAAGCGGGTCAACCAGAATATGGGCGTCTACCAGCGCGAGATCTCCCATCTTGCGAGTGCGAAGGTCGTGTACGTCGCGCACACCGGGCGTTGCTAACAACCTGGCGCGAACGTCGGCGGTGGCCAGATCGTCTAGCGCGCGATCCGACAAATCCTGTAGCGCGTCCCAGCCAAACGTCCAGCCCATGCGAGCGACCATAAAGCCCACGATGGCGGCCGCGATTGGGTCGAGCAGCCGGATTCCGGCCAGGCTGCCAATGATCCCGAGGGCAACCACGAGTGACGATGCCGCATCCGAGCGTGCATGCCACGCATTAGCGACCAGCATGGCCGAGCGCACACGCTGCGCTTCTCGCAACATGTAACGAAACAGGGCTTCCTTGGAGAAAAGAACAAGGATGGCAACTGCGAGGGCGCTCATATGAACGGCGGGAATATCCTGCAGATTGGCGAGCCGTGTACCTGCTCGCCATAACATGCCGATGCCGACTGCAATCAGAAGCGCACCGAGGAAGAGCGATGCGACTGTTTCATAGCGACTATGTCCGTAATTATGGTCGGCGTCGGGTTTCGTATCGCTATGGCGATTTGCGGCTAGCACGACAAAATCAGAAACGAGATCGGCTAGAGAATGAAAGCCATCTGCAACCAGAGCTTGAGAATGGGCTATCACGCCAATTGTAATTTGCAGCGTCACCAGTATCGTATTGAGCACGATACTGACAAACGTGCTTTTGCGAGCAACCTGATGTTTTTCCGAAAATTGGGTGGCGAGAGCGGAAGGCATGTGATACAGGCGGGGGTTTCAATCAGAGGATTCTACCTGCTGCTTCAAGCCAAAGCCGGAAAATCGCCAGATTTTTCTTTTAAATCAGGCGCTTATCTAAACGTGAAGCATTCGCATTCAGCCTGTCAAAAAAACAGTTAAAAGCGATTTTCGTATACCGGAACGTGTTTCATATGGGAATTCAGTTCCAAATATAAAGGAACGAAAAAAAGCCGCACAACCATAAAATGTGCGGCTTTTTTTCTTGCTGCCTAAAAAACAGGCGGTAAATATCGTGGCTACGATATTACGGCTGAATCAGGAAGCGGGCGCGATCTTGGCCTGCGATCCAGCGTGGTGGCTTGCCACGACCAGACCAGGTGCTGCCACTAATTGGATCGCGGTACTTCGGTGCGACACCCGCACGTGGCCGGCCGACCTTTTGACCTTTAACGCGGCCACCACCTAGTTCTGCCAGCGTAATGCCATAATCGGCCATTTTTTGACGGATTTCGTTCAGCACGTGCGCATATTCGAGCGACTTGGCTTCTTCGATCTGCTGCTCCAGCTTTTCTCGTTGAGCGAGAAGTTCTCTATAAGAGGACATAGGTTGTTCCCTTGGTGGTTTAGATTAGATAAATGACTGCTAGTCTGAAGCCAGCTTGCCCTTTGAAAATGTTCATGCCTCGGAATTTGAAGGCGAGATTAACACAGAATAGAAACCAGAGAAAAGGCACCAGAAGAAAATTAATAAAAAAACTTACGGTATTTTTGGAAAATCGGACATTTCTGCACTTTTGGAAGTGACGAAATTTTGAATTTTTATGAAAAATCGTCATCGCCCAGGGTGGCATCGCATAATTAATTATCAAATGATGAAAATTAATTCATGTATCAGGCGGAAACATCTCATCCGGTGAAAGCTTGGGCTCCGTAACATAAAGAAACAGATATTGGCGCGCCTGGAGATTGGTGTTTTCCCTAAAGCGCGCTCAAACCAGCTTAATTCGGTACTTCTTCAAGATGATTGATGAGTGCGCTCTGCAAAGCCGCAGTATCAAGTTTCGGGCTATCGAATACCAGGCGTCTGCGTGTGCTGCCGGTTTTCAGATCTGCACCATAACGGTCGAGGCCGAGTAATTCCAGATTGTCATGGCGTTTAGGATGTGTTTTGAAGAAGGTAATGAGTTCAGCCTCTTCATCGTAGGCTAGCGGCTCTAGTGGATCGAGTTCATCGCCTTTAACCCAGCCCATCGTGCCGAACCCGCCGATATAACGCATCCGCTCAAGTGCCATCGTCCAGAACGTGAAATCGCCCAGGTCCAGATAACGTTGCCCTTCCGGGTGATAGCGCAAATAACGTTGAACCAGGCCTGGCGGTGTTTCTAGCTTTTCAAAGAGCCCCAGCAGGGTTACGCGTTCGGCATTGAGCACATCACCTTGCGGCGCGTGCACTACCAGAAAGCCCGCGTGCGGGTCGGACTGCAGGTTGCGTGTGTGTTCCGCGAGCTGACTGACCAAAATCGTCGGGCGATGCCGGTGGTCGAGTACGAACGGCAGTACAGAGGGATACGGAAAGCCCGTCGGCTGGCGTGTTTGCGTGGCCAGTGTGCCAATTGTGGCTTGATGAAGCAGATGAAGTGGAGCGTGGGCAGGAATATTCAAAATCAGCACCTTGGATCGGGTTGAAAGGAAAACAAACAACATCCTTACGGAAATATATCAGGGAGCGATATCCATCGTTCAACTGCCGAGGCCGGGTTGCTCAAGCCGTCTTCGTTAAAATCGACGTTTTACGCCGTGCGGACGCCCTATCCGCATCTGCCCGGTTCTTTTCTGTTGCATTTCGGTATTTCGGTATTTCGTCTGTCTTGGTTCGTCTTCATTTGTTTCTCATTGCGCCTTATCCTGGGATTTCCGTGTCCGATCAGCCATCCAGTTTCACCGCATCCCCCGCCAATGATTGCAAGGTGCCGGGGGCGGTTCGTCAGCGCGCCCGTTTTGCCACGATGGCCCTGTTTTTCACCGCTGGGATGATGTATGCATCCTGGGGCGTGCATGTGCCAACAGTGCGCGACCGTTTTCAGTTAAATCCGGCCATGCTTTCGGTCGCGTTGCTCGCGGTTGCCGTGGGTTCGATCGTCGCCATGCTGACAAGCGGCACCTGGATTGCGCGGGTTGGCACGCGCCGCGCCTGCCTGGGAGGTGGGCTCACGATGTCGGTGTGCGCGGCGCTGATCCTCGTCGTGCCGATGTACTGGATGCTGCTTGTCGTGCTGGCGGTGTTCGGCATGGGCATGGCGACGCTCGATGTAGCGATGAATGCAGAAGCGAGCGCTGTCGAAAGCGCATTGGGGCGGCCCATCATGTCCGCGTTGCACGGCATGTTCAGCGTGGGCGGAATGGCCGGTGCGGCGGTGGGTGGCGTGTTGCTGTCGCACGGCATGACGCCTGCTGTGCATCTTGTGCTGGCGGCGGTGTTGAGTGCGCTGGTGCTATTGCTGGCCTGTCAGGCTGTTTTGCCTCATGTGGCCCCGGCGGCGCCGACGGATGCCAGTGCGCTTCGGCCGGACCGCTGGCGCTCTTTCGCGCTGTGGGCGCTAGGAGGCATTGCACTGGTTGCACTGATTGCCGAAGGTGCGATGTACGACTGGGCGACCGTGTATATGCGCGACATCGTCGGCACGAGTGCGGCGACGGCGAGCGTCGCGTATGCCGCATTTTCTGGTGGAATGGCGGCCGCGCGTTTTGCGGGCGATGCGGTACGGGCGCATTTTGGTGCGCCGCAACTGGTGCTGGCGAGCGGGTTGCTCGCCTGCGCCGGAATGATCGGAGCGCTGCTGCTGCCGTATCCCGTGACGGCGATGGCGGGTTTCACGCTCATGGGCGTCGGGTTGGCGAACATGATGCCGGTATTGTTTGCGGCGGCGGCACGTGTCGAAGGCATTCACGCGGCGGAGGGGCTGGCTCATGTTGCCGGGCTGGCTTATTTCGGCTTGCTGCTGGGGCCTGTTGTGATCGGTGGCGTGACGCAGATGACGAATTTGCCCGTGGGGCTTTCTGTTGTGGCGCTATGCGCCGCGCTGGTGGCCTTTGCTGGGCCGAAGGTCATGCGGCGCTTGCGGATATAACGTCACGATGCGGGGGGATTGAGGGGTATTGGCTTGGCCGATTATGGATTTTGCGATGCATGGCGTTACGTTACGTCATATGCGGATTGGGAGATATTTTTCGGAACGTTCTGAGTTCGGTATAGGTTCCGATACATCTGTTTTTTTATTCGGAGGTTGATTTTATTGGTTTTGGACGATGTTTGATTTGAGCGTTTATGGTTGGCACGAGGTTTGCAGTGGGTTTCTCGCTTATTTTAATTACGAGGAGCCGGGCCATGAACCACCATTTCAAGCAGACGGCGATTGCAATGTGCATTTCGTCGCTCATTATTTTGACCGGATGCGGAAGCACAACGGTGAAACCGGGACTGGGTACGCCAGCGCGGGCACCGACGCCGACGCCAACGCCAACGCCAACGCCGACACCGACACCGACACCGACACCGACACCGACACCGACACCGACACCGACACCGACACCGACACCGACACCGACACCGACACCGACACCGACACCGACGCCAACGCCAACGCCAACACCAACGCCGACACCAACGCCAACGCCGACACCAACACCAACACCAACGCCAACGCCAACGCCAACGCCAACGCCAACGCCAACGCCAACACCAACGCCAACACCAACGCCAACACCAACGCCAACACCAACGCCAACGCCAACGCCAACGCCAACGCCAACGCCAACGCCAACGCCAACGCCGACACCAACGCCGACACCGACACCGACACCGACACCGACGCCAACGCCGACGCCAACGCCAACGCCAAACCCAGTCCCGAACTCATTAGGTCAGGTGATTCAGGGCCTAGGTAACGTTGTCACGACGACGGGTGAGACCGCTTCCGCACTCGGTGGGCAGATTGGCCTTACACCGATCCCAGGAGGCAATCCTGCGACGAGTGCCGCTCTCGGCAATGTCGTATCAAATCTCGGAAATGGCGTCACGGGGTTAGGAAACGGGGTGACCAATGGGCTTGGCCAGCTCGGGCAATCCACCGATCCGTTAGGCACGACGCTTGCCAGCAGCGGCAATCTGGTTAACAGCGCGGGGCAGGCGGTCAACAGCGCCGGACAATTCGTTACGAGCCTCGGCTCCGGCCCCACAGCAGTGCTGAATCCTGTGGCAGCCCCGGTAGGCGGACTGGTGTCCGGTGTGGGGGGCGTCGTGAGCGGACTTGGAACACAGTTGGGTTCGACGCTATCGGGTGGGCCGATTCAGCAAATCACCCAAACGGTTAGCAGCGCGATCACGCCAGTTACCACGCTGGTTGGAGGGACAACGCAAACCGTTGGCGATACAACCGGGCTTGGCAAACCGCTCGATCGTCTGCTTGACACACTGGGTAATGAGGTTATCCGCATCGGCAATACGATTGGTAGCACGACAGGTAATCCGGTGGGGCAGGATCTCGGGAAGGTCGTGGTCAAACTGGGCGACACGGTGAATTCTGCTGGCGGAACGCTCACGGCGGGCGGCACGGCGCCAGGCAATCCGCTCGCGCCTTTGACCGGCATTCTCACTTCGCTGCCTGGACCCTTGAGTGGCGGCTCCGGTGCTCAGCCTGGTGGCATTGGCAATCTGCTTGCGCCTGTCACGGGAACGCTGACATCGGTGACCTCTTCGTTGACGGGGGCACTGAATACTCCAGCAGGCGGCAGCAGCGGTGGAGCAGGCGGCAGCAGCGGTGGTGCGGGTGGCGCCGGTGGCTTGCTTGCGCCGGTCACGGGCGTGCTCAATCCGCTGACGGGTAGCCTGACGCCTGCTATCTCGGGAGCGGGCAGCGGCAGCGCGACAGTGAATCCGGGTGCCGGAGGTAGCGCGCCAGCATCGGTTGCTGGCACATCCGGAGCGTCCGGTGCCGCAGGCAGTGCCAACCTGCTCGCACCTGTCACCGGTTTGCTGAACTCGCTAACAGGTAACTTGCTGGGTGCGCCGTCCGTCGTGAATGGCTCGCCAGCCGGGGCTGCGACTTCGGCCGTCAAAAAATAGCGGTTTTGCTCACGGCTTGAAACGCAAGCGGCTCAATATAAACAAATCAAGGTAAATAAGCAGGATAAATGAGCGCAGCGCGGAAAGTAGAAGTAAAAACAGCGGGCCCGTAAATCACACGGTCCGCTGTTTGGTTGGTGCACGCGCGAGAGGTATGACGCAGCTGGTTCAGACTTCATTCCAGGTGGTGTACTGCTGGGAAAAATCGTTAGGTTCCAGGAAGTTGATGAAGGTCATGGTGACTGACACATCAAGCCCTTCGACGTAATGCCACCAGCCGATGGGCAAAAACAGCAATTCTCCTGGCTCAAGCGTGCAATCGATGATTTGCGCATGCCGCATCTCAGGAAAACGGGCGAAATCGATTGCGCTGCCGTCCACCTGAGAATAGCAATGCAGCAAGTTGTACATATAAGGCGTGTCGCACAGCGGCACGAGCGTGATGCGTTTGCGGCCAATAACCTGTGCCATGAAGTTATTGGTCAGATCGTGATGAAACGGGGTTCGGGTGCCTGCCGGACCAAACCAGAAAAAACCGGTATCGGGCGAGTTTGCATCGAGATATTCGCCGATCGGCGGTGCATCGGGCCACAACGCAGCGAGCGCCTGACGGTTGTGCGATGTGTTATTGGCCGTCATATAAAAATTGTTCGTCGGGCTGCTTCGTTCGACCAGATCGACATAGTCGCCAAAGCGCATCGTCCGTTTCAGGCGGGGTTGATTGATTTCGTAATGGGTGTCGGTTTCCCGGTCAAACTGCACTTCAATTTCACAATCGCCGCATTGCGCGCGAAAGTAATCCAGATTCCATTTTTTGCGCGCCATCCAGCCATCGAGCATTCCACTAATAATGACCGGCCGGTTTTGCTGGTAATACTCTTCGAAAAACGCTGTGCGTGAGAGTTTTTCGCGGCGCTCGACCATGCCGGAATGCGCGCGGGCGCGTTGCTGGGAGCGATAGACCGACAAGATCCAGTCGCGCTTGCGCAGACGGTTACGCAAACGGGTGCCGCCTTGCAGATAAGGGCTGGCGAGCGCGGTATGGATTTCGCGTTCGGCCTCTTGCGCATTAAAGCCCTGCGCGACAAGCATTGCCTGAATACTCTCCGGGGCCGCGTCAAACAGCAGGTTCTCAGCGATCCAGCGTTGCCATTCGTGGTCGATGGAGCGTGTCACGGTGTTTTCCCCCAGGTTGTTATGTGCTTTTTATATGGTTGTTACGTATCAGCTGTATTAGCTATATCAGCAGCGAGTCTCTCGCGTTGTTGAAAAAAAGCACGCGTAGCGGGAAGCTCGCGTGCCCTGGTGCGGTGCCAGACACTATGCATCGGATAAACGGCAATGAGCCTGTGATCCTTTGCACAGTGTTCAGGATGCTTACATCTTGACGATGTCGAGCACAGATTTTTTGCCGCCCTTGTAGTTATAGAGCGAAATCACACCGTGCTTGAGATCGCCCTTGGCATCGAATGTCGTCTCGCCAATCACGCCCTTGTATTGAGTTTTGGGCATGGCGGCGAGGATTTTGGCCGGATCCGTTGAGTTGGCGCGCTTCATCGCGTCGACGATGATA
This sequence comes from Paraburkholderia hayleyella, assembly GCF_009455685.1. Lineage (NCBI taxonomy): Bacteria > Pseudomonadati > Pseudomonadota > Betaproteobacteria > Burkholderiales > Burkholderiaceae > Paraburkholderia > Paraburkholderia hayleyella. The sequence goes on along the minus strand of NZ_QPES01000001.1, from coordinate 131,959 downwards.
TAGACCGCATCATACGTAAACGGTGCGTAGATCTGGATGGGCTGGCCGAAACGTTTTTCGTACTTCGTCTCAAAGGCTTTGCCACCGTCCATTTTTTCCAGCGCCATGCCGGCCTGTGAGCAAACGATGTTGTCGGTGGCATCTCCAGCCAGATCAGACAGCTTGTCGGTACAGACGCCATCGCCGGATAACATGCGAGCGCGCAAACCTAGCTGTTTGGCCTGTTTGGCAAATGGGCCGCCGGTGGCATCCATGCCGCCGTACATGATCGCGTCAGGGTTTTCGCCTTTGATTTTGGTCAGGATCGCGCGAAAATCGACCGCTTTATCGTTGGTCGCATCATGCGAGAGCACCTTCATGCCAAGGGATTTCGCGGTTTTTTCGAACTCGTTTGCCAGCCCTTGGCCATATGCCGTTGAGTCATCGACGATGGCGACGCTCTTGAGCTTCATCGTCTTGAAGGCGTAGTTGGCTAGCGCGGGGCCTTGTTGCGCATCGGTTGCGACAACGCGATAAGTGGTTTTGAAGCCTTGCTGGGTATAAGCCGGGTTGGTGGACGACGGTGAAATCTGCACGATACCGGCATCGCTATAAATCTTTGAGGCGGGAATTGAAGTACCCGAGTTCAAGTGTCCGACAACCGCGACAACTTTGTCGTCCACGAGCTTTTGCGCGACTTGGGTGGCTGTGCGTGGATCAGCGGCATCGTCTTGCGGGTCGATTTGCAACGTGATTTTCTGACCGTCGATGGTCAAGCCTTTCGCGTTGATTTCTTCGATGGCCAGACGTGCACCGTTTTCATTATCTTTGCCCAAATGGGCAATGCCCCCCGTCAGCGGAGCAACGTGACCGATTTTGACGACTACGTCGGCGAATGCCGTGGTCGCCAGTGTGGCGCTCAGCATGACCGCAGCACTAACAGGCAACAGTTTTTGAATCTTGGTGTTCATATTGAGTCTCCAGTTTCGGTCCCAGAAACGGCGTTGCCGTCCTGGGCTGGCACGTACCCAATACGTGCTGCCCAATCCCGTGGACGACTACGCCGGATGTATCGCTGATGCCTTCTTCGGTACTTCAGTACGTTAGTCCGCAAGTAATAAAACGGAGCCAAACCGTACTTGCGCGCAAGTGTAGGGGGATCAAATTAATTCGTGGGATTTTTTTGAGAAAACTCGGATGTAGCTGATTGCTTTTCTTTGGAAGTGTTGAGAGTAGTGCGGGTAATGTTTCAGTAAATATTTGATATATATGATTTTTCATGGCGCGTACTAATGTTGGTGCAAGCGGTATTAACGCGGTTTAAGTGGGACGTACACAACGTATTAATGCGCGCCTTGAGTCAAAAATAATAACGATGCGAAGACGGGCTTGAGCAGACCGGATTACGCCTCACCCTGGTGATTCAGGGCTCCGATTTTTGCTGCGATAACACGCCATTCGGCATCGAGCTGATTGACCAGAAGCGCTGCAGGTATATTCAGCGGCCGCTTTTGGCCAAGCGGTACCCCCTGCCCTGACCAGAGCGAAAGGTAGTCACCGTTATCGGTTCTTCCGGCTGTCTGGCGTAATTCCTGGGTGAGCGCATTTTGAACGGGATACGGGGCGATGTGTCCAGGTTGCCCGGCCAATTGTTGCATCAGCGGGTTGCGGATACCTCTGGCGTGGCGGCCGGTGATGGCTGGCGTCACGCGCGTGGCGGTGTCGGAGGCGGTGCGGAGGCGGGCTTTCCATGCCGCAGGGATCGTGCTCTCGGCGCAATTCAGAAACGCGGTGCCCATCTGCGCCGCTTGCGCGCCCAGGGCGAGTGCGGCAACGATGCCCCGGCCATCCATGATGCCGCCAGCCGCGAGTACGGGCAGGCCGATGGCATCGACAAGCTGCGGCACGAGCGCCATGGTGCCGATCAGCGCGTCTTCGGCTTCGCCGATAAAAGTGCCGCGATGTGCGCCCGCCTCCGCTCCTTGTGCCGCGATCGCATCGGCCCCTGCTGCCTGCCAGGCAAGGCCTTCAGCGACATGCGTGGCGGTGCCGATGACATAACTGCCTGCCGCCTGCAGACGGGCCACGTCATGTCGTGGCAGTACGCCAAAGGTGAAGCTGACGACCGGCACGCGCAATTCAACCAGCATCTTCAGTTGCGCCTGGAAATCGGGTGCGTATTGTTCTAGCGGATGACCAGGGGGCAAGCCGAGGGCGGCGCGTAACGGGTCAATCGCGGCAAGGGCATGGCGCACGGTGGAGTCATCGGGTGCGGCGGGATCGAGAACGAACAGGTTGACGCCAAAAGGGCGTGGGGTGAGCGCACGGATGGCGGCGACTTCCGTGGCGAGTTTTTCAGGCGAAAAAGGTGCGGCTGCGAGAAAGCCTAGTGCGCCGGTGTTCGACACCGCGGCGACCATGGCCGGTGACGTCGGCCCTCCGGCCATGGGTGCCTGAACGACCGGCACGCTGAGATTGAAGCGTTGGGCAAATGGCGAGACAAAGTGGTGTTCGGACATGAGCGGTTCCCTTTTTGTACCAGGGCTGATTGAGCTGCGAGCGGTGTGGCATGACCCGTTCCACTGAACGCGAACGAGATGCCCGTGAATGAGCCGGTTGCTAGCGTCGGCGATTGGGGTTCTGGCGTCAATCGGCCGTCTGGCCAGATGCACGGTTCCGGCGTTTGATGGCACACTGGCCGGCCATTAGAGGTTCAATTCTGGTCATGGCCGCGGATAGCACGGCATTTTCCCGTATTGATCGGCTGCCTCTGCATTTTATTCAAGGAGAGCAATGTGAGCGTGACATCCCGATGGATCGATATCCCGGCTGGCAATGACAATTTTGGCGGCTACCTGGCGCTGCCAAAAAGTGGCAAGGGGCCAGCGGTCGTGATTATTCAGGAAATTTTTGGCGTCAACAGCCATATCCGCAATGTGGCGGACCAATACGCCCAGGATGGTTACATCGCGCTGGCACCGGACATTTTCTGGCGCACCCAGCCGCGTGTTGAGCTGGCCTACGCTGGAGCGGACCGCGACAAAGGTATCGAACTTCTGCAAAAAACCGATGTGAACCTGGCTGTGGCCGATGTCGGCGCAGCGGTGGCGGTGTTGCGCGCGATGCCCGAAGTGAGCGGCAAAATCGCGGCTATTGGTTATTGCTTTGGTGGCCGGCTGGCTTATCTAGCCGCCGCGCAAGGGTTGCTGGACGGCGCGGTGGCTTATTACGGCGGCGGTATCCAGAACCAGCTCGACGTTGCCGCGAAAATCACGGTACCCATCCAGTTTCATTACGCTGAACTCGATACGGGAATCCCGCTGTCTGCTGTGAGCCAGGTGAAAGAGTGTTTCACGGGCCATCGCGCCGCTGAATTTCATCTCTATCCCAATGCGGACCATGGCTTTAACTGCACGGACCGCGCGTCTTATAACCAGCATGCAGCAGCCTTGGCGCATGGCCGCACGCTGACCTTTCTGGGTGAGCAGATGTAGGTCCGCCTGTCTTTTGCGCTAGCCTGGCCCCAGCGTTATTCACCATTCAGTCACTTATCTAGCAAGAGGCGTTTCCGTCGTGCAATCCGATTACCTCGCCTGCGATGCCATGCGCCTCGCTGAGCTTATCCAGAAGCGTGAAGTGAGCGCCCGCGAACTGCTCGATACCGCCATCGCGCGGGCCGAGGCAACCAATCCCGCGATTAACGCACTGGTGCTTAAGGATTACGACGCAGCCCGCAAACGAGCCGCTTTGTCCGACGAAAATGGCGGTGGCAGTGGGCCGTTGGCAGGCGTGCCGTATCTGGTCAAGGATCTGGGGGCGGCGGTGGCGGGGCTGCGGATGTCGATGGGTAGCCGCTACTACCGTCATTTCGTTCCGTCCGAAGATTCGCCTGTGATTGCACTGACAAAGGCCGCTGGGCTCAATATCTTCGGCAAAACCAGCACGTCTGAACTGGGCCAGATGCCCTATACCGAACCCGAGCTATTCGGTCCATGCCGTAACCCCTGGAATCTCGATCACACGCCAGGCGGCTCAAGTGGTGGCACGGCTGCCGCCGTTGCAGCAGGGGTCGTGCCGTTGGCACATGCATCCGATGGCGGTGGCTCCATTCGTATTCCTGCTTCATGTTGCGGGCTTTTTGGCTTCAAGCCATCACGTGGCAGGCAACCGCCGTCTGCTCCCTCATCGGTGCCAGGCGGGCTGAGCGTGGATCACGCCATTTCGCGCAGTGTGCGCGATAGCGCACTGCTGCTTGATTTGACCTCGGGGCAGGCGAACCTGGCGCCGGGTTCGCCTGGCACTTTTCTGGCAGCCGCTGGCGAGCCCTGTCAGCCCTTGCATATCGCTTACGTGACAGACCCGATGTTCGCAACCGCGCTATCGGGTGACACGCTTGCCGCACTGGAGGATGCCGCGCAACTCGCGGCTTCGTTTGGGCATCATGTCGAGCCCGTTTCACTGGGCATTGATTTCGCTCAGGTGCGGCACGCGTTTTTAATGTTGTGGTCGATTGACGCTGAAAATTTCGTATTGAAGGCACAGCGCCTGACGGGCAGCAAACCTGTGCGGGCTGAGTTCGAGATCGAGACCTGGACGATGGCGCATATCGGACGCAAGCTGGGCGAACGCAGTCTGGCGAGCGCGCTGGAGGAGCAGCAACGTGTGTCGACGCGGCTAACTGATTTGCTGACACGCTACGACGTGATCCTGTGCGCAACGCTAGCGGCTCCGCCGATCAAGATCGGTGAAATGCGCTCCAGCCTGATGGAGCGTGTGCAAATGCGCATGGTCAGCACTTTTCCGCTCGAAGCATTCATGAAAAAGCTGCTGGACGAGGCCGCCAACAAGGCATTTTCCTGGGCGGGCTGCACGGAGGTGTTCAACCTGAGCGGGCAACCCGCGATGTCGGTGCCGCTTTACTGGAATGCACGCAATTTACCGGTGGGCGTGCAGTTTGCCGGACGTCATGGGGATGAGGCGACGCTCTTCAGGCTGGCTGCGCAACTTGAAGCGGCACGCCCATGGTTTGACCGGCGCCCGCCGCTGGCGCTTGCCCGTGCCTGATTGAGTCTGATTGAGCCTGATCCGTACGGTAGGGCATGCGACACGGACGCACGAAACATGCATGCTGTCCGTGTCTGAGCCGCAGAGCCCGGTTATACCCGTTTGCGCTGAGCTTCCAGAGCGGCGTGACGTTGCGACGGAATCCATGCGATCGCCACAAATGACAACGCTAGCCCGCTCATGACGTAATAGGTGGGTGCCAGTGGCGAGCCGGTATGCTTGAGCAGCCACGTCACGATGAATGGCCCGAACCCGCCAAACAGCATGACCGCGATGTTGTACGCAAGCGAAAGGCCTGTGGAGCGCACATGGGCGGGAAACAGTTCAGCGATCATCGCACCAAAGGGCCCGTAATAGCCCGAGAGCGTGACCGACAAGATGGCTTGCACAATGATTAACCGCATGATGCTGGGTTCTGCGGCAAGCCACGCGAACAGCGGATAGATCAGCACGAGCGAGATTCCCAGCGACCACAGCGACAAGCCTTTGCGTCCAATCTTGTCTGACCACGCACCGGTGATCGGCGATAGCACGGTGAGTAGCAGGTTGCCGACAATCAGCGCATAGAACGACTCCGCGTAGGGCAGTTTGAGTTGCTTGACGGCGAAGGTCGGCAGATAGCTGATAAAGACGTAGACGGTCGCGGTCAGTGCAATGACGGCGCCCAGGCCGCAAACGATCTCCCGGGTATGGTTTTTGAAGACATCGCGCAGTGTGACGCGCGGCGCTGTTTGTTTTGCGTGCAAAAAAACTTCTGAATCTGTCAGATGGCGGCGGATATAAAAACCGACAGGGCCAATTACCAGCCCGAGAATAAACGGCACGCGCCAACCCCATGAGTGCAGCGCTTCTTGTGACAGGCCTCGTGAAATAGCTGCGCCGACCAGCGCGCCGATCAGCAGCGCTGCCGCCTGGCTGGCCATTTGCCAACTGCCGTAATAGCCACGGCGGGAGGGCGGTGCGGCTTCGATGAGCAATGCCGTTGAGCTGCCGAACTCTCCGCCGGCCGAAAACCCCTGCAGTAACCGGCCCACCACGATGATGATGGGCGCGCCAATGCCGATTGCTGAATAGGGTGGCGCAATGGCAAGCAGCAAGATGCCGAGCGTCATCAGCGCTATCACCATGGTGAGTGCGGCCTTGCGTCCTGCGCGATCGGCGTATAGCCCCAGCACGATGCCGCCAATTGGCCGCATGAAAAAAGCTACGCCGAAACTTGCCGTGGCGAGGAGCAACGACGAGTATTCATCATGGGTAGGAAAGAACAGTTCGGCGATCACCACCGTCATGAAGCCGAACACGGTGAAGTCATACCATTCGAGTGCGTTGCCGACGACCGCAGCGGCGATCGCCCGGTTGTTGAGGCTCTTTGATGCCGGTGCCATCTATATCTCCAACATGTGGAATAGCGTGGTAACGCGTCTCAGGCGGTTCGCCCAGACGGAGCAAGTCGATGTAAAACGCATGGCGAGTGTAGAGAGCCGTGCCATGTCTTTCAAGCACAAACAAAAAAGCGCTTGTCGCAGATCGCGGCAAGCGCCTTGCAGGAGCAGACATGGGCTGTCTGCAATTAATCGAATGGTCTAGCGCTCTGTGCGCAGATTATCTTGAAAATGATGCCAGCCAATATTCAGGGTTCTCAGGTTCTTTTGCTATAGGCGTTGCACCACGCCTTGCTGGCCACCAGTTTGTTGCCGAACATCGGGCAATGGGCCCACGGCTCAGTAGTTTTGCCCTGATAAAAACTGCAATTGCCGCAGTCCTGGCCTGCGGCATATTTCACGTATTTCTTTTTGTCGACGGTGGTGGCGTCCGGGGCATAACCGAGTGCGAGCGCAACGGGGTCGTTTTCCGCGATTTTTACCGGGGCTGCCGCGGTGACGGTGGAGGGTGCGGCGAGCGCCTGGCGTGAAAGGGCGAAGCTTGAAGCAGCCCCCAGACTAGTGAGCAAAAAGGTGCGACGGGAGGTTTTCATGGGGAGGGACTCCGTTTTTATTGGATGTGGTGCCGTTCAGCCGACGGCGGCCCCCAGAATAGCAACGCCTCTCCTGATCAACGCGTCGTGGTTCATATAGTTGAGATAAGGCATGCGGCACGCCTGCCCGCGATCATCCACGCTTAGCGTCCCGCTAGCTCGCAGACGCGCTGCGCGATGGCCAGCGAGGCCGTTAGCCCAGGCGACTCGATGCCATACAGATTGACGAGGCCGCGCACGCCATGGGCAGCGGGGCCCTGAATGACGAAATCGGCGGCTGCTTCGCCCGGACCTGACAGCTTGGGGCGAATACCCGAGTAGGCCGGTTGTAGCGCGCCATCGGGCAACGCTGGCCAGTAGGCGCGAATCGCACTGTAAAAAGATGCGGCACGTTCCGGGTTGACGTCGTAATGGATGGCTTCAATCCATTCGACATCGGGGCCGAAGCGCGCCTGGCCGCTTTGATCGAGTGTCAGATGGACACCCAGCCCCGCCTCGTTCGGCATGGGATAAATCAGTCGGCTAAATGGCGCGCGGCCTGACATGCCGAAGTAATTGCCGCGTGCCAGATAAAGCGGTGGAACGTGGCGCGGATCGAGCCCGTGGATCCGGCGCGCGAGCGCATTGGCATGCAAGCCTGCGCTGTTGATCACGCACGATGCACGAATGGCCGCAGGCGCCGCGCCACCGAGGTGCACGTTAAAGCTGTTCTGGTTAACGGTGACGGCTTCGACCGGGGCATGAAACACGCAAGCCGCGCCATCGCGTTCGGCGTCGGCTTGCAGTGCCAGCATCAACTGATGACTATCGACGATGCCCGTTTGCGGTGAAAACACCGCATCGACGCAGGCGAGTTCGGGTTCAAGCGTCTGAGCTTCGGCGGGCTTGAGCCGGATCAGGTCGAGTACGCCATTTTCCTTGCCGCGCGCGATGATGCGCTCAAGCTGCGGAATCTGGCTGGTCGCAGTGGCGACCAGCAGCTTGCCGCAGCGTTGATGAGGGATGCCGCGCATGGCGCAATAGTCATAAAGCAGTTCACGTCCTTGCACGCATAACGCTGCCTTGAGTGAGCCACGCGGGTAATACAGGCCCGCGTGAATCACTTCGCTGTTACGTGAGCTGGTTTCCACGCCGATCGCTGCGGTCGCTTCGAGCACGATGACTTCCCGTCCTCGCGCCGCCAGCGCGCGCGCTACCGCGAGGCCAATGACCCCCGCGCCAATCACGATGCATTCAATGTGGTCCATGTTTTCTGCCGCAGTGCCTTGCACGGCGTGGGGTTCGTAGGTTCGTGTGCTGGCGGACATGGGCGGCAAGCTGGCAAAGCTGTACCGCCCATGGTCGTAGATGGCGTTGAACGTGTGCGCCGCGCGCCAGTGTACGCCGTCAGGTGTGCAACAGCTCAAAAGCCGATGGACTTGCGCCGTGCGCCTGAATCAAGGCGGATATCGTCAGCGCTGATCTCGTCACGGTGGTCGATGCATGCTGCGCCAAAGCCATTCAGGATGGCACGGCGCATCGTGCGCGGCGATGCCTGGACCAGTACATCAAGGACGCTGTCGCCGAGCTGGGCGGAAAAACGCAGGCCCCAGCCATGTGCCAGACGGATTTCGGCGTAGATCGCCTGGGCGATGCGGCGTGCACCGTCGCGGTCCGGCGGCGGAATCTCATACACATTCATCCGGTTGAGAATCGGCTCGGGAATGGCTTGCGCGTCATTTGCCGTTGCAATCCAGATTACGTGGCTCGCGTTCACCGGAATTTCGGCAAATTCATCGACGAAAGTCTGCGCAGTATCGTGTTCGAACAGTGCATACAGCGCGCCGAGCGGATCGTACTGAGTGTCACCGCCCGCCTTGTCGATTTCATCGACCACCAACACCGGATTGGCGTAGCTGCCGTTCACCAGGGCGTCGAACACCTTGCCCGGCTTGGCGTTTTTCCATTGCGAAGAGGCTCCCGACAAGATCCAGCCCGCCGTCAGCGAACTCATTGCGACATAGTGATAGGACGTGCCCAGCAGGCGTGCCAGGTGTTTGGCGAAATGCGTCTTGCCGATGCCTGGATCGCCGAGCAGCAGGATGGGCATCAATTCGAGCCGGTCTTCCGTTTCGAGGCAGAGCGCGAGTTGCCGCCGCACGTCGTTCAGGGGTTCCGCGAAGTTTGGCAATGCGTCGATCAGTTCGTCGAGCGACGGCATGCGGTTGGGTTTCACGCAAAAGCGCAGGTTGCCGACCTTCAGCATTTTTTCGTAGGTGGCACGTAGCGCCTCGCTGGCGCTTTCGGTGAGACTGCTGAGTGCGGCCTCGACCTGTTCAAGGTCGTAAATCTGGCCGAATGATGCGACGGCGAGTTCGGGTCTGATGATGGCTGTGCTCATGGCTAACCTCGTCATGCGGGTGCTGCGACGTCCGCCGGACGGCGCTCTGGTTTCAGTGTATCGGGGCCGTATGAGCATGCAAGCCAGCAGCGTCATGGGCTTGCTGCTAACACCAGAGGGCGGCGCCAAAGCGCATGATGAACCTTGCATGCCCAGCGCCGGTCAGAAGGCCTGACACCCATCCAGCGTAAGATAGGGGCACTTTTGATTTGCCGAATCATGTTTTGGGGAGCCAGGGTTTATGTGGATGATGCGTATTGCGCCGGTGTTGCTGGCATGGCCCTTGCTAGTTCAGGCGCAGCCGGATGCCGAGCCCGCTGTGCCCACCGAGCCCGCTGTGGTCGCATGGCAATTGCAGGTGATGCGCGATGGCCAGCAGATTGACGCGTTTGAGGGAACCACGACCGTGGGTCAGGCGCGTACCGATACCCATCATCATGTCGTACAGCATGCGGTGGGCTGCAAGGCCCAGCCAGGCGGCGATATCGACCTGATGCGCACGCTGACGGTGTCGCCCACGCAGGCGGATGCAGCCGTCGTGACGCTCGCCATCGACGCCCAGGAAACCCTCGAAGAACCCGGTGTGAACCAGACCGAAAGCGGCTGTCTTTTACCGCCGCAGCCACGCCGGATCGCCGCGAGTCATCCGGGGCTGAGCGTGCCCGCGGGTCAGTGGAGCACATGGACGCTCGTGGAGCATGACCCTGTGCTGCTATACCGGGTGCGTGCAGGGCTGACCAACCGGTGAAATCACCTTAAGAAGCGGACGACGCAGTATGCGTAACCCTGAAGAACTCGTTTTACATGAGCATCGTGAGCCCTCATCGCTTGAGGCCAAAGATTTCCTTGCCGTGAGCTGGAATTTGCACAAAGGCCGTACGCCGCTGGGTTTTCAGGCCTGGCAGGCGATGCAGCGCTGGGTGCAGTCCACGCATGCCGACGCGTATTTTCTGCAAGAGGCGATGGCGCGCAGAATGCCGCAACCGTTGCTGTCGACGGGGTTTGGCGCCCCCCTGGCGGACCCGCTCGATGATGTCTGGCATTGCCAGGCTACCGAGATCGCACGCGCGCTTGAGCTGCAAATTGCGCTGGGCCCGAACGTCTTCAAGCCGTCCTGGCGGCATGGCAATGCGATTTTGTCGCCGCATCCGCTGGATCTGGGCGGCCGCTGGGATATTTCCGCGCATCGCTTTGAGCGGCGAGGTTTGCTGGTGGCCCATGCCACGTTTGCAGGGCATTCCGTGACGCTGCTATGCGCACATTTGGCGCTGACGCGCGCGGCGCGCTTGCGCCAGATGCACTGGATTGCCCACTGGATTCAAAAGGAAGCGCCCACTGGCCCGCTGGTTCTGGCGGGGGATTTCAACGACTGGCGCAACGATTCCGTGCCGCTTTTTGCCGAGCACGGCTTACACGAGGTTGCCACGTTGCTGGGTGAGCCTGCCCGCACTTATCCGGCGTTCTCCCCGGCGCTCGCGCTCGACAAAATGTTTGTGCGAGACATGAAACCCATCGAATGGATTCAGCCGGCGCAGGAAACCGCATGGCTGTCGGATCATTTGCCCTATATCGCGCGCCTGCAGGTGGGTTAGCCGCGAGGCATCCGGCTGGCCGATAGCCGAAGCGCGCGTCTGGCGGCTTTGTTTAACCGCTTTTTGAGCCTCCCGTTCAATGGCGCCAATGGCCCTGTTTGGCTGCTTCGCTAGCAGGGTCAATCGGGTGCGGGCGCTAACCTTTCGGTATGATCGCAGAGCCCATGATGGACTGTACCTGGGGTGTTGCGCCCGGCGCGGCGGCGGTGAATGACGTCACGCGGTAAAATGCCGGATTCCGCTTAATCCCCCCTGATACAAGGCTGGCTGCGCGGGTGGCGCAGCGCCTTTGCCGTGCCGGCTGGTTCGTCTGGCCGCCTTTGATTTCGCCCTATCCAAGAAGCCATGAGTAACCTGAATCCACAAACCGTTTTGAGCGTCCATCACTGGACTGACACGCTTTTCAGCTTCACTTGCACGCGCGATACCGGGTTTCGTTTTGAAAACGGCCAGTTCACGATGGTGGGCCTCGAAGTCGATGGTAAACCGCTGATTCGCGCGTACAGCATGGCCAGCGCCAATTACGAAGAGAACCTTGAATTTCTCAGCATCAAGGTGCAAGACGGCCCGCTGACTTCGCGGTTGCAACATCTGAAGGTGGGCGATCAGGTGCTGATCGGCAAAAAGCCGACGGGCACGCTGATGGCCGATAACCTGCTGCCTGGCAAGACGCTCTGGCTGCTTTCCACAGGCACGGGGCTTGCGCCTTTCATGTCGATCATCAAGGATCCGGACGTATACGACCGCTACGAGCGCGTGGTGCTGACGCATACTTGCCGCTTTGTCGATGAACTCGCCTACAAGGAATACATCACCGATCATCTGCCCGCGCATGAACATCTGGGTGAGCTGGTGCAAGAAAAGCTGGTGTATTACCCCACCGTCACGCGCGAAGCGTTTCAGAATCGTGGCCGGATCACCGAGCTGATCGAAACAGAAAAGCTGTTTGCCGACCTTGGCGTGCCGGGTTTCTCGCTGGAAAACGATCGGGTGATGCTGTGCGGCAGCCCGCACATGTTGCGCGATACGCGTGAATTGCTGGACGGTCTGGGCTTTCAGGAAGGCAGCAACAATGCGCCAGGACATTATGTGGTGGAGAAGGCGTTCGTCGGGTAAGTTTGCTGGTTAATGCATGGTTAGCTGGCTCATGCCTAAATGACTAGACGGGCCGGCTGATCTAACTGACTGGTGGCGAATACCCCGTGCTGGGCGGCAGCCGTTTTAACGGTTGCCGCCCATTTGCTTTTTGCTGGAGCGCTTTTTGCTGGAGCGCTTTTTGCTGGAGCGGTGATGGGCTGACTAAAAAACAAGAGGCAAAACAAGAGGCAGCCTGGGCGTATTTCATCGGGTCTTGCTGGGGCTCGTCGGGGCTCGTCAGGACTCGTCAGAACATTACCCAGATTTGAGGCTTACACCTCATGCAAAAATTATTTGATGTCCGTCCCGACGAAAAATAAAGACGCTGGATGGAACTCAATCGTTCCAGATGTCACTCATCCAGAAAGCATCGCCCGCTAAGCGGCTTAGCGGGCATGCCGCGAGCATTTCGAGATCCCAGCGCGGCGCCTGACCCATTCCCGGTTGTAGGGTTCGGGCGCTTCGTGGATTTCATCTGCCTGATCCGCCTGATCGTTAAATGGAAATCTAGCCACGCCGTATCGCTGTCGATGCCCGGTTGCCGCATCTTTCGTGAAATGCGCGTGTTCCAAAGCCAGAGGTCCGCATGTTTTCCGTTGTCCCGGCGCGTCTGACGCGTTCCCGCCTGCCTTGTCCGGCCAAACAGCCATGAGCCCTGCGATGGTGTTGACCGACGCTGCAATTTCCTCGTCTTCCGTTGTCCGGCACGCGTCTGGGTTGTCTGCCGCGTCTTGTTCGAGAACCGGTGGTGCAGTTGCGCTCGCTATGCGGCATGCAGGCGATTCTCCGGATGAACTGGCACGTCTGAATGCGCGGGTGCAGGAACTGGAGGCGCAACTGGTGCGCGCGAACGAAGCCGTGCGTCATCACCTCGCGCGCGAGCTGCATGACAACGTCGGGGCGGAACTGACGGCGGCGCGGTTTGCGCTGGCGGGTATCGAGACCTGGCTGCCCGCGGCTGCACCGCCGCAGTGTGCTGCGGCGCTGGATGCGGCAAAGCATGCGCTTGATGCCGTTTGCGAAGCCACGCGCAATACGCTCGCCGATTTGCATGCCCCCGTGCTGGACGACGGCATTGTGCAGGCGTTGTCGCACTGGACTCGCGGCTTCGCTAGCCGCACGGGCTTGCAGGCGCATTTCGCCTGCCCGGCCGATGCGCGTCTGCTGCAACTTTCCGATGATGCCGCCCTGGCGATTTTCCGTGTCGTGCAAGAAGCGCTGAATAACGCAGCCAAGCACTCACGGGCATTCAATGTCGATATCCGTATCGAAACCAGCCCGCGGCATTTGACCTTGCTGATCCGTGACGATGGCATCGGTTTGCCGCCCCATGCGTTGCAGGCGGCGCGCAAAGGCCGTTCCGGCAGGCAGGGCTCTTTGGGCAGTTACGGTCTGATGGGTATGCATGCGCGCTGCGCTGCGCTGGGAGGCACGCTGCGTATGCGCCTCAGCCGCCCGGATGTGGTCGATATCGACGAAGCCGTGGGGGCGCAGATTCACGCACGTTTTGCCTGGCGGACGTTGCTTGCTGCCCCCGTGTCGCCGCGCCGCGCGAAGGCAGTGTCATGAGCCTGAATATTTTGCTGATCGACGATCACGCTGTGGTACGCCAGGGTGTGCGGCAATTGCTGCTGGACCGTGGTGTGGCGAGTGCGGTGCAGGAGGCGCAAACGGGCGCGGACGCGCTTGAACAGGTGGCACAGCAACCTTTCGATGTGATCGTGCTGGATATCGCCTTGCCTGACATGAATGGCGTCGAAGTGCTCAAGGCGTTGAAGCGTCTGGTCCCCCGGGTGCCGGTGCTGATGTTTTCGATGTACCGCGAGGACCAGTACGCCGTGCGGGCGCTCAAGGCCGGCGCGGCGGGCTATTTGTCGAAAACCGCCGATACTGCGCAGATGATCTATGCGATTCAGCAAGTGGCGGCGGGACGCAAGTACGTCAGCCTGGCGATGGCTGAAGTGCTGGCTAATTACGTGTCATTCGATGGTGAGCCGCAGCCCCATGAAAAACTCTCCGACCGCGAATACCAGACGCTGTGCATGCTGGCCTCGGGCAAACGGTTGACCGATGTCGCACAGGCGCTGTCGTTATCTGTGAAAACAGTCAGCGTGTATCGCACACGGCTGCTCGAAAAAATGAAACTGCGCAATAACGCGGAGCTGACGTTCTATGTCATCAGTAACCGTCTCCTCGATCTGAATCCGGCTATGACCGGATGATTGCCGTTTTGCGTCGGACAAGGCGCCATCCCACGTACTAAATACGTGAGAGGGCGCCTTGTGCATTGCATCAAGTCCCCCGTTTTACATCCGTTAGAATTCGGAACCTTCCGCCATCCATCCGGCGCGCGGTGCGCGTCTTCAGGAGCTTTTGTCCCATGTCCCTCTTTCGCAAGAAAAACGTCGAGCAAATGATCTCCGGCGCACAAAGCGCAGGACTCAGAAAGACGCTCGGCGCGCTGGATCTGACGCTGCTTGGCGTTGGCGCCATTATTGGCACCGGGATTTTCGTGCTGACTGGCACGGGTGCGGTCCAGGCGGGTCCGGCCTTGATGTTTTCGTTCCTGATCGCCGCTGTGGCCTGTGGTTTTGCGGCGCTCGCCTACGCGGAGTTCGCTTCGACCATTCCTGTTGCGGGTTCGATCTATACCTACTCGTATGCGACGCTGGGCGAACTCGCGGCGTGGATTATCGGCTGGGACCTGATGCTCGAGTACGGTCTGGCGACATCGGCGGTATCGGTGGGCTGGTCCGGTTATCTGCAATCGTTGTTAGCGGGCTTTGGCGTCACGCTGCCGATGGCCTTGAGCGCTGCACCCGGCGCGCTGCCGGGGCATGTCACGTTTTTTAACCTGCCTGCCTTTCTGGTGATGATGGCGGTGACGGCGCTGCTCTCCGTGGGCGTGCGCGAATCTGCCCGGATCAACAACATCATGGTGACGATCAAGGTGGCCGTTGTACTGCTGGTGATTGCGGTCGGCATGTTTCATGTCACGCCCGCGAACTGGCATCCGTTCATGCCCAACGGCTGGCATGGTGTGTTTGGTGCGGCGGCCGTGATGTTCTTTGCGTTTATTGGCTTTGATTCGGTGTCAGCGGCAGCCGAAGAAGTCAAAAACCCCAAACGCGATTTGCCGATTGGGCTGATTGCCTCGCTGGGCGTGTGTGCCGTGCTGTATGTGGCGGTCGCGGCGGTCGTGACGGGCATCGTGCCCTCCGCTGAGTTCGCGCATATTTCGCATCCGGTGTCGTATGCCTTGCAGGTTGCGGGCCAGCCGTGGGTGGCGGGTTTTATCGACCTCGGCGCGGTGCTGGGCATGCTGACCGTGATCCTGGTGATGGCCTATGGCCAGACACGCATCATCTTCGCCATGTCGCGCGATGGCCTGTTGCCTGCGGTGTTGTCGCAGGTGCATCCGCGTTTTGCCACGCCATTTTTGACGACCTGGATAGTAGGCCTCTTTTTTGGTCTGATCGGCGCGCTCGTGCCACTGAGTGTGTTGGCCGAGCTGATCAACATCGGCACGCTGGCGGCGTTTTCGATGGTCTCGGTGGCGGTGCTGATCTTGCGCCGCACACATCCTGAATTGCCACGTGCGTTCCGCTGCCCAGGCGTGCCGCTGGTGCCGTTGCTGGCCGTGGCTTCCTGCCTGTTCCTGATGCTGAATCTGCGAATCGTGACATGGATTGCCTTTGGCATCTGGTTGCTGGTGGGCATGGCGATTTATTTTGGCTACTCGCGCCAGCGCTCGAAGTTAGGGCGCGAGATTCAGGAGCATTAAATTTAAACGCGGGGTTCGAAGTATTTAAAGTAAATAAAGCGTTTGAAGCACAACGGCATCTCCGGTGTTTTCCGGCGGTGCCGTTTTTTATTTGTGGTTGATTTGTCGTTGAATTGTTGTAGCTTGTTGTAGCCTCCACTGTTTTTTCAGATGAGTGAATACGCAGTTGAGCGACCATATGGCCCGGTTTCACTGCAATGCTTGTGGTGGATATGCCTAACTGAAGAGGATGAAGAGGAGCCCATCATGGATAGCGTCGATCTCGAAGTGCTGAAAACCAGTGTGCGCTGGCTGGAGCAAGGGCATCGTGCGCTGCTCGTGACGGTCGTGAAAACATGGGGTTCATCGCCGCGTCCAGAAGGCGCGATGCTGGTGGTGCGTGGCGATGGCCGGGTGGTGGGATCGGTCTCGGGCGGTTGCATCGAAGACGATCTGATCGAGCGGGTGCGGCGTCATGGCATCGAACCCACGTGTCCGCAGGTGCTGAAGTACGGCATCACGGCCGAAGAAGCGCATCGTTTCGGCTTGCCATGTGGCGGCACGATTCAACTGGTGCTGGAGCCGCTCAAGGCAGAGAGCCGCCTCGCCGAACTGTGCCAGGCAGTGCAGGAGGGTCAACTGATGGCGCGCACGCTCGATATGGCGAGCGGCGAGGCGCAATTAGGGCCCGCCATGACAACGGCGGGGCTGGTTTTCGATGATGAGCGCCTGGTGACGATTCATGGTCCACGTTACCGGATGCTGGTGATCGGCGCGGGGCAACTATCGCGCTACCTGTGCCAGATTGCGGTGGGGCTCGACTATCAGGTGACGGTGTGCGATCCGCGCGATGAATATATCGATGCATGGGATCTCCCCGGCACGACGATCATCCGCACGATGCCCGACGATGCCGTGCTGGAGATGAAACTCGACACGCGCTGCGCGGTCATCGCGCTGACGCACGATCCTAAGCTGGACGATCTGGCGCTACTGGAGGCGTTGAAGACCCCGGCGTTTTACGTGGGCGCGCTGGGTTCACGGCGCAACAATGCGGCGCGGCGTGAGCGGCTGAAACTGTTTGATCTGAACGATGGCGAACTGGCGCGGTTGCACGGGCCTGCGGGGATTTATATCGGTAGCCGCACGCCACCTGAAATCGCGGTGTCGATTCTTGCGGAAGTGACGGCGGCGAAAAATGACGTAGTGCTACCGAGACTGCTTCGAATCGAAGGCGCTAAGGCCGCGCGTGACAAAGCTGCTAGCGAAGCGGCTTGCATGCCGGTAACGCGGGCGATTTCGGTGTAAATGGCCGGCATGCTGAAGCGGCCATGCGCGATGAGGCGGAAAAACCCCCGAAGAGAGAACGCATTGCACTGCGTTTAGAATTTTCTCTCTTCGGTGATGGAAAAAATTACGTCTGGCATCGATTAAACGTAACTCTTGTATTGCGGAGGTGTTTTTTTAGGGTTTTCTTTTGTGTCGTCAGTATTGCTGCTGCCAATGCAGGGGCTTATGCAGCAAATCAGAAAAGAAAGAAATATAATCGCTGCGGAAATGCTGAAACCATAGGTGGCTATCTGCTTCTGATCCGATGAATCAGGGTTGTTTTTCAAATTCGATACTAGAGTGATTCCTGTGCCGAAGATACCTCCAATGCCCATTAAAAAAATGAATAGAGCCGCTTTGTTACAGCGTTGGAATGTTGGGGGAGCTACCGATGTGTTGTCAGGATTGAGCGGTGTTAGTTCATTTAACAATGCAACAGTGGCCGCGCTGTATGCTTTACGGGGTGTCGGGCTATTTGCGCTATTCGGCGAAGCTATAACCATTGCCACCTTATGTGACAAATTACCGGCGGGGGGAGGGGTGTTGTAATCTGGGCTTTGAGGAATGTGACTTGGAGTGCTGGATGTTTTAATTGGGGGCATATTATTTAATGACATTTTAAATTGCCATATAAAGTTAAAAAATAATGAATTAATTAAAAATAAACCATTCTCGTCAAGACACCATTTAAATTGCTCGATGCACACGAAAATGTAACGAGATACGTGGATGCCGATATTTGCCGTTAACAGACAAATTGGGCGCCATCTTAGTAACAGGCCGGCGCCGCCGCGTTCCATTTTTTCTTGAAAATGATTGGATTTTTTCCGACAAGCGCGGGTAAGCGAGCGACCTGAGCCGCTGCTATTGCCCAGGATTCTCCATACTCAGGGCATGGCTAGACCGGCCACAGTGGCCCTTCCTGCATCGCGCCGACTTGCTCACGCAATTCCAGAATGCGGTCTTCCCAATAACGCTGCGTGTTGAACCACGGGAACGCCACCGGAAAAGCCGGATCATCCCAGCGGCGTGCTAGCCATGCCGAATAGTGAATCAGCCGCAGCGTGCGTAATGCTTCAACCAGATGCAGTTCGCGCGGCTCGAAATCGCAGAAGTCTTCATAACCCGCCAGCAGATCGGTCAGCGCGCGTGAAGCCTCGGCCCGCCCACCCGGCAACAGCAGCCAGAGGTCCTGGATAGCAGGCCCCATCCGGCTGTCGTCAAAATCGACGAAATGCGGCCCGGCATCGGTCCACAGCACGTTGCTCGGGTGGCAATCACCATGCATGCGGATAGCGCGGATAGCCCCGGCGCGCTCGAACGCCTGTTCGACGCCTTCCAGCGCGAGCTGGGCCACGGCTTCCCATGCGGGGCGCACGTCGTCGGGGACAAACCGCTGCGATAGCAGAAAATCACGCGGTTCATAGCCAAAGGTTTGAAGGTTCAGGGTGGGGCGCGCCACGTAATCCCGTGTTTGGCCGATGGCATGAATGCGTCCGATGAAGCGCCCGAGCCATTCCAGCGTGTCGCGCCGGTCGAGGTCCGGCGCACGGCCGCCCCGGCGCTCGAAGATTGAGAAGCGAAAGCCTTCCGCTGTATGTAGCGTCTGGCCGTTGATCGACTGCGCTGCGACGACGGGAATCTCGCGCTCGGCCAGTTCCGCGACAAATGCATGTTCTTCGAGAATGGCTGCATCGCTCCAGCGTTCAGGGCGGTAAAACTTGACCACCACGGGCGGGCCGTCTTCGACGCCGATCTGGTAGACGCGGTTTTCGTAGCTGTTGAGCGGCAGCATGCGGCCATCGGTGCGCACGCCGGAACTGGCTAGCACGCTGTCAACGGCATCCAGCATGCGTTCGGGCGTGAGCCGGGCGAAAGGAATGGCGCTGTCAGCGGCGTCGTCGGGCGGCGGGGGGGAGGTATTTTCAGTCATGCTGCGCATTGTGCGCCGCGCCGTGAACAAAGACGAGTGTGGCGCTCGGGCCTCTCCGGGGAGGGCACCTGGTGTCTTAGTGCATCTGGGTGCTGGCCGGGCGGACTAGCTCGCCGGTGTCGATCAGGTCAGCCAGAAAAAACGGCTCGGTATTGAGCGGCGTCGAGGCGCCGGGCTCACCGGCGTACCACGCCACCATCGCCATGTCGCCGAGAAGACGCATGACAATGCCACGCGCGCCAGCCGGCACGGCGATATGCACGGAACGGACGATAGAACCGACTTGCATGATATTTCCCTGTTTTCCCGTTAGCCGTAACGGCTCCGGACGTTAATCAAAACTGCTGGTACGCAGCATGTCTGGCATGGTCGTGAGTAAAGGCCAGGCGGGGGACGGACAGCGGGTGTTGCTGGGATCTCATCATAAACCGGGCCGTGTGCCGGGCTTAAGCTTCAGCAACTAGCGGGGTAAGAATGTGTGGGCCGAATGTCACATCAAGGCTCGGATGAAAGCCGTTTGTGGGAGTAGGACATCTGTATTTAAATACTCACCGGATTCACAAGGCATAGCGTCTGCTTGTTATTCAAAAGGGTTTCGATGCGTTGTACCGAGGCTGATGAGTCGTGTTTTACCGTCCTTGCGGTCGGTTATTTTCTATACTTGAAGGCATGCACCGCGGCTGTACTGTATTCGAGAATTCCAATATCGGCCGTACCGCTGCAGGTGCACTAATGAAAATGCGCGATAACAACGCGCGAGATACTGAGAGACTCGACATGACCACTTATTTCACAATTGGCGATTTCATCCTGATCATTCCGATGGCGTTGGCCGGTGCGCTGTTTGTCGGCGCGTTGCCGTGCCGTTCGGAGTTCCGGCACAACGTGTTGCGAGTGCTCGGTGCATTGCTGGGGGCCGCGTGCGCATTTGCACTCGTCGAAAGCTTGCCGGTGCTGATATAGCGGCCTTCGCCATGGACGATATGATCTGGCTCGCCTAAACTGCGCCGTTTTGACTGATGGGTGAGGCGAGTCATGATGAAAGTGCTTTCTTTCGCATTAATTGCGGTCGGTGTGGTGCTGCTGTATTTCGGCGGCCAGTCGTTCCAGTCGTTTAGCAGCGATGTGTCGAGGGTGGTAAATGGCACGCCTACGGATCGCACCATGCTGTTGCTCGGGGCGGGCGCGGTGGCAACGCTGCTTGGGCTGACAGGGCTCGCCTGGCCACGCAGGCGCTAGACTGGCCGCGTGCGCGAGCGCACACGGCACCTCAGGATCAGAGTTTTACTTCCGCCAGTGATGCGGAGCGCGAACCAGGCAGCGGCGCGTTACTCGCGCCGTGGTAAGTGAAAACCAGCGAGAACTTCACCTCGTCCGACAGATTTTTTCCTGCTGAATGCAAGGTCTTGCAATGGAAAAACACGACATCACCCATATGAAGTTCTGGCGAGACGGCCGTCTGAATTAGGGCTTGGTTGTCTGGCAGATCGGAGCGGAAAAACTTTGCTTCATCGAAACAACTGGCGGTGAGCGCGGCATCGTGCGATTGCGGCACGAACCATAGGCCCCCGTTATTGACAGTTTCAGGCCCGAGCGCGAGCCATACCGACACAAGATCATCGCGTTCGAACGACCAGTAGCGCATGTCGCGGTGCCAGCCGGTGAGGCTGCCATAGGCGGGATGCTTGGTCATCATGCAATTGTGATGCGCCCGCGACAAATACGGCTGCTCACCAAAATACAGTGTCATCCAGCTTTTTATTTCAGGTGCGCAGGCCCATTCGTGAAAACCTGGATGGCGCGCATAGGCGTCGAGCAGACGTCGCACGGTATGGCCACCTGGCGCGTATTTCGATTCAGGCGCACCTGGATAGCGCAGATCGGCCTCGAATTCGAGCGGTGCCACCGCTAGCTGCAACTGCTGCTGCGCAATTTGCTTGAGCGCGCGACAGCGCTCGGGCGAAACCAGCCCCGGTACGACGACAAAACCTTGCTCGCGCAAAGTTTGAACTTGTTCTTTCTTCGAATGGACTGACATGAGGTGTTCCATTACGGCTTGACGGGCAGATGCGCGATTGTAAAGCGCAGGTTATCTCTTTGCTGGCGTGGGCCCTGAGCGTGGATAAAGGGGCATATGGAAGGCAGTAAAAACTGACTTCCGGGCAACATGATTCACGTGTAGTCTGCAAAATCATTGTGAAACTGTTAATTCCTGCCGCTGATTTTTCTATTTATGAATACGCCTCCTTATTCCCGCTTCCCTCGCTCCTTCCGTTTCTCCCGCTCCACGATCAAGATGCGTTCAACACGCAGCCCTGCCGTTCGCGCCTTGCGTCATCACGTGGCCCGCACCCATGCGCTTGCCGCGCAACGGCGTGATGTCCATGGGAAGGAAGGGGGTGTGCATGCATGGTTTCGGCGGTTTTTCTCGCTGTTGAGGCTGCCGGGCGGCTCGCGCCGGTTTTCGCTGCGTACCTTGTTGCGCCGGCCTTTGCCGCTGGTGTCGACGGGCCTGGCGATGGCGCCATTCAGCGCTCTCGTAGTGCAACCCGTTCATCCGCCTCTTACGGGCCGGCGGCCACGCCGCATGACGCGCGCCAGTGCCGATGCAGACTGGTTCGTTTTTTCTGGCCGCTAAGCCACGCCCACACGTCAATCGACGCCTTCAATTCAACGTCAATTCAACGTCAATTCAACGTCAATTCAACGCATTCGCCACCGCAGGCGGTTAAGTCGTCAGGAAACTGTTGTTGCAACGAGGCTTGGCGTGCCTTGTCGATGCGCCGTTGCAGCGTTTCGCGTGTGGTACGTGTTTGCAAGTGCCAGGCCGCTTCGCGCAGTAACACATGGCAAAAGGCATAACACGTCGCCGAGCGCTGCTCGATGATGCCATGGGCGATGAGGACATCCAGCGCGTGAGCAAGTGCAGACGATGAACGCTCGCTTATGGTGGCCAGCAATGCCACGGAAAATTCCATCCCAATGACGGCCGCACACAGTGCGATCACTTTGGCGTCGCCAGTGGCGTCGAGCCGCGTCACGAGCAGATCGTGCAAGCGCGCCGGAACACGGCTTGGGTTGATATCGGTGGGCCCGGCAGGATGGGCGAGCGTATCGCGGGTGCAGGCTTCGAGAAAGAGCGGTACGCCTGATGCGGTACGAAGAATACGTGCGCGGCTTGTTTGATCGAGCCGGCGGTCTTGAGCCCAGTAATCGATGAGCGCTTCTCTTGCCGCGGGCGCGAGCGGGCCTAGCCGCTGCCGCGTGACTCGCGTCAGGTTGCAGTGGGGCAAACGAAAAGGCTTGCGCGCGCTCAAGACAATAAAACGCTGGGGCAGCGGGGTATTGAGCAGGCTCGAGACGAGCGCCAGTGTTAGCGGATCGGCCCATTGCAGATCGTCGATCCAGAGCAGTCCGCCGGGTGGCACGGCACGCGCAATCCCCCAGCGCAGATAGCGCAGAGCGATCGCATGAGCTTCGTGCTTGAGCGTGATGCGGGTTGTGGTAGCGGGTGGGCGAGGTGCGCGGTCGGGTGTTTGGGCTATATGCGCCCTCTGGGCTGCATAGGCGAGTTGTGCTTCGAGCACGGCCAGCGCGCGAGGGGCATGCGAGGCCGCGAGCGCGGCCGGTTCTCCGTGCCAGCCCGCATGATGGCCCGGCGTTCGCAAGCGGCGCATGAACGGATGCAGGGCGCTATCGGTGCCATCGGGTTCGCAGGCCACATCGATGCCGGGCAAGCGCAGCGCGGCGCGGTAGTCCGAGATCAGCCTGGTCTTGCCGATTCCGGCTTCGCCCGTGAGAAGCACGGCACGACCGCGAGTGCGGGCCTGGTTCAGTGTCTTGAGGGCGCGTGTGCGGCCCACGAGCGGGCAGCGCCGCGCGTGAGCACGATACGCGCCGGATACGGCATAGACGCGCCACCCCACAACGGCAGTAGCCGAAATGTTGCACGGCATGCAGATGAAAGCATCTTCGAGTAAATGGCGAACGGCGTCACTGACCACCAGACACCCCGCCTCGGCTTGCACGGCGAGCTGGCTGGCGATGCGCGTCGCTATACCGGCACAGTCTGGCACGCCCTCGGCTGCAAGGGAGACCACTTGCGCGGAATGCAGCCCAATCCGGAGGGCGATATCGGGATGCGGGCGCACCGTGCGCAGTATGTCGAGCGCGACGTTGGCAGCCCGTTGCGCCGCATGTTCGAGCGCGCCAGGAAAGCCGAAGTACGCCAGCAGATTGCCGCCCGGCTCGCGGCAGACGTAACCGCCCGCTCGCCGCAATAACGCCGCGCACTGGTCGCGCAAGGGTTCTAGCCGGGTGAGCAAATCTTCGGGGTCACTCAGGAGGCCGGATTGCAGATCGCAGCACAACACGCTGAGCTGGCGCTGGAGGTACGGCGTTTCCGCCATGGGGGGGGCGGTTTGCGCGGCCTGTGCCGGAGGTATGACGCGGCGGCGCGCCACGAGCGCGCAGGTTTCCGCAGCGGGTTGCAGATCCAGCCCGTTCGCCAGCGCTTCAGTGCAACGGGCGAGTGCGATCTGCGCTTCGGCATGCTGGCCGCTATTCATCAAGATGCCGATGAGCAATTGCCAGGCGCTTTCATCGCAGGGGGTGAGCGTGGTCAGATATCGCGCATGGATTGTGGCTTCCTGCCATGCACCTTGTTGGGCGTGACCTCGTGCCAGGGCGCGCAATATTTCTTCGGCGCGGCATGCGAACGACTGGCGCTGGGTCTGGATCCAATGCTCCAGCAAAGGCGCGTCAGTGACGTCGAGTCCATGCAGGAACGGGCCGCGGTAAAGGCTCGCAGCGTGGCACAAGGCACCTAGCTGCATGCGGGACAGCGGTTGGGTGACACCCTCGACGGTATGCAGACCCATGGCTGCGCGCTGCAGAAACTCGCGCACATCGCAATGGATGGGCCGTTGGGGATTGAGGCGGAGCGTGTCGCGGTTCGCGTCGAACAGCGGGTCGTCGAGTACGCCGCGCAAATGGGACAGCATGCGTTTGAGCCGGTCGCGGCCGCTTTGCGTGCTGGCAGCGGGCCAGAACAGGTCAGCCAGTCTGTCGCGGGTATGAAAGCCGGGTTCGAGGATCAGCCATGCCAGCAGCGAACGCGCCTTGTTGTACTTCAGTGTGAGGGGCGTGTCCGCGCGTTGAAGATGCAACGGCCCAAGCAAGGAGAACGATAACGGTGCGCGCATGATTTCCTGGACGGCTTGGTGGCGTGCCAGGCAGCGTCCGCTGAGAGAAGCGATGACGGCCGTTAGAGCCCTCTGCGTGAAGACATGGGCTGCCTGGCCGGGTCAGGTTGAATGCATGGAGGCGCGATCATAAAGGAGCAGATTTGCAGGCTGGAAGCTTGTAAAAGCTATTTTTACTGCCCGGCTTGCAGGGAAATTCAATACGCATGATGAGCTGCTTTTCGGGCAACAAAAAACCCGCCAGACAGAAGTCAGGCGGGTTTTCAGGAAAGTTAACCGGAAAAGAAACCGTTTAATCGATTCGGATTCAGGTTCCGGTTTAGCGTGCCAGATGCATTCAGGCGACGGCCGCGACGGGTTCCGTGCCAGCGGCTTCGGCCAGCGCGAGGGCTTTGTCGGTAGCTTCCCATGAAAATTCCGGCTCTTCGCGGCCGAAGTGGCCGTAGGCAGCGGTTTTTTCGTAGATCGGACGCAGCAGGTCGAGCATCTGGATGATGCCTTTGGGTCGCAGGTCGAAGTGCTCTTGCACCAGACGCGTGATGGTCGCATCCGATACCCGGCCCGTGCCAAACGTGTTCACCATGACCGAGGTGGGCTCGGCCACGCCAATGGCATACGACACCTGAATCAGGCAGCGCGAAGCCAGCCCCCCTGCGACGATATTCTTCGCCACATAGCGGCCGGCGTAGGCCGCTGAGCGGTCAACCTTCGACGGGTCTTTGCCCGAGAACGCGCCGCCACCGTGCGGTGCGGCACCGCCGTAGGTATCGACGATGATCTTGCGCCCCGTGAGGCCGCAATCGCCTTGCGGGCCGCCAATCACGAAACGGCCAGTGGGGTTCACGAGGAACTTGATATCGCCCTTGAGCAATTCGGCAGGCAGGGTTGGCTTGATGACTTCTTCGATGACAGCTTCGCGCAGCATCGACAGTTCGATATCGGGTGCGTGCTGGGTGGACAGCACGACGGTGTCGATGGAGTGCGGCTTGCCATCGACGTAGCGCACGGTGACCTGTGATTTTGCATCCGGGCGCAGCCAGGGCAGGCGGCCATCGCGGCGCAGGTTAGCCTGGCGCTCGACCAGACGGTGCGACAGGTGGATCGGCAAGGGCATGAGTTCGGAGGTTTCGTCGCAGGCATAGCCGAACATCAGGCCCTGATCGCCCGCACCCTGATCGAGATTGTTGTCATGCGCGCGGTCGACGCCCTGGGCAATATCCGGTGACTGTTTGTCATAGGCGACAAGCACGGCGCAACCACGGTAATCAATGCCGTAATCGGTGTTGTCGTAGCCGATGCGCTTGATGGTTTCGCGGGCGATCTGAATGTAATCGACGTTGGCCGTCGTGGTGATTTCACCTGCTAAAACGACAAGGCCCGTGTTGCACAGTGTTTCGGCTGCGACACGGGAATATTTGTCTTGCGTCAGGATGGCATCGAGGATGGCGTCGGAGATTTGATCCGCGACTTTATCGGGATGGCCTTCTGAAACAGATTCAGAAGTGAAGAGGAAATTATTAGCCACTTTTGAAACTCCTGCGTGGTTACGGTTAGGGTTCACGTAGCCAGCTTCGGAGAATTGAAGCGGCGACGCTTTAGCGGAAAACTTGGCTGATGTGTGACGCCAGGCTGCTGTGAGTCACATACTGGCTGGCTTCGCCCCGCAAGTTGTCTATTAACTCGGCGAAGCCATTATTATAGCGAACTCTTTAATCGGCCGCCGAATACCCCCGCGCGTCGTATTTTTACTATTTTGATATTGACCAGACGCAATAGAGTTCGGTCTTTTGCACGGAGGCGCTGCATGCTGAGCCGTTTAGGCGCGAAACTGGCCATTGGGCTGTTGAAGTTATTTGCGCTGCTGCCTTATGGGTTTGTCGCGCGGCTAGGAGATGGGCTGGGCTGGTTGTTGTACCAGATTCCCAGCCGGCGCAAACGGATCGTTCATATCAACTTGTCGTTGTGCTTTCCGCAATGGAGTAGCGAGCAGCGTGAAATCATTGCGCAAAAACATTTTCGTCATGCGATCCGCAGTTATCTCGAACGTAGCGTGCAATGGTTCGGCTCAGCGGAAAAACTCGAAAAACTGATTCAGGTCGAGAGCGCGATTGATCTCACCGATCCTGATTTGCCGCCCACGCTGTTTCTGGGGTTTCATTTCGTTGGTATCGAAGCGGGTTCGATTTTTCTGAATTACTCGCTTCAGCGTACCTGTGGCTCGCTTTATCAGCCGATGTCGAACCCCGAGCTGGAAGCTGTTGCCAAGGCGGCACGTGGGCGCTTCGATGCCGAAATGGTAAGCCGCGCTGACGCCGCGCGCGTGGTGTTGCGCTGGCTGCGTGAACGCAAGCCGGTGATGCTGGGCGCTGATATGGATTACGGCATGCGTAATTCGACGTTCGTGCCGTTTTTTGGCGTGCCGACCTGCACGCTGACCGCTGTCGGACGGCTGGCGAAAGTCGGGCGGGCCCAGGTGGTGCCATTTATCGGCGAGGTGCTGCCCAATTACAAAGGCTATCGGCTCAAGGTGTTCAAGCCTTGGGAAAACTATCCAACGGGCGATGACGATACGGATGCCCGCCGCATGAACGCCTTTCTTGAACAGCAGATTCCGTTGATGCCAGAGCAGTATTACTGGGTGCACAAGCGCTTCAAGACGCGCCCGCCCGGTGAGCCGAGCGTTTATTGACGACGCGAAGGGTGCTGGCGGACGTGTTCATGACGCGGCTTTGGCTGCACGCTTGAGGGCGCCGTTCCGAACGGTGGCGGGAATGGTCCGGCTGGGGCGGGCGTCGAATCTTCATCGAGTCCCATTACAATGGCGCGATGAAACTGAAATTCACCAAAATGCATGGCGCGGGCAACGATTTCATTGTGCTCGACGGCTATACCCAGCCCCTCGTCCTGACCCCGGAAACAGTGCGTGCACTGGCCGACAGGCACCGCGGTGTCGGCGCGGACCAGTTATTGCTGGTTGAGCCGTCCGGTATCGCGGGCGTTGATTTCCGCTATCGCATCTTCAATGCCGATGGCGGCGAGGTCGAGCATTGCGGCAATGGTGCGCGTTGCTTCGTCAAATTTGTCCACGATAAAGGGCTGACTACGAACCGCAGCATTCGGGTTCAGGTGCAAAACGGGCTGCTTACGCTGACGTTGCAAGCCAATGGCGAAGTGCTCGTGGATATGGGGCACCCCGTGTTCGAGCCGGAGCGCGTGCCGTTCGATACCCGCGGGCTCACGCCGCGCCGGGAAGGCCGCGAGGCGCTGTGGCCGCTGGAAATCAACGGTTTGACGCGCTGGGTGTCGGTGGTGTCGATGGGCAATCCGCATGCGGTGCAGGTTGTCGCCGACGTGGAGGCTTTTCCTGTCGCGCTTGAGGGGCCGCTGGTCGAACATCATTCGCGCTTTCCCCAGCGCGTCAACGCAGGCTTCATGCAGATTGTCGGGCGTCATGCGCTCAAGCTGCGCGTCTACGAACGCGGCGCGGGCGAGACGCTGGCCTGTGGCACGGGGGCTTGTGCTGCGGTGGCGGCAGGCCTGCGCCGGGGGCTGCTCGATTCGCCGGTCGAGGTGCAAACGCATGGCGGGGTGCTCACCATTGCCTGGGATGCCGCCGATGAGCATGCGACCTTACTGATGGCGGGGCCCGCCGCGACTGTTTTCGAAGGCGAAATCGAGCTCGCTGACTAATCGGCTAATCTCTTCTTCATTGCTGCGCCCATGGCCTGGGCGCGCGTCAATTTGCCTTAACGGGCCCATGAGCGGAAACCATGAACGATCGAGAAATCGCTGCATACCTGCTTGCCACGCCTGACTTCTTTGTCGAGCATGCCGAGGTGCTGGCTGCTGTCCGGCTGGCGAATCCTCATGGCAAGGCTGCTGTGTCGTTGCAGGAGCGGCAAATAGAAATACTGCGCGAAAAAAACAAGATGCTGGAACGGCGTTTGGCGGAACTGCTGCGCTACGGCCATGAAAACGACAGCATGGCTACGCATTTTTGTCACTGGACCGCGCGGGTGGCTGCGGAGCGCGATCCTCATGCGCTACCGCAGGTGATCGCTGCGGGGCTGCGTGAAGTGTTCGAGGTGCCGCAGGCGGCATTGCGCGTCTGGGGCGTCGCGGAGCCTTATAGGCAAGCGGATTTCACCCGCCAGGCGGGTGAAGAAATGCGTCTCTTCGCCAATAGCCTCGTGGTGCCCTATTGCGGCGCGAATAGCGGCTTTGAAGCAGCCCAGTGGCTTTTGCCTTCCGCTACGGCTGCAGCGGCTAGCCTGGAAGGCGAGGCTTCAGCCGCTGCCGCTGCCGCTGCCGCTGGCACGGCGTCCGTGCCTGATGACAGCGAGAAGACCGAGTCGATCGTGTTGCTGGCCCTGCGCGATCCGCAAGCGGGGGCGGACGCCCCCGCTTTTGGCTTGCTGGTGATGGGCTCGCCCGACCCGCGGCGCTTCCACGCAGGGATGGCCACCGATTTTCTGACGCAGATTGGCACGCTCGCCAGCGCTG
This sequence comes from Paraburkholderia hayleyella, assembly GCF_009455685.1. Classification (NCBI taxonomy): domain Bacteria; kingdom Pseudomonadati; phylum Pseudomonadota; class Betaproteobacteria; order Burkholderiales; family Burkholderiaceae; genus Paraburkholderia; species Paraburkholderia hayleyella. The sequence continues at coordinate 103,100 of NZ_QPES01000001.1, read as the reverse complement.
CGCTGAGCCGTCTGTTGCCACGCTGAACACTTCACCCAAGGCCCGTGCCGTGACTGACGCCGAGCAGATTGCCGCTTACCTGTCGCTTCTTGAGCACGAGCGGCGGCTGTCGGCGCACACCCTGCGCAGCTATACCCACGAACTCGAAGAACTCAAGCGGCTGGCTGCGAACCGTCCGCTTGTCAGCCTGAGCGCAAGTGATATTCGCGGTGCGGTGGTACGCGCCCATGGCGCAGGTTTATCGGCACGTGCGCTGGCGCACCGGCTTTCTGCATGGCGTGCGTTTTACCGCTGGTTCGCTACGCGGGTGGCGCTGCCGTCGAACCCGGTGGGCGCCGTGCGGGCACCGAAGCAGCTCAAACCCTTGCCCAAGGCGCTGGCCGTTGATGATGCCCATACCTTGATGGAAGCCCCCGTCATGCCCGGCGCAGTGGGTTTGCGCGATCACGCGATTCTCGAACTGTTTTATTCATCGGGTTTGCGTCTGGCGGAGCTGACTGCGCTGGATGTCCAGTACGCTGACCATGACGGCTACCGCTCCAGTAGCTGGCTTAATCTGGAGGCGGCGGAAGTGAAGGTGTTGGGCAAGGGCCGCCGGGAACGCATCGTACCGGTAGGTGCGAAAGCGCTCGACGCGCTGCGGGCCTGGCTCGTTGCGCGGCCGCAATTGCTGCGTGACGATCCCGACCCCTTGTTTCTTTCGACGCGTGGCAAGCGGATGCCGATGAACAGCGTGCGTGACCGGGTGAAACTTGCGGCGCTTGTCGCCGGCATTCCGGCCAATGTGCATCCGCACGTGCTGCGCCATTCGTTTGCCACGCACATGCTGCAATCGAGCGGTGATTTGCGCGCGGTACAGGAGTTGCTCGGCCACTCCAGTATCGCGTCGACCCAGGTGTATACGGCGCTCGATTTTCAGCATCTGGCACGCGTTTACGACGCGGCGCATCCCCGCGCCAAAAAACGTGACTGAACACGCGGCTGACTCACCCGGAGACCCCGGAGACTTTTGAACCGATGTTGATGCCGCGCTGTGCGGTCCCCTTGTCTTGCTTACTGGCTGGAACCTTCACGAAGTCATGAATATCGTCACGCTGAAACCATCGAAAGAAAAATCGCTGTTACGCCGCCATCCATGGATTTACGAAAACGCGATCGAGCGAGTGGAAGGTAAACCGGCCTCTGGCGCGACGGTGCTGGTGCGTGCGCATGATGGCCGTTTTCTGGCACGCGCGGCATGGAGCCCGCAGTCACAGATTCGCGCGCGAGTGTGGAGTTTCGACGAAACCGAACCGGTCGATCATGCGTTTTTCAAGCGACGTATCCAGCGCGCGCTGGCGCATCGCCAGGCGATGGTGCATGACACGGATGCGTTGCCACAGGGACTTCCTTCGGTCGTCCCACAGGGACTCCCTTCGGTCGTGCGTCTGGTTTTTGGCGAGGCCGACGGCTTGCCAGGCCTGATCGTCGATTACTACACCGCCGTCATGGCGCCACACTACGGCCAACTGGTCTGCCAGTTCATGGCGGCCGGCGTCGAGGCGTGGAAAGGCGCCATTGTGGCGGCGCTGGTGGCCGTGACGGGCTGCCCGAATGTCTATGAACGCTCCGATGTGGCGATTCGCGCGAAAGAAGGGCTGGAGCAAACCACTGGGGTACTGGCGGGCGAGATGCCCCCTGAGACGCTCATCGTTAGCGAAAACGGTGTGCGGTATCACGTCGACGTGTTGCATGGCCACAAGACCGGGTTTTATGTGGATCAACGCGATAATCGGGCGTTGGTGCGGCAGATGGCCGCTGGGCGTGACGTGCTGAACTGCTTTTGCTATACCGGTGGTTTCTCGCTGGCCGCGCTCGCGGGCGGGGCCCGGCGGGTGGTGTCGGTGGATTCATCGGGCGAGGCGCTGGCGTTAGCCGCGCGCAACGTGAGCGCGAATGGCTTTGATGAGGCGCGCGCGACCTGGCTCGATGCCGACGCCTTCAAAATGCTGCGCCACCTGCACGATGAAGGTGAGCGCTTCGACCTGGTCGTTCTGGACCCGCCGAAATTCGCACCCTCGCGCGAGCATGTGGACCGGGCCGCACGCGCGTACAAGGACATCAATCTGACCGGTTTGCGGCTGTTGCGTCCGGGCGGGCTGCTGTTTACTTACTCGTGTTCGGGGGCGATTGATGCCGCGCTGTTCCAGAAGATCGTGGCGGGCGCGGCGGCCGATGCCCGTGTGGATACCCGCATCCTGAAGCGACTCGGAGCGGGGGTGGACCATCCGCTGCTGAGCGCTTTTCCGGAAGGCGAGTACCTGAAAGGCTTATTGCTGCAAGTTGTATGAGCGCGCATAGTTTCGCGTGGCATGACGTGGCGTTGTGGGGTCATATCCCGCGACGACGGCGTCATTGGACAGGTATGTTTCAATATCGAACCGGTTCGCGCGGCGTTTGTCTTGATTGCCGTGCTTTCTGATTCAGGCACATAAAACAGGCTCAACATGATTCCAGTTACCATCCTGACCGGCTTTCTCGGTAGCGGTAAAACCACACTGCTCAAGCGCATCCTGAGCGAGAAGCACGGCATGAAAATCGCCGTCATCGAGAATGAATTCGGCGAAGAGAACATCGACAACGAAATTCTCGTGCAAGACACCAATGAGCAAATCATCCAGATGAGCAACGGCTGTATTTGCTGCACGATTCGCGGCGATCTGGCCCGTGTGCTGGGCGATCTGGCTGAGAAAAAGCGCGCGGGCGAGCTGGATTTCGAGCGTGTCGTGATCGAAACCACGGGCCTGGCCAATCCTGGCCCGGTGGCGCAGACGTTTTTCATGGATAACGAAATCGCTGACGCTTTTTTGCTCGACGCCATCATCACTCTGGTGGACGCGAAGCATGCGAACCAGCAGCTTGATGAACACGAGGTCGTGCAGCGCCAGATAGGCTTTGCCGATCGGCTGTTCATCACGAAGGCGGACCTGGTGGACGAACCGACGTTATCGGGCCTGCGTCACCGCCTGATGCACATGAACCCGAAGGCCGCTATCCGGACAGTGAATTTCGGCGAAGTCGACCTCAAGGAAATTTTTGATCTGCGAGGGTTTAATCTCAACGCCAAGCTGGAAATCGACCCGGCGTTTCTTGCCGAGGATGATCACGCGCATCATGACCACGGCCATGACCATGACCATGACCACGATCATGCCAGTTGCGGCCATGACCACGGTGATCACACTGATTGCGGTCATGACGCTCATCATCACCATGTGCATCACGACGACAAGATCAAATCGTTTGTCTTTCGCAGTGACCGGCCATTCGATCCGAACAAGCTGGAAGATTTTCTGGGCGGTATCTTGCAAATTTATGGTGAGCGGCTGTTGCGCTACAAAGGCGTGCTTGCGATGAAAGGCGTTGACCGCAAGGTGGTGTTCCAGGGCGTGCATCAGATGATGGGCAGCGATCTGGCATCCAAATGGCAACCCATTGAGAAAAAATCCAGCAAGATGGTTTTTATCGGTATCGACCTGCCGCAAGACCTGATTACCGACGGACTAAATGCCTGCCTTGTCTGATTGCCCCATGCAGGCGGCCCGGTGGACGGTATAGCTGGCGCTTTGCCGGTTTGCCGCCACGGAAATCCCCGTAGTTCAGGAATACCCGGATATTCATCGCTTTTTGAGAGTTGACAGGCTATATTTTCGGGATATTGCTGGCGGGATCAGGAACTCCCCCCTGATTGCGATGCAACAGAGTGATTCAGTTACAATACGGCCCGCTGGAAAAGGACGAGAAAAGGGCGACGATTTAAGGATGACGATCTGCCCGGTATGTGCTGGGCAGGCGCCGGCCATTCCACAGCCGGTTTGGGGGGAGATCCCGCAGCACCTGAAGATCGGTTTCCAGAGGGATTCGCGGCCCCGCATCTGCGCCGCTTGCGACATGACCCTAGCGTCGTGTTCGCGGGGCGATTCAGCGCTAAAGGCGCGCTGTTGCGGGCAATATGTATGAGTTTTGCCTCACATTAAGAAGCAAGCCAGATGACGACGAAACGACTCTTGACCGAAGACGAAATCCTTAAGATGGATGACAAGGATTATATGAACGCGGATCAGCTTGCTTTCTTCAAAAGCAAGCTTGAGCAGTTGCAGGCAGAAATTGTCCGCAATGCGGGCCAGACAACTGAGAATCTGCGCGAAACGGTCATCGTGCCCGATCCTGCCGACCGCGCGACGATCGAAGAAGAACACGCGCTTGAGTTGCGCACGCGCGACCGTGAACGCAAGCTCCTGAAGAAAGTACAGCAATCGCTGGCACGGATTGATTCGGGCGATTACGGCTGGTGCGAGGAGACAGGCGAGCCGATCGGCATTCCGCGTTTGCTGGCACGGCCCACGGCGACGCTGTCGCTCGAAGCGCAGGAGCGTCGGGAACTGCGGCAAAAACTGTTCGGTGATTGATCAGGGATGGCGGCGCGTGAGCTCGCGCTTTTCATCTTTTCATCAGATGGATGCAACAAATCAAAGCGCACGATAAAACGTGCGCTTTTTTTATGGCGCCGGGTGCTGAGAAGGGCCTGCGAAGGCATCTGGCACAGGCTTCAATGGGCAGATTATCTGCACGGGCTGTTTTTCGTCCGTACTATGACGTTAGCTCTTGATATGACAGGGCGCGCCCTAAACTGCCGCAGGTCGTGTCCTGTGCTGCCGCTCATCTGAGCGCGCCGGGCATCCTGATTCGAGTGATGGGCCCCGGGCGCCATCATGTTTTACCTGTTTTGCAAAAGGAACCCATATGGAGCAATTTCACGGCACGACGATCGTTTCTGTGCGACGTGGCGACAAGGTCGCGCTAGGCGGTGACGGTCAGGTCACGCTGGGCAATATCGTGATGAAAGGCGGGGCGAAAAAAGTTCGGCGTATTTTTAACGGTCAGGTGCTGGTGGGGTTTGCGGGCGGCACGGCCGACGCGTTTTCGCTGCTCGACCGTTTTGAAGCGAAGCTCGAAAAGCATCAGGGCAATCTCACTCGCGCCGCGGTCGAACTGGCCAAGGACTGGCGTACCGATCGCATGCTGCGGCGGCTTGAAGCCATGCTGATTACCGCCGATGCGCACACCACGCTGGTCATCACGGGCAATGGCGATGTGCTCGATCCAGAAGGCGGCATTTGCGCCATTGGTTCAGGCGGCGCCTATGCCCAGGCAGCAGCGAAGGCGCTGGCTGACAATACCGCGCTATCGCCCCGCGAAATCGTCGAAAAATCGCTCGAAATTGCTGGCGACATGTGCATTTACACCAATCACAACCGCGTTATCGAGACCATCGAGTAAGGAGCCAGGATGAGCACCATGACCCCCGCCGAGATCGTCTCCGAACTCGACAAACACATCATTGGGCAAAAGCGGGCAAAGAAAGCCGTGGCGGTGGCGTTGCGCAACCGCTGGCGGCGCCAGCAGGTTGGCGAGCCGTTGCGTCAGGAAATCACGCCGAAGAACATTCTGATGATTGGCCCGACGGGCGTGGGCAAAACCGAAATTGCCCGGCGTCTGGCCAAGCTGGCGGATGCGCCGTTTATCAAGATTGAAGCGACTAAATTTACCGAAGTGGGTTATGTCGGGCGCGATGTCGATAGCATCGTGCGCGATCTGATCGAGATTTCGGTCAAGCAAACCCGCGAAGCCGAAATGCGCAAGGTTCGCAGCAAGGCGGAAGATCAGGCGGAAGACCGCGTGCTCGATATCATGCTGCCCACCGCGCGTCCGGCGGGTTTTGCGGCGGATGCGGGCGACGTGCCCGAAGAAAGCAGCAGTACGCGCCAGACCTTGCGCAAGCGTTTGCGCGAAGGCTTGCTGGATGACCGCGATATCGAACTCGATGTCGAGTTGCCACAAGTCGGCATGGACATCATGGGGCCGCCGGGCATGGAAGACATGACCGAGCAGATTCGCTCGATGTTTGCCAATATCGGCGGCGGCAAGAAGGCGCTGCGCAAGATGAAGGTCAAGGAAGCGCTCAAGCTGCTGACCGACGAAGAAGCCGCCAGGATGCTGAATGACGAAGAGGTCAAGGCCCGCGCGGTGCAAAACGTCGAACAGAACGGCATCGTGTTTCTGGACGAAATCGACAAGATCGCATCGCGCAGCGAAGGTGGTGGTGGCGGTGAGGTGTCACGTCAGGGCGTGCAGCGTGACCTGCTGCCACTGGTCGAAGGCACCACCATCAACACCAAATACGGCATGGTTAAAACCGATCACATTCTGTTTATTGCCAGCGGCGCTTTTCATCTGGCCAAGCCTAGTGATCTGATCCCCGAGCTGCAAGGACGCTTTCCGATTCGCGTCGAGCTGGATTCGCTTTCGGTCAAAGATTTCGAAGCGATTCTGGTTGCTACCGATGCCAGCCTCGTCAAGCAATATCAGGCGCTTCTCGAAACCGAAGACGTCCATCTCGATTTCGCGGATGACGGCATTCGACGGCTGGCGGAAATCGCTTTTTCAGTTAACGAGAAAACCGAGAATATCGGAGCGAGGCGGTTGTATACCGTGATCGAAAAGCTGCTTGAAGAGGTGTCGTTTGCGGCGGATAAACACGCGGGCCAAACGGTGAGCATTGATGCCGCCTATGTCGATCAGGCGCTCAACGAAGTCGCGGATAACGAAGATCTTTCGCGCTACGTGCTGTAGCGCAGCCGTCGCCACGCGGTGGAGACGGGCGGGCAGGGCCAGTGTGGGCCCTGCCGCATTGATTTTTGCCATGATGGCGGGCGTTGTTGCCGCTTCGGCTGCTTCTGCTTTTTCCGCCAGGCGGTTGTTGTTCGGTGTTCGACGTTCGACGTTCGGCGTTCGAATTACTGCCTGACTGGCCGTTTAGCCAGTTTGCGTTGCAGTGTTCGCCGATGCATGTTCAGCGCGCGTGCGGTGGCCGACACATTACCCGCATGTTCTGTTAGCACGCGCTGGATATGCTCCCATTCAAGCCGTGCCACCGAGAGCGGAACCGGATGCTCCAGCGCTTCTTCCGCCTGAAGTTCGCTGGCTTCGCTTTGTAGCGCCGCCAAGATGGTTTCGACATTGGCCGGCTTCGCCAGATAGTTGTCCGCGCCATCTTTTACTGCTTGCACTGCGGTGGCAATGCTGGCGTAACCCGTCAACACCAGCATGCGGGCTTCCGGCTGTGCCTTGCGTAACGGGGCAATCAGCGTGAGGCCGGAATCGTTGCCCAGATGCAGATCGATGGTGATTTGGCCAAATGTTTGCTGATCCGCCAGGAGCAGCGCTTCTCTGGCGTCGTGCGCCTGCGACACGGTATAACCGCGCCGCGTCAGGCCACGCGCCAGAATGCCGGAAAAGACCTCGTCGTCGTCGATCACCAGAAAATTCATTTTGTTCATGCGTGCTTCTCCATATGGGAAGGGATGCTGCGTTCCCTAACCGGTTGTTCGTGTGTTGCCGCGAGTGCGGCCGGCAAGCGCAGCAGCGCTCGTGTGCCGCGCGCTTGGCCTTCGTGAATATCGCTTAATTCAATTGAGCCGCCGAGCTGGAGCGCTGCTGAAAACGCCAGATACAAGCCCACGCCATGGCCGCCTTGCGTGCTATCCACGGGTGCGACACCCAGCGCGCCACGCAGCGCTGGCGGTATGCCGGGCCCCGCATCGCAAACCTCGAAGTCAATAGATTCAATGGGTTCGCTGAATGTCGTTGGCGCGATGCTGAGCGTCACATGATTGGGGCTGGCACGCGCTGCATTGTCGAGCAGGATCGTCAGAATCTGGCTGATGGCGAGCGTGTCGTCCAGGTGGATATCGGCGGGCGCGACGCTCAGACACTCGAATTTGACATGAGGATGGCGCAGACGCCATTGATGCACGAAGGGTTTCAGCCAGCTCCCCAGCGTTTGCTGTTCGCCTGAGGTTGAGGCGTGGCTGCGCAGGCGCGCCAGCGCCGAGGTGCAGAGCGTCATTTGCTGTTCGAGCAAATCGAGATCAGCCGTATAGGGTTTGAGCCCGGGATCGGTACGCGCCGCATCGCGTAGTTCTTCGGTCAGCATCGAAATGGTGGATAGCGGCGTGCCGATTTCGTGTGCCACGGTGGCGGCCTGCACGCCTAGTGCAACCGCACGCTCATCGCGTAGCAGACGCTGGCGTGCATTGCCCAGCGCCGCATCGCGCTGGCGCAGCGCACCTGACATGCGTGCCACGAACCACGCGATCAAGCCGACGCTCACCATGAAGTTGATCCACATGCCCGCGCGATAGTAGCCGAACAGGTTTTCCGGGTAATCCAGCTCAAGCGGGAGGGAGTTGAAGCTCAGCACCGCGTAGCAGGCCATGGCGAAGGCGGCGAGCCATGCCATCAGATACCACGGCAGCACGGCGGCGGCGATGGCGAGCGAAGGGAGATAAAGCGAGACAAACGGATTGGTGGTGCCGCCCGAGAGAAACAGCAGCGCCGATAGCGCGCTCAGATCGGCCCCGAGCTGGCCAAAGAGTTCGAAGTTCGATTCGGGCCGCTGCTGCATCACCCGCAGCCAGGTGAAGCCGTTGAAGAGCACTTCAAGGCCGACGACGAGCAGCATCGCGGGCTGTGGCAGATGCGCGCCAATGAATATCTCGACGAACGCGATGGTGGCGAGCTGGCCGATGATGGCGAGGTTGCGTAGCCAGAACAGATGGCCCAGGTTCACCCGGCCGGTATTGGTTATACGGTGCATCACAGCAGTTTACCTGTTTGGCCGGGGTGGCCCGGGCTTCTTCGGATCTACGGGATGAGGTGAAGTCATACGTTGTTATGATCGGGCGTTAGAGTCGCAGTATCAGTATCTTCGCGGGCATCTTATATTCATACGAATCCCATGCATATTCCCGATCCCAATCATCCGGGCTGGCCCGCGTTCCTTGCTTTTTTGCAGCACGCGAGCGATGCGCAGCAACGCGGGCAGCCCGAGATTTGTACGATCTGGCTTCAGGCGGCGAGCTATCTTCATCCTGTCGACGAAGACGCACTCATGGCGCTCGCGTATGAGCTCGCCGGGCTCGGGCGTCTGGACGATGCACTCGCGCTCGCCCAGTGTCATGCCAGTCTGCGGCCAGACAGCGCCGCCCCCAGTTTTTCCCATGGTTATATGCTGCAACGGTTGCAGCGGCACGAGGAAGCGCAGGTGCCTTATCTGCGCGCTTTCGCTCTCGATCCCGATTACCCCAAGCTGCGCAACAACATGGCTTCGGCGCTGCATTTGTCGGGTGCCGATCCCGCCGCCAAATTCGCGTTGCTGGAAAGCGCGGCCCTTGCTGATCCACTCGACTCTGATGTCTGGACCAACCTGATTTGTGCCCGGCGCGATAACCTGGATCTTGCAGGTGCGCTGGCGGCAGGTGAGCGGGCGCTCGAACTGGCACCCGATCATGTTCTGGCGCTCAACAACTATTCGCTGGTGCTCAAGGAAGCACAGCGTTGGGATGAAGCGGAGCATTACATCCAGAAAGCCGTGGAGCTGGCGCCCGGAAATTCGGTGTTACTGGCTAACCTGGCCATCTTGCAACTGCTTCGCGGCCGCTATGAGCAGGGTTGGCGCACGAATGAGGCGCGCTGGAGTGGGGCGCTGGAACTGAAAGGGAACCGGCCGGCGATGCCCGGCCCCCAGTGGCAGGGTGAATCGCTGGCGGGTAAGACCTTGCTGGTCTGGGGCGAGCAGGGGGCCGGCGATCTGCTGCAGTTTTGCCGCTATATCCCGCTTCTGGCGGAACGTGTGCATCGGGAAGGCGGACATATTGCCTGGAATACGTTTGTCTTCATGGGCGCGCTGCTGGAGCGCAGCATGGGCGCCTGCGTCGATGCGTATACGACCGACCCTCGTGTCGAGGCCTTGCCGCCCTTCGATTACGAGTTGCCGTTGCTGAGTGCGCCGTTGATGCTGGGCACCGATGAGACCAGCATCCCGGCTGATGTGCCTTATCTCACGGCGCAGCCTGAGGCGGTCGCGGCGTGGCGGCAGCGGCTGGCGGGCGAGACACGCCTGAAAGTCGGGCTGGCATGGACCGGCAGCTCCACACACCAGCGCAATCCCTTCCGGATGGTGGGCTGGGAGCGCTATGCCGCGTATTTCGGAGGGCTTGAGCAGGTCGCGTTTTATTCACTGCAGCCGGGTGCTGAGGCCGATGTCGCCGCGGCGCGCGAAGCGGGGCTGGATCTCACCGATTTCAGCGTTGAGTGGACCACTTTCGACGACACCGCAGCGTTTGTGAGCGCGCTGGATCTGGTGATTACGGTTTGTACGTCGGTGGCGCATCTGAGTGGTGCGCTGGCCCAGCGCACCTGGGTGCTGCTCGACACCAATCCGCATTGGACGTGGTTGCTCGACCGTAGCGATAGCCCCTGGTATCCCACTGCCCGGCTGTACAGGCAAAAAGAATTCGTTCAGTGGGAACCGGTCTTCGAGGAGGCCACCCGCGACCTGAAAGCGTTAGCCCAGCAACATGGGCAAGGCTAGCGTCCGGGGCCGGTTTGTGTTGCCGGGGCCTTGAGCCTCACGCCAAGACACGTTGGACATAAGCAGCCCACATCGGCTTCGGCTTGCAAACGGTCTGGCGGAAGCACGGGGAGCGCCTGGCACCAGCAGGTGAATAGCCGTGAAGCTGTTGCAGCCGTAGCAGCGGATGCCGGATGCTGAGGCAATGCGCCGCAGTCAAAACGTACACCGCAATGCGCGCAGCGCACGCCTGGGCCGAGAGAAGGGGGCATCGCGTCCTGAGGGTTGGCGGGTATCAAGGGATATCAAACGGTATCAAACAATATTAAGCGGTAAGCGGTACCGGGTAGCTGAAATGAGCGGCACGGTGCCAGGGCTCGGCACCTGCTGCGGCATCATGCCACGCGCTGTTGACAGCGCTGCGCCGAACCCTTCGATCGCTTGCTGCTCCTGTACAATCCGCCCTTGTTTTAACTGTCCGTGCCTGAGTCAGCCGCTATGTCCGAGCTTCCCGCCCTATCGCAAATTGCGCCCACCCTGAAGGCTGAAATACTGGCCGAAGCGCTGCCCTATATCCGGCAATACCACGGTAAAACCGTGGTGATCAAATACGGCGGCAATGCCATGACTGAAGAGCGTCTGAAGCAAGGCTTCGCGCGCGATGTCATCTTGCTCAAGCTGGTTGGCATCAACCCGGTCATTGTGCATGGCGGCGGGCCGCAGATCGACCAGGCGCTCAAGAAAATCGGCAAGCAAGGCACCTTCGTGCAAGGCATGCGCATCACCGACGAAGAAACCATGGAAGTCGTCGAGTGGGTGCTGGGCGGTGAGGTGCAGCAAGATATTGTCACGTTGATCAATCATTTTGGTGGCCAGGCGGTGGGCCTGACGGGCAAGGATGGCGGGCTGATCCATGCGCGCAAGCTGATGCTGCCGGACCGCGAGCACCCCGGCCAGTACATCGACATCGGTCAGGTGGGCGAGGTTGATTCGATCAATCCAGCGGTGGTCAAGGCGTTGCAGGACGATGCGTTTATTCCCGTGATCTCGCCGATCGGTTTTGGCATGGATGGCCTGTCGTACAACATCAATGCCGATCTTGTCGCAGGCAAGCTGGCCGTGGTGCTGAACGCCGAGAAGCTCGTGATGATGACCAACATCCCCGGCGTGATGGACAAGGCGGGCAATCTGTTGACCGATCTGTCCGCACGCGAAATCGACGCGTTATTTGCCGATGGCACGATCTCCGGCGGCATGCTGCCCAAGATATCGTCCGCGCTCGATGCCGCGAAAAGCGGCGTGCGCTCGGTACACATCATTGATGGCCGGATTGAGCATTCCGTGCTGCTCGAAATTCTCACCGAGCAACCATTCGGCACGATGATCCGCTCCCATTGAATTCCCTCGCTGCCTTGCCCCAGCCGCGGCGGCGCGCACGCCCGCGTCGTCGTCCCCCGGGCGCGGCGCATCAGCCTGTCTGGCTGTTCGATCTGGACAACACGTTGCATCACGCCTCGCACGCCATTTTTCCGGCGATCAATCAGGCGATGACGCAATACATCATGGATAGTCTGCAGATCGAACGCTCCGCTGCCGACCATTTGCGCACCCACTACACCCAGCGTTATGGCGCGACATTGATTGGCCTTGCGCGCCATCATCCGGTTGATCCTCACGATTTCCTGCGCCAGGTTCATACGTTTGCCGATTTGCGTTCGATGCTGCGCAGCGAACGCGGCCTTGCGCGCTTGCTGGCCGCGCTGCCTGGCCGCAAGATCGTGCTGACCAATGCCCCGGAAGCCTATGCGCGCGATGTGCTGGCTGAACTCGGAATTGCGCGTTTGTTCGAGCGCGTGATTGCGATCGAGCACATGCAAGGCCGTGGCCGCTGGCGTGCCAAGCCGGATCTGGCGATGCTGCGCCACGCGCTGCGCGAAGCGCGCGTGCCCATGGCCGATGCCGTGCTGGTTGAGGACACGCGAGGGCATCTGAAACGTTACCGGCGGCTCGGGCTTCGCACCGTCTGGATTGTGGGCCACCTGCCGTTCCATTCACGCGCTGCTGGCGTGGCGGCGCGTTTGCCGGGCACGGGGCGGCCTCATTATGTTGACCGCCGGATTCACTCGTTAAAATCGCTTAGAGCCTGATTTTCTGACACGCTGACTTTGCCCACGGTGATGGAAAGGATGCCGCATGTCGCCACCCCGCCAACCTAACGCCGCCGTTGCCACTGCTAACGCGAGTTCCCCATCCAGCGCTGCTGGCGGGATACGGGGGAAACGCCCCAAACCCGGTGAGCGCCGCGTCCAGATTCTCCAGACGCTTGCGGCGATGCTCGAAGCACCCGGCAATGAAAAAATCACCACGGCGGCGCTCGCGGCGCAACTGGGTGTTTCAGAAGCCGCGTTGTACCGGCATTTCGCCAGCAAGGCGCAGATGTTCGAAGGACTGATCGAATTTATCGAGCAGACGATCTTCGGCCTGATCAACCAGATCACCACGAACGAAACCAGCGGCGTGCTACAGGCCCGGACGATTGCACGGATGCTGCTGGATTTCGCTGAAAAAAATCCAGGCATGACACGCGTGCTGACCTGCGAGGCGCTGGTGGGCGAGCATGCGCGCTTGAGCGCACGCGTGAACCAGTTGCTGCTACGCGTCGAAGCTTCGCTCAAGCAGTGTTTGCGGCTTGAGCGGCTGGCGCTGGACGAAGCTCCTACGGCCAGGGTTGGCGACGCCATGCCCGCGACGAAGGAGGTTCCGCTGCCCGCGCATTACAATGCGGCGTTGCGTGCGAACCTGTTACTCAGTTATATCCTGGGTCGCTGGCATCGTTATGCGCGCAGCGGCTTTGCACGTTTGCCTGCGGAGCAGGCCGACGCCCAGATCAGGTTGATTCTTCAGTAACGCGTTTGCTGGAATCGGGCGGAGATGCGGCATGGCCGATGCAACGTTGTCCGTCCGTTGTGCGTCATTTAAAGCCGAAATTCAACCGTTATTCTTCAGGAGTCTATAAGTTATGAACCGTCCTGTTTTATCTGATTTCCCCCGCGTCTGAATGCCCTCTCCGCTCATTGGGGCTGGCTAGCTGTGCGGGGTCTTGCCGCTATTGTGTTTGGCATACTGGCTTTCAGTTGGCCTGGCTTGACGCTGGCAACGCTAGCGCTGCTCTGGGGTGCCTATGCGATCGTTGATGGCGCTTTCGCACTGGTGTACGGCGTGCGCGGCAGTGGCGGCACGCGGCGCTGGACCTACGCGATCGTCGGTGTGCTGGGTGTGCTGGCGGGGCTGATCGCGCTCTTCTGGCCAGGCGAAACGGCGCTCATTCTCGTGATGATCATTGGTGCCTGGGCACTTGCCGTGGGCATATTCGAAATCATCTATGCGTTCCAGTACCGTGAGGCGAATGCGCATCCATGGCTGATTGGCCTCTCGGGGCTGCTGTCCGCCGTGATCGGTTTCTTTATCCTGATGTATCCCGGTGCGGGCGCGTTGTCGCTGATCTGGCTGATTGGCACTTATGCGATTTTTTACGGTGTGTTGATGATTTGCGCCGCGATCCAGTTGCGCCGTTTTCGCCAGCGTGCTGCGGCTGAACGCAGTGCCTGATTGACACGACTGACTAAAGGCTGATTAAAGCAGCCTGGGCGCGGCAGCTTGCTGCTGTCGCGCCATGCGGTTACAGCACATGTTTACTTTCCGCTATACTCGGCGGCAGTTTTGAGCGTGACAACGAAAGTCGCCCGCAAAACCTCTTTGTTCCTTGTTGTAACTGGCGCGCCGATTTGCTGACTTGCTTGCGGGCGCGCGAACCTGCCTCGATCAATCCTGGGTTCAATACAAATGCGGCTAAAGAGGTTGTCAGCCGCGCAACGTTTCTTCATGCGCCTGGCCGATACCATTTAGCCGCCCTGTCAGAAGGCGGAATCAATGGAATCAGTCGGATCAGTCGGTATCGTTATTCCCCAGAAAATGCATTTCCCCGAGCCGCTCGTGATGCAAAACGGCAGTGCGCTCGCGGGCTATGACCTGATGGTCGAAACCTATGGCACCCTCAACGCCGCGCGCAGTAATGCCGTGCTGGTGTGCCATGCGCTGAATGCCTCGCATCACGTGGCCGGTCTGTATGCGGGTGAGCCTAAGGAAGTGGGTTGGTGGGACAACATGGTCGGGCCGGGCAAGCCGCTTGATACCCACCGCTTCTTCGTGATCGGCGTGAATAACCTGGGGTCGTGTTTTGGTTCGACGGGCCCGATGAGTCTCAACCCGGAAACGGGCCGGCCTTATGGCGCGCGCTTTCCGGTGGTGACCGTCGAAGACTGGGTGAATGCCCAGGCGCGCGTGGCCGACGCGTTCGGCATCGAATGCTTTGCCGCGGTGATGGGCGGAAGCCTGGGCGGCATGCAGGCGCTGGCGTGGAGCATGATGTACCCGGCGCGCGTGGCGCATTGCATCGTGGTGGCATCCACGCCGAAGCTGTCCGCACAGAACATTGCTTTTAACGAAGTGGCGCGCTCCGCGATCCTGTCGGATCCGGATTTTCACGGTGGCGATTACTACGCTCATGGCGTCAAGCCCAAACGCGGGCTGCGCGTCGCGCGGATGATTGGCCACATCACGTATCTGTCCGATGACGATATGGCCGCGAAGTTTGGCCGTGCATTGCGCCGTGCCGAAGGCGCGCTCGATGATTACAACTTCAATTTCGATGTGGAATTCGAAGTGGAGTCGTACCTGCGCTACCAGGGCGACAAGTTCGCGGATTACTTCGACGCCAATACTTATTTGCTGATTACCCGTGCACTCGATTACTTCGATCCGGCGAAAGCCTTCGCTGGCGATCTGACGGCGGCGCTGGCGCACACCACGGCGAAATATCTGGTGGCCAGTTTTTCAACCGACTGGCGTTTTGCCCCGTCGCGCTCGCGCGAACTGGCGAAGGCGCTGCTCGACCACAAGCGCCAGGTGACCTACGCCGAGATCGACGCGCCGCACGGCCATGATGCCTTTTTGCTCGACGATCCGCGCTATCACAACCTGATGCGTGCCTATTACGAACGCATTGCCGTGGAGGTCAACGCATGAACCAGCATGCCTTCGATGATCTGGCTAACCGTCCTGACTTTCGCGCGATCGCCCGCTGGGTGGAGCCGCGCGCCACGGTGCTCGACCTGGGCTGCGGCGATGGCTCGCTGCTGGCGTTGCTGATGGAAGAGCTCGAAGTTACCGGCTATGGCATCGAAATCAATGATGCGGGCGTGCTAGCCTCGACGCGCAACGGCGTGAATGTGATTCAGCAAAATCTCGAAGACGGCTTGCGTCTTTTCGAAGATGCCAGTTTTGATTTCGCCATCCTGTCGCAGACGCTGCAAACCATTCATCAGACGGCCGCGATCTTGCGCGAAACGGTACGCGTGGGCAAGGAATGCATCGTCTCATTTCCGAATTTCGGTTACTGGGCGCATCGTTTGTCGGTGTTGCGTGGGCGTATGCCGGTGTCGCCGTCGTTGCCTTATCAGTGGCACAACACGCCGAACGTACGGGTCCTGACGATTCGTGATTTTGAAGCGCTAGCGCCTGAAGTCGGTATCGAAATACTCGATCGTGCCGTATTGCACGATGGCCAGACCGTGCGCTGGGGCGCCAATTGGCGTGGTAGTCTCGCCGTTTATCGCGTTAAAAAAAGCTAGTCCTGAACGGCTCTTTCCGCATGACACAACCACTTCACGAAAGCTCCGCCTTAAGCGCACACGAAGCCCATGCCGGTTGGCGCGCATTCCTTAATAAAAACATGCTGATCTGCGTTTTTCTCGGCTTTACGTCGGGATTGCCGCTGTTCACGCTGGTGTATCTGGTGCAAGCCTGGTTGCGCTCCGAAGGCGTCAACCTCAAGGAGATTGGGCTTTTTGCGCTGATCCAGTTTCCGTACACATGGAAGTTCATCTGGGCGCCGCTGATGGATCGCTATGTGCCGCGCTTGCCAGGCTGGCGGCCTGGACGGCGGCGTGGCTGGATGCTGGTGACGCAGATTTTGGTGATGGGTGCGATTGCGTCGCTCGGGTTTGTCTCGCCGCGCGATTCGATTTGGACCGTGGCCGCGCTGACTGCGCTGGTGGCGTTTTTTGGCGCGAGCCAGGACATCGTGATCGACGCCTACCGGCGTGAACTGCTTACCGATACCCAGCAGGGGCTTGGCAATGCCGTCCACGTCAATGCCTACAAGATCGCGGCGCTGGTGCCGGGGTCGCTGGCGCTGATTCTCTCGGATCACCTGCCGTGGTCGACGGTGTTTGTCGTGACGGCGCTTTTCATGCTGCCTGGCATGGCCATGACGCTGCTGGTGCGCGAGCCCGAGGTGCAGGGCTCGCCGCCGAAAAACCTGCGTGAGGCCATCGTGTTGCCGTTTCAGGAATTTATCCAGCGCGATGGCTGGCGTGGTGCGCTCTTCGTCCTGGCCTTTATCTTTTTGTACAAGCTCGGCGACACCATGGCGACGACGCTTTCGACATCGTTCTTTCTCGACATCGGCTTTTCGCGCACCCAGATCGGTGTGATTGCGAAAACCACGGCGTTTGCCGCGAGTCTCGCGGGTGGCGTGATTGGCGGCATCTGGATGATGCGCATCGGGATTGGCCGTGGGCTGTGGGTGTTCGGCGTGCTGCAGATGGTGTCGACACTGGGCTTTGCATGGCTGGCCCATCTCGGGCCCGCATCGCCGGGGCTGGCCGTGCTCTACGATGTCGCGGTGATGTCCAGTGAGGCGGCGACACGCCTGTTGTCGCTTGTGGGCATTCACTGGGCGGTACAGTTCGATCCGCGCTCGGTCGCGCTGGCATTGGTTTATGGCTTCGAAACCTTCACCACCGGGCTGACGATGGCGGCGTTTGTCGCGTATATCGCCAGTACGACGGACCCGCGCTATACCGCGACGCAGTTCGCGCTGTTCACTAGCCTGGCTTCGGTGCCCCGCACCTTGGCATCCGCTGCCAGCGGCTATGTGGTGGCGCAAATCGGCTGGTTCGATTACTTCATTGTCTGTACGGCGCTGGCGCTACCAGGGATGATTTTGCTGTTCTGGATTGCGCCATGGAAGAGACAGCGCCGCTCGCCGGAGGCTGCCTGACGTTGCTGAAGTGGCCTCGGCGGCCTTAGTCTGCCGGATACCCTCTAACGCGCGAGCGGGAAATCGTAATCGACAATCAGCGGCGCATGATCGCTGAAGCGGATCTCACGAAAGACGCTCGTCGCCCGGGCTGTGGCCGCGATGCCCGGCGTGGCGATTTGATAGTCGATGCGCCAGCCGACATTCTTCGCATAGGCCTGGCCCCGGTTGCTCCACCATGTGTATTGCTCGGGGCGCGTGTCTAGCGTGCGGAACACGTCGACATAACCGGCCTCGTCAAACAGCGTGGTGAGCCAGGCGCGCTCTTCAGGCAGGCAGCCGGAATTTTTCTGGTTGCTCTTCCAGTTCTTGATGTCGATTTCCTTGTGCACGATATTGACGTCGCCGCACAGCACGACTTCGCGCTCACGGCCCAGTTCGACCAGATGCGGCATGAACGCAGCCATGAAGCGGTATTTCGCCTGCTGCCGCTCGTCGCCACTCGAACCCGATGGCACATACACCGACACCACGGACAACCTGCCGAAGCGCAATTCGACATAGCGTCCTTCGGCATCGAACTCTTCGCTACCAAAACCAATGATTACCTCATCGGGTTGATGACGCGTGTACACCCCCGCGCCGCTATAGCCCTTCTTGAGCGCATGCTGGAAATAGCCGGCGAAACCATGTGGCGCGAGAAATTCCGGGGTCATGTCATCTTGCGAGCATTTGATTTCCTGTACGCAGACGAAATCGGCGTTTTGCTGGCCGAACCATTCGAAGAAGCCTTTTTTAGCCGCGGAGCGGATGCCGTTCAGATTGGCGGTGATGACACGCAGCATGTGTTTGCCTTGTTGCAGATGAGAGAAAACCTTGGAGCCCCAGCTTCAGCGGCGTGGCGTGCACACGCTGCGGCTGGGGTGTTGCGGCCGCTATTCGATTTTCAGGCCTTTGAGTTCAATTTTGGCTGGAGGGAATTCGGGCTTGAGCGCGCTCAGCGTGCGCAACAGCAGCTCAGCGATCATCATGTTGCGATGGGTTTTTGAATCCGCTGGAATCACGTACCACGGTGCGTCAGGCGTAGAGGTAGCGGCCAGGGCATCCTCGTAGGCGCGCTGGTAATGCTCCCAATGCTTGCGCGCTTCGAGATCGGCGAGATCAAATTTCCAGTGCTTGTCGGGATCGTCGACGCGCGCCTGCAGACGCTTGCGCTGTTCGTCCTTTGAAATGTGCAGCATGCATTTGATGAACGTCGTGCCACTGTCAACCAGCAGCGCCTCGAACTGGCGAATCTGCTGATAGCGGCGCTCACGCTCGGCTGTACCGATCTGCTCAAGCACGACCGGCACGAGGACATCTTCGTAATGACTGCGGTTGAAGACAGTGAGCTCGCCTGGCGCCGGCACCTGCTGATGCACGCGCCAGAGAAAATCATGCGCGGCCTCGATGGGTGTCGGGACCTTGAACGGCACGATCCGCAATCCGAGCGGATCGACCTCATGGAACACCGCGCGGATCGTGCCATCCTTGCCGCTGGTGTCCATGCCCTGGAGTACCAGCAAGACGCGTTGCTGACGCTGCGCGTGCAGCCGCTCCTGAAGCGCGTCGAGCTTGAGCCCGATGCTGGCCAGCCGGTCGCGGTCGGCCTCCTTGCTGCCCGCCGAGAAGGGCTTGGCCCCAGGGTCATGCTGCGTGAGCGAAAACTTCTCCGCCTTGTTGCCTTCAACGAAAAACGGCACACGAAAATCATCCAGCGCGGGTTGTTTCGACATGCGTGACTCCAGTGTCTTAAAAGACGGGGCGCGGGTGGAGCGCGATATCCCGTGCGGGTTCAGGCCAGTTTTTTGCGCAGCAAATCGTTGACTTGCTGCGGATTGGCCCGGCCTTTGGTGGCCTTCATCGCCTGGCCGATCAGCGCGTTGAAGGCCTTTTCCTTGCCCGCGCGGAATTCTTCGACCGATTTCTGATTGGCAGCGAGTACCTCATCGATGATCGCTTCCAGCGCGCCCGTATCTGAAATCTGCTTCAAGCCTTTCGCTTCGATGATGCGATCGGCAGCGGCTTCGTCGGTGGCTTTTTCGTCCCAGATCGTGATGAAGATGTCCTTGGCGATCTTGTGTGAAATCGTGCCGTCGGCCACGCGTTGCAGCAGCAGCGCGAGTTGCGCCGCGCTGACCGGGCTGGCGCTGATGTCGAGCGCGTCGCGGTGCAACTGCGAGGCGACTTCGCCCGCGACCCAGTTCGCCGCGGCTTTGGCCTGCGCCGCGCCCGCCTTGGCTACGACGGCTTCGTAGTACGCCGCCAGCGCCTTGCTGGCGGTCAGCACGCCTGCATCGTAGGCCGTGAGGCCGTATTGCGCGACGAGGCGTGTCTGGATCGCAGCGGGCAGTTCGGGCATCTCGCGCTTGACGCGCTCGATCCACGCGGCGTCGATCATCAGCGGCATCAGGTCCGGATCGGGGAAGTAGCGGTAATCGTGCGCATCTTCCTTGCTGCGCATCGAGCGTGTTTCGCGCTTGTCGGGGTCGTACAGGCGGGTTTCCTGCACCACGGTGCCGCCGTCTTCGATCAGTTCGATCTGGCGGCGCACTTCGTATTGAATCGCTTCTTCGAGAAAGCGGAATGAGTTGAGGTTCTTGATCTCAGCGCGCGTGCCGAATTTGGCCTGGCCGACGGGGCGCACGGAAACGTTGGCATCGCAGCGGAATGAGCCTTCCTGCATGTTGCCGTCGCAAATGCCAAGCCACACCACCAGCCCATGCAAGGCCTTGGCATAGGCCACGGCCTCGGCGGCGCTGCGCATTTCGGGCTCGGTGACGATTTCGAGCAACGGAGTGCCCGCGCGGTTCAGGTCGATACCGGTCATGCCCGCGAAATCTTCGTGCAGTGATTTACCGGCGTCTTCCTCGAGATGGGCGCGGGTCAGATTCACGGTTTTTTCGTAGGCGGCGGTGCCGGTTTTATCGTTGGCGGGAACCTGGATCGTGACCTGACCGCCTTGCACCACCGGAATTTCGTATTGGCTGATCTGATAGCCCTTGGGCAGATCGGGATAAAAGTAATTTTTGCGCGCGAAGATGCTGCGCGGCGCGACCGTGGCGCCGGTGGCCAGACCAAAGCGGATCGCGCGCTCCACGGCGCCGCGATTCATCACGGGCAACGTGCCAGGCAGTGCCAGATCGACAGGGCAGGCCTGGGTATTGGGTTGCGCGCCGAACTGGGTTGGCGCGCCCGAGAAAATCTTCGAGACGGTCGATAACTGCGCGTGTGTCTCAAGGCCGATGACGACTTCCCACTGCATTATTTTTCCTCCCGCGCGACGGTTGCCGCTGGCGTTTGCCGATGCCAATGCGTGGCGCGCTGGAAGGCATCCGCCACCTGAAGCATGCGCGCTTCACTGAAATAGTTGCCGATGATTTGCAGGCCCACGGGCCGCTGCGCATGGGCGCCGCTGCCGAAGCCGCAGGGCACGCTCATGCCCGGCAGGCCCGCGAGACTGACCGACAGCGTGTAGATATCCGCCAGATACATCTGCAGCGGGTCGTCGCCCTTGGCACCGAGATCCCACGCTACGGAAGGCGCGACCGGCCCCATGATGACGTCGCACTGGGCGAACGCCTGCTGGAAATCCTGGGCGATGATGCGACGGATTTTTTGTGCCTGAAGGTAGTAGGCATCGTAATAGCCGTGCGACAGCACATAGGTGCCGACCAGAATGCGGCGCTTGACCTCGGCGCCAAAGCCTTCGGCGCGGGATTTCTGGTACATGTCGGCGAGATCGCTGTACTGCGCGGCGCGATGGCCGTAGCGCACGCCGTCGAAGCGCGAGAGGTTCGACGATGCCTCAGCGGGAGCGATGACGTAATAGACCGGGATCGACAGCTCGGTTTTGGGCAGCGAGACTTCGACGAGCGTTGCGCCGAGCGTCTCGTACTGCTTGAGCGCGGTGTCGAGGGTGGCGCGCACGTCGGCGGCGAGGCCGGGGCCGAAATATTCACGCGGCAAGCCGATGCGCAGGCCCGCGAGCGGCTGGCTGGCGGCTGGCTGGCTGGCGGACCAGGCGGCGCCGAGATGGCGCGTGTAGTCTTCATCGGCGCGGGTGAGGCTGGTCGAATCGCGTTCGTCGAAACCGGCCATGGCATTGAGCAGCAGTGCGCAATCAGCGGCGCTTTGCGCCATGGGGCCGCCCTGATCGAGCGACGAGGCAAACGCGATCATGCCGTAGCGCGAGACGCGGCCATAGGTGGGCTTGATGCCGGTAATGCCCGAGAACGATGCGGGCTGGCGGATCGAGCCGCCTGTGTCGGTGCCCGTCGCGGCAGGCGCGAGGCGCGCGGCGACCGCTGCCGCCGAGCCACCTGATGAGCCGCCGGGTACGGCGAGTGGATCCCAGGGGTTGCGCACCGGCCCGAAGTACGAGTTT
Organism: Paraburkholderia hayleyella; assembly: GCF_009455685.1. Lineage (NCBI taxonomy): Bacteria > Pseudomonadati > Pseudomonadota > Betaproteobacteria > Burkholderiales > Burkholderiaceae > Paraburkholderia > Paraburkholderia hayleyella. The sequence goes on along the minus strand of NZ_QPES01000001.1, from coordinate 81,119 downwards.
TCGTTGGACGAGCCCATGGCGAACTCGTCCATGTTGGTCTTGCCGACGCAGACCATGCCCGCGCGCTGCAGGCGTTCCACGACGGTGGCATCGAACGGGCTGGTATAGCCCGCGAGCATCTTTGAGCCTGCCGTGGCCTGCCAGCCGCGCGTCACGAACACATCCTTGTGAGCGATGGGCACGCCGCACAGCGAGCCGGCGGTGCCGTTGGCAAGCTGCTGGTCGGCCGCTTTTGCCTGGGCGAGCGTCAGGTCTGCATCGACCTGAATGAACGCATTCAGGTGGCTGGCCGCGTCGATGCGCTGGAGATAATGCTGCGCAAGTTCGACAGCGGAGCATTCCTTGGCCGCGAGTGCGGCACGTAGCTCGGTCAAGCTTTTTTCGTGCATTGTGGGAGGTTCCTGAAGAGCGCGGCGGCGTCTCGCGCTGCCGTTAAAAAAAGAGATAAGCCAGCCTGTATTGCCTGTATTGCCTGTAGTGCTTGCATTGCCTGTAAGGCAAGGAAGCCAGGATCACGGTGGCTTGAAGGCCTTGACATACCGAATTGGCGTACAGGATGTATGCGGCGTAACGCCACATTTTCCTGAAGGTTTTATTCGATCACCCGGGGCACCAGATAGAGACCGTCCTCTACAGCGGGCGCGGGTTGCTGGAACGCGGCGCGGTCGATGGTTTCGCTCACGGTGTCTTCGCGCAGGCGCAAGGCAACGTCCTCGATCTGCTCGATGGGGTGGGCTAGCGGAGCGATGCCGGTAGTGTCCACTGCCTGCATCTGCTCAACGAGGCTGAAGAAGCCATTGAGCTGGGCGAGCAGTGGGCCGGTTTCGGCCTCGGGGAGTTCGAGCCGCGCAAGCTGGGCGATGCGTTTCACATCGGTTGGGGTCAAAGACATGCAGTCACCGGGAAAAGTAGTGCGCGGCTGTGAAAAACCTGACAGCGGCAGCGTGTTGCGCGAGTGGGGCAGACGGGGTGCAGACCCATGAAAAAGGGGCCAGCGAAGGCGAAAAGTGCCGTCCGTTTCCTTCAAATCAGGCGAAATTATAAGGTATCATTACGCGTTCGACCCAAAACCCGGACCGGCTTGCTGGGGTCTTTCAGAAATACCTGAACCCTGCTTGAACCATTTCGCTGCAAATCGCTCAGAGCCTGCTGCGTTCCGTATGTGACTGACTCCATATGTGGTCTTTTGTTTTTGTATTTACCCAGACGGTGTGCAGTTAAAAAACGTGTAATTGCGTGTAATTGGTGTGGGGTGCGTGCGTAGTTGGTCTGAAGCATGGCCTGAAGCGGGCGCTGTATGTCACTCAGGCTAGCCAGATGGCCCAGGCCCTTTGTTCCGGCTCCCGGTAGATTCCCTCGCAGCTTCAAGTTTTCTGTGGCGTCGTTTCTGACTTTCGCCCGGCTGAGGCTGTTATTTTTTCCGCTGCCGCCCGGTGCCTTCATGGCACCGCCCGGCCCCAAGCGAGACAGGATTTTGAATGTTCGGCTTTTTGCGCAGCTACTTTTCCAACGATCTGGCGATTGACCTCGGTACCGCTAACACGCTGATCTACATGCGTGGCAAAGGTATCGTCCTCGATGAACCTTCGGTTGTTTCCATTCGCCAGGAAGGCGGCCCGAATGGCAAGAAAACCATTCAGGCAGTCGGCAAGGAAGCCAAGCAGATGCTTGGCAAGGTGCCCGGCAATATCGAGGCGATCCGGCCCATGAAAGACGGCGTGATCGCCGATTTCACCGTCACCGAGCAGATGATCAAGCAGTTCATCAAAACCGCTCACGAATCCCGCATGTTCTCCCCTTCGCCGCGCATCATTATTTGCGTGCCGTGCGGTTCGACCCAGGTCGAGCGCCGCGCGATCAAGGAAGCCGCGCATGGCGCGGGCGCCTCCCAGGTCTATCTGATCGAAGAACCCATGGCTGCCGCGATCGGTGCGGGCTTGCCCGTATCCGAGGCGACCGGCTCGATGGTGGTCGATATCGGCGGCGGCACGACGGAAGTCGGCGTGATCTCGCTGGGCGGCATTGTTTATAAGGGTTCGGTGCGTGTCGGCGGTGACAAGTTCGATGAAGCCATCGTCAATTACATCCGTCGCAACTACGGCATGCTGATCGGCGAGCAAACCGCCGAAGCCATCAAGAAAGAAATCGGCTCCGCGTTTCCAGGCTCCGAAGTCAAGGAAATGGAAGTGAAGGGCCGTAACCTGTCGGAAGGTATTCCGCGCAGTTTCACCATTTCCAGCAACGAAATTCTCGAAGCCCTGACCGATCCGCTCAACCAGATCGTGTCGTCCGTGAAAATCGCGCTTGAGCAAACACCGCCTGAACTCGGTGCCGACATCGCCGAGCGCGGGATGATGCTGACGGGCGGCGGCGCGTTGCTGCGCGATCTCGACCGTCTGCTCGCGGAAGAAACCGGTTTGCCAGTGCTGGTGGCCGAAGATCCGCTGACATGTGTTGTGCGCGGCTCTGGAATGGCGCTCGAACGCATGGACAAGCTCGGCAGCATTTTTTCTTACGAATAAACGGGTTTTCCTACATGCCAGCGTCGCGGACCTACCGGCTGATTCCCCTGGCCGTCGCGCGCTGAATGCGGCGTTTCGCGCCGCATCATCCAACCGTTCACGCCCCCGGCGCCGACCATGGATTACAGTCCGCCGCCCTTATTCAAACAAGGCCCGTCCGCCATTGTGCGGCTGATCTTCTTCGTGCTTCTGGCGCTCGTGCTGCTGGTGTCCGACGCACGCTTCAAGACACTGGAGATCATGCGCGGCATTATCGGCGCAAGCCTTTATCCGTTGCAGCGGGCGGCGCTGGTGCCGCGAGACATGTTCATGGGCGCCGCTGATCTGGCCGTGACAAGCGCCACCTTGCGCAACGCCAACGACACGCTGCGCGCCAAAAATCTCCAGCTCTCGCTACAAGCTCATGACGCCACGCAAGTCGAAGCTGAAAACGCTCATTTGCGCGATTTGTTGCAGTTGTCGCAGCGCACCACCACGCAGGCGATTCCCGCTGAAATCCAGTACGACACGCGCGACCCTTTTACGCAGAAGGTCGTGATTGGCCGTGGCTCGCGGCAAGGCATCAAGGAAGGCTCGCCGGTGGTCAACGAAGATGGCGTGATTGGCCAGGTGACGCGGGTGTTTCCGCTTCAGGCTGAAGTGACCTTGCTGACTGACAAGGATCAGGCCGTACCTGTGCAGATTGTCCGCACAGGGCTGCGCAGCGTGATTTACGGCACACCCAAGGGCGATTCGCTCGATTTGCGTTTTGTGCCGACCAGCGCGGATGTGCTGGCGGGCGATGAGCTGATTACAAGCGGTCTCGATGGCATTTATCCACCGGGGTTGCCGGTGGCGAAGGTGGTGCGCGTGGACAAGCAGGCCGATACCGCCTTTGCGCGGGTGGTTTGTGTCCCCGTGGCGCCCGTGCGCGGTGCGCGTCAGTTGCTGGTGCTGCATTACGAGAACGACGTACCGCCGCGTCCTGAGGCGGCGGAGGCCGCAAATGCAGATAAGGATGCCAAAGCGGAAAAAACCGCCCAAACGCCGAACAAGGCGGAGCCGGTTGCGGACCAGCCGATTAGCAAGGTGGCGAAGGCGCTGGCGGGCTCGCAGGCCGCGATCGAGAGGAAGCCCACGCCTGCCGTGCCTGCCACAGATAAAACCGCTCAAGCCGCTCAAGCCGCCGCCCCGAAAGCCCCGGCAGCCGGAGCGAAGCCGCGGGGAGCCCAGCCATGACTCGCCCGCAATACATCCTGCAACCGGTCAATCCGTACTTCATTGCGTTCAGCCTGGCGGCGGCGTTTCTGTTGAACCTGATGCCGTGGGGCCGTCTGGTTGGCATACCGGATTTTGTCGCGCTCGTGTTGCTATTCTGGAACGTGCATCAGCCGCGCAAGGTTGGGATGGGGCTGGCGTTTCTGCTGGGCTTGTTGATGGACGTCCACAATGCCAGCCTGCTCGGCGAACATGCGCTGGCCTATACGCTGCTGTCTTACGGCGCGATCATGATTCACCGCCGCGTGTTGTGGATTCCGCTGCCATTGCAGATCTTCGCCGTGATGCCGCTGCTCGTCATCGCGCAACTCGTGCCCTTCATGATTCGTTTGCTGACCGGTGCGGCATTCCCTGGCTGGGGGTATCTGATCGACGGGTTCGTCGAAGCCGCGTTGTGGCCGCTGGCTTGCCATCTGCTGCTGATGCCGCAGCGCCGCCCCGCCGATCCGGACGATACCCGCCCGATTTAGCCTCCATTCAGATCAGATTCAGCCCTGAACCCCGTTCTCGTTCTTCCAGGCACCGGAAACTCTCTTGACAGCGTCTACACCTCCCCGGACCTTTAAGCAGCCCGGCTTGCCTGCATGCCGGGCAAGTGCGGCGGCATTGTGTTCCATTTATCCGCATGACTGAGTTCAAGGACACCCAGCAACAGCTTTCGAAGTTTCGCCTGCGTGTGGCGGCTGCGGGCCTGTTCGTGTTCGTCTGTTTTGGGCTGATTGCCCTACGCTTTTTTTACCTGCAGGTCTGGCACTACAACAAGTACGCCTTGCAGGCGAATGAGAATCGCATTTCGGTTGCGCCGATTGTTCCCAACCGCGGCATTATCGTTGACCGCAATGGGGTGGTGCTGGCTAAAAATTATTCAGCCTATACGCTCGAAATCACGCCGTCGAAGCTTAACGATTCACTTGATAACGTGATCGACCATCTTTCGAGTGTGATCTCGATTGATGTCCGCGATCGGCGGCGCTTTCGCAAGCTGCAGGAAGATTCGAAAAACTTCGAGAGCTTGCCCATCCGCACCCGCTTGACCGATGAGGAAGTGGCACGCTTTACGGCGCAGCGCTTCCGTTTTCCTGGTGTCGAAGTGCGGGCGCGGCTCTTTCGCCAGTATCCGATGGGGACCACCGCCGCGCACGTGATTGGCTATATCGGCCGGATTTCGCAACGCGACCAGCAGCGCATCGACGACGCGAGCGATCATAACGATGCCGATTCCGAGCATTACGACCCTCGTCTCGATGTCAACAATTACAAGGGCACCGATTACATAGGCAAGATCGGTGTCGAGCAGAGCTATGAAACCGAACTGCATGGCCTGACCGGCTTCGAGGAGGTCGAGGTCACCGCCGGGGGGCGTCCGGTGCGGACGCTGTCACGCACCCTGGCAACGCCAGGCAACAACCTTGTGCTGTCGCTCGATATCGGCTTGCAGCAGGTGGCCGAGCAGGCGTTTGCCGGGCGGCGTGGGGCATTGGTGGCGATCGAGCCCGCCACGGGCGACGTCCTGGCGTTTGTCTCGGCACCGAGCTTCGATCCCAATTCGTTTGTCGATGGCATCGACCAGCAGACATGGGATGAACTGAATAATTCGCCCGATCACCCGCTGCTGAACCGGCCCCTGCATGGTACTTATCCGCCGGGTTCGACCTATAAACCGTTTATGGCGCTCGCTGCGCTGAAGCTGCACAAGCGCACACCGGGCTGGGGTTTTCAGGATCCGGGCTCGTATACGCTGGGGGGGCATACGTTCCGCAATGACGTGCCGCAAGGGCAGGGTTGGGTCGATATGAACCGCGCCATCATGGTGTCCAACGACACGTATTTCTACATGCTGGCGCACGATCTGGGCGTCAATGCCATTGCCAACTTTATGAAACCCTGGGGCTTTGGTCAGTTGACGGGCATTGATATCTCGGGCGAGGCACGCGGCATCCTGCCTTCCACTGAATGGAAGCGCAAGGCATACCGTAAGCCGGAGCAGCAACGCTGGTTCGAAGGCGAAACCATCAGCCTGGGAATCGGCCAGGGCTATAACTCCTTCACGATTCTGCAACTCGCGCATGCCACCGCGACGCTTGCCAATAACGGCGTGCTGATGAAGCCTCACCTGGTCAAGGAAGTCGAGAACCCGCTGACGCGCGACACGCATCTGACTGTGCCGAAAGAAAGCGGACGCATCGACATATCGCAGGAAGATATCGACGTGGTCAAGCGGGGCATGGAGAACGTCAACATGAATCCGTCGGGAACGGGCTACAAGGTATTCGCCAATGCGCCTTACACCTCGGCGGGCAAGACGGGGACGGCGCAGGTGTTTTCCCTGCAAGGTGGCAAATATCATGGCCACGCGATCGCCGAGCATTTGCGCGATCACGCGTTGTTCATCGCTTTTGCGCCCGTGGAAAAGCCAAAAATTGCCGTCGCGCTGATCGTCGAAAACGGCGGCTGGGGGGCTCAGGCAGCAGGCCCTGTGGCGCGCCGGGTGCTCGATTTTTATCTGGTGGATCGCTTAAAGCCGGGCGCGGAAGCTGCCGCGGTTGCCGCGGCTGCATCGGCGACCGTGGCTGTGTCCATGCCGGTGACGGGAAATGTAGCGGCCTTGCCCGCCAGCGGTGTGGCGACATCGGTTGCCGCCGGTTTCAAGGCTTTGCCATTGCCTCAGGCGCCCGCCGTGCGGTACGTGATTGATGGCGCGCCAGCGTCGGCTCCCGCGCCGGCTTCCGTAGCGGTTCCGGTTCCGGCTTCGGCTCCTGCTCCTGCATCCACTTCTACTTCTGCCTCCGCGCCTGCCCCTGCCCACGTCCCCGCTTCCGCTTCCGCTTCCGCGCCTCAAGCCGTATCGGCCAGCGTGAGAAAAATGAGGCTGCGCAAGTCAGGTCTTGATCCATCGCATCCTGCTCGCGCGTCGGCGGGTGCCGCAGCCAGCGGCGCGGCCACCGAATAAGGAAAACGCATGCAATTCGACAAGCGTGCCTGGTTCGCCCGCATCGTGCGGATGTTCGCAGGCTTTGACCGGCCACTCGCGCTGATCGTTTTTTTGCTTCTGTCGGTCGGTATCGTCACGCTGTATAGCGCGAGTCTGAATGTGCCTGGGCGTGTCGAAGACCAGTTGCGCAACATCATGCTGACGTTCGTGCTGATGTGGGCGCTGGCCAACGTGCCCTCCACCACATTGATGCGTTTCGCGGTGCCGCTGTATACCTTCGGCATTGCGTTGCTGGTCGCGGTGGCGCTTTTCGGCCTGACGCGCAAGGGCGCGAAGCGCTGGATCAACGTGGGCGTGGTCATACAGCCATCCGAAATCATGAAGATCGCTACGCCGCTGATGTTGGCCTGGTATTACCAGCGGCGCGAGGGCGTGATGCGCTGGTACGACTATGCGGTGGGCTTTGTGATTCTCGGCTTGCCTGTCAGCCTGATTGCGAAACAGCCCGATCTGGGCACGGCGGTGCTGGTATTTGCAGCAGGGTTTTTTGTTATTTATTTCGCCGGGCTGAGCTTCCGCCTGATTGTTCCGGTGCTGCTTGCGGGCGTGCTCGCCGTGGGGTCAGTCGCCGTGTTTCAGGACAAGATCTGCCAGCCGGATGTGACCTGGCCGATGATGCATGACTATCAGAAGCATCGCGTCTGTACCTTGCTGGATCCGACTTCCGATCCGCTCGGCAAGGGTTTCCATACGATTCAGGCCGTGATTGCGATTGGCTCGGGCGGTACGCTGGGCAAGGGCTGGCTGAAGGGAACCCAGGCTCACCTCGAGTTCATTCCCGAGAAACATACTGATTTTATTTTCGCGGTGTACGCCGAAGAGTTCGGTCTTGCGGGCGGTCTTGTGCTGTTGGTGCTGTATATGGCGCTGATTGCGCGTGGGCTGTTTATAGCAGCGAACGGCACTACGCTCTTTGGCCGTTTGCTGGCGGGGGCGCTGACGATGGCGTTTTTTACGTATGCCTTCGTCAACATTGGCATGGTGAGCGGGATCCTGCCTGTGGTGGGTGTACCGTTGCCCTTCATGAGTTATGGGGGCACCGCGCTCACCACGCTGGGGGTGGCGGTGGGGCTCATCATGAATGTCGCGCGGCAAAAACGCCTGATGCAAAGCTAGTGCGGAGCGTGTTTCCCACCGCTTCCGCCGCATAGCCATGATGCCCAGCGCACGCCTTTAGCGCACCACATCAGCCCAGCAATTGGGCGTTTCGTAAAGGCGCACATGTTGCAAGCGCAGGTTCACGCCGTAGTGGGCGTCATACACCTGCGCCAGGATATCGAAGGCGATAGCCGCAAGGTTTTCGACGGTGGGAATGCGATCGAGCACCACCGTTTTGTGGCCGGGCATCGAATCCAGAAAGCCGCGCACGTGAGCGTCGCCTTCGTAGACGATAAAGGCGTGATCCCACAGGTTCACCAGGTGTTCGAGTGCGAGCGCCTTGACGTCGGCGAAATCCATCACCATGCCCCGATCGGGCGCGCCTTCGGTTTCCACCAGATCGCCTAGCAAGGTAATTTCAAGCACATAGCGATGGCCGTGCAGGTTGCGGCACTGGCTACGGTGATCGGGGATGCGGTGGCCCGCATCGAATTCGAGTTTTCGGGTAATGGTTAGCACGGTCAATCAGGGAATGTTCAGGTATTTATGGGTTTGCATCGACAGGCGCCATTGCGGATGACGCTTGCACCAATCGATGGCGAGTTGGGTGTTGAGGTCGCGCGAAGGGCCATCCATGGGCTGGACGAGGTAGTACTCGAAATCGAGTTGGGCGTAATCAGTGAGACGTTGATTGTCTTGCGGAATCACGACTTTTAGTTCATTGCCGCGTGTCACGACGAGCGGTGCATCGGCCTTCGGGCTGACGCAGATCCAGTCGATGGAATCCGGCACCGGCAACGAGCCATTGGTTTCGATGGCGATTTCGAAGTGCGCGGCGTGGAGCGCGTCGATCAGCGCGGCATCGAGTTGCAGCATGGGCTCGCCGCCGGTGCAGACGACAAAGCGATGGCCTTCTCCTGCTGGCCAAAGCGAGGCGATCAGCGCGACGAGATCGGCTGCGCTACGGTATTTGCCGCCGTTTTCGCCGTCGGTGCCGACAAAATCGGTATCGCAAAAGCGGCAGATGGCCTGCTCACGGTCTTCCTCGCGGCCTGACCACAGGTTGCAGCCCGCAAAGCGGCAAAACACAGCCGGACGGCCCGCATTCGCGCCTTCGCCTTGCAATGTGTAGAAAATTTCCTTGACTGCGTAAGTCATGCTGCGGTTTGTCCGATGCTTCGAGAAAGTGTTTGTGAAACCGGTATGGCGTCCGGCTGCTTGTGGGTTAATCCGGCTTGCTGACGGGCTCGCCGCGCAGCCAGGCCTCATGGCCGCGCTGGCGCAACTGGCAGGCCGGACAGGTGCCGCAGCCATAACCCCATGCGTGCAATGTGGTGCGCTCGCCGAGGTAGCAGGTGTGTGTGTCGACACGAATCAGTTCGACCAGGGCATCGCCTCCCAACGTATGCGCGAGCTGCCATGTGTCGGCTTTGTCGAGCCACATCAGCGGCGTATCCAGCACGAAGCGGCGATCCATACCCAGATTGAGTGCGACTTGCAGCGCCTTCATGGTGTCGTCGCGGCAGTCGGGATAGCCGGAAAAATCGGTTTCGCACATGCCGCCCACCAGGACGCGCAAACCACGCCGATAGGCCACAGCCGCGGCCAGCGTCATGAACATCAGGTTACGGCCAGGCACGAAGGTATTGGGCAAGCCATGGGCTGCCGTCTCGATTTCGATGGCGCGTGTCATCGCGGTGTCGCTGATCGCGCCGAGTACCGACAGGTCGATCAGATGATCGTCGCCGAGACGCGGAGCCCAGTGCGGAAACGCTTGCGCGATGGCCGTGCGAAAACGGCCACGGCAGTCGAGTTCGACGCGATGCCGCTGGCCGTAATCGAAACCGAGGGTTTCGACGGTTTGATAGCGCTCGAGCGCCCAGGCAAGGCACGTGGCCGAATCCTGGCCGCCAGAAAACAGCACTAGCGCGCTATTTTTCACATCATTGGGGGGCACAGAAAAACTCCGTGGATATCAGCTGGCAGATAGGGCATGCGTGGGTGCGGTGTGCGGGTGACGCGCATCGTGCACGACCGTTCATGCTGAAAATGGGGAAATGAAAAAAGGACTTGTCTGGCATATCTGCAAGTCCTTGAATTAAGCCCTTGAAAAACCCTTTAAGCCCTTGAGTTTGCGGCGATTTTATCACGCAGTGCGCGATCGCATTGCACTGCATCAAACCGTATGCAGGGGTATCGCACTGTACCAGGCGATACGCCAGCACTGGTCCTACCTGCCGTGAATGGGCCTGCCTACAATTTTTTGCACGTTGCCGGACAACGGCGGACGCACTGAACGAAGCAAAAAAAGCAGACAGGAGACTCAGATGAGCAGCCCACAAACAGCTCCCCCCACGCCCCCCGTACAACCCACGCAAACAGCACAACCCGGTACGAACGTAGAGACGCTCATCGAATTTTCAGCGGCATTCAATCGCCACGATGCCAAGGCGCTGATGCATTTGATGACCCCCGATTGTGTCTTCGAGGCGGCCGGCGGCAAGGAAACTTACGGCGCGCGTTTTGTAGGCCAGGCTGCGGTACGTGAGGCGTTTGATGCGGTGTTTAGAAATTTTCCCGATGCGCACTGGGGCGATAGCTGCCATTACACGATGGGTGAACGCGGCGTGTCCGAATGGCTCTTTACGGGAACGCATCGGGATGGCAGACGGATCGAAGCGCAAGGTTGCGACCTGTTCGTTTTCCGTGATGGGCTCATTGCCGTCAAGCGTGCCTTCCGCAAGGATCGTCCGCCGCAAAACGTCTGAGTCTGATTGTCTGGGATTAACGAGGAGCCGCACATGACATACAGCTCGGTCGGGGCAGTCACGCATGGCGTGATGGCGGGTGGCGCTAGCGATACACCCTACGATCCGGTCTACGACCCTCTGGTTTCGCCAGGACCGGGGCAGGGCCGGCAATATGCGCCGACTTACTGGGTAGCGACAGCCGGAGTGCCGCCGGCGGACGATGGCCCGGTGACACAGGATCTCGATGTGGATGTCGCCATCATCGGCGGGGGCTATACCGGACTGGCCGCGGCGTTGTGCCTGGCCCGCGAGCATGGCATCAAGGCTGTCGTGCTGGAAGCCAACAGGACGAGCTGGGGCTGTAGCAGCCGCAATGGCGGCCAGGGCCAAAACGCGGTGGGACGGCTTTCGCGCTCGCAATGGATTGCGCGCTGGGGCAAGGACGTCGCGTTGCAAATGCATGACGAAATCCAGCAAGGCTTCGATCACTTCAAGACGCTGGTGGCCGAGATTGATTGTGAGCCGCAGCCGGGCGGCCATTTTCTGATTGCCCACCGGCCACGCGTCATGGCCCGGCTCGCGGCGGAAGCGAAAGTCTGGAAGGATGTGTTTGGCTACCCCTCCGAGTTGCTGAGTCAGGAGACACTGCGCCGCGAGTACGTCAACGATTGCGAAGCAGCCGGTGCGCTGCATGAGCTCGAAGGCATCGGCATTCATGCGTTAAAACTGGCTTTTGGTTATTTGAAGCTGGCGCGGCAAGCGGGTGCCCGGGTGTACACCTGCAGCCCGGTGAGTGGATGGGAAACCGTGAACGGTGTGCATCATTTGCATACGCCGGGCGGCACGGTACGGGCCCGTTCGGTGGGCATTGCGAGCGGCGCGTATACCTCGCAGACACTGCATCCGTCATTGCGTAGCCGCATCATGCCGATTCTGTCGAACTCGCTGGTGACGCGTCCGCTCAACGAGCAGGAACGCCTTGCCTGTAATTTCCGCACGACGCAGGTACTCACCGATACCCGCACGCTGCGTTTTTATTACCGCTTCCTCCCCGATCAGCGTCTGCAAATTGGCAGCCGTAGCGCCATTACGGGGCAGGACGCATCCCATCCACGTCACCTGGAGATGCTCAAGGAGGGCATGGCGCGCAAGTTTCCTGCGTTGCGCGGCATTGCGATTGATTACTCCTGGTGGGGCTGGGTCGATGTCAGCCACGACATGATGCCGCGTATCTGTCAGCCGGACGCATCGCAGTCTGTTTATTACGCGCTGGGCTACGGCGGCAATGGCGTGTCGTATTCGCAGCAGGCTGGCCGAAGGCTCGCCGAACAGATCGCGGGCAAGCGCTCCGCTGCGCTCTCGCTGCCGATCTTTACTTCTGCGTTGCCAGGCCATTTGTTTGCGCCTTTCCGCCGTGTCGGACAACGGCTGCTCTATCAGTCGTATTTCAGGCGCGACGAGAAGCCCTGAGCGTGACCCACCGGTGGCGATGGCGCGAGACAGCCAGGCCGGACAACTGCGCGGTCACCATCCTGCTTCTGCCCCGTGCGGGTCTGCACACGTCATTCATTAAAAGCAAAAAAGACCCCTGCGCTGAGGTGTGCGGGCAACTGCCTTGCCAGGGTTGAGACCAGGGAGCGTTCCAGACACAGGTGGCACGCGCGGTGTTCAGATAATCCAGATGTGGAGACGACATGCAACCCTCGATGGATAAAAGTGAACTGAAGTGCGGGCTCAAGCAGCGCCACATGACGATGATCGCGCTCGGTGGGGTGATCGGCGCGGGGCTTTTTGTCGGCAGTGGCGTGGTGATTCAGCAGGCAGGACCCGCGGCGGTGCTGTCGTTTCTCATGACTGGCGCGCTGGTCGTGCTGGTCATGCGGATGCTGGGTGAGATGGCCTGCGCGATGCCTGCCGTGGGCTCGTTCTATGAATATGCCCGGTTAGCGTTTGCGGGCGCGCATGGGCCGGGCCGGCTAGCGGGCTTTTTAACCGGCTGGATGTACTGGTATTTCTGGGTGATCGTCGTCGCGGTCGAAGCTGTGGCGGGCGCGAAGCTGGTGCAGTTCTGGTTGCCGGAGGCCCCTGCCTGGGCCATCAGCCTCACGTTGCTCGTCATGTTGAGCGCGACGAACTTGCTATCGGTCGGCAGTTACGGTGAATTCGAATTCTGGTTTTCATCGGTCAAGGTGACGGCGATCATCGTGTTTCTGTTTCTCGGTGGGTTGTATGTGCTGGGTTGGTGGCCCGCGTCGATGCATACCACTGCTGTCTTGCCTACGCTGCTCGATCATGGCGGACTCATGCCCAACGGCATCGGCCCGGTGATGAGCGGGGCGGTTGCTGCAACGGGCTTTTACTTCGGCGCGGAGATTGTCACCATCGCGGCGGCGGAAGCCCATGAGCCTGCGAAAGCGGTAGCGAAGGCGACGAACTCGGTGATTACGCGTGTGCTGGTGTTTTACGTGGGCTCGGTGTTGCTCGTCGTGTTGCTGGTGCCGTGGAATTCACCACAGATGGCAACGCCCTATGTCAGCGCGCTCGAAGCGATGAACCTGCCTGCCGCCGCCGCGGTGATGAACGCTATCGTGCTGACAGCGGTGCTGTCAGCGTTGAATTCCGGGCTGTACGCGGCATCGCGGATGATGTTTGCCTTGACGCGTCATGGCGATGCGCCTGCTGTGTTCGCCAGCGTCAACCGGCATGGCGTGCCGGTCCGTGCGATCTTGCTGGGCACGGTGTTTGGCTATGTCTCGGTTGTCATGTCGTACATCTCGCCCGATACCGTGTTTGCCTTTCTGGTCAATTCATATGGCACCGTGGCGCTCTTCGTCTATCTGTTGATCGCGCTTTCGCAACTGCGTTTGCGCAAGAAGCTCGAGCGTGAGGCCGCAGGCAGGCTCAAGGTCCGGATGTGGTGTTTTCCGTATCTGACCTGGCTGGCCATTCTTGGCATGATCAGCATCCTCGTGGCGATGGCGTTTATTCCTGGGCAGCGCAAGCCGCTGTGGCTGGGTCTCGTGAGCTTCGGCGTGCTGCTGGCCGCTTATGCATGGCGCCGCCTGTATGGCAAGCCTGGGCGCGGGCATTCAGCAACGGTGGAAATCGAAGCGTGTACGGTGGACCCGGTGCATGGTAATTTCCGCCGTGCGCTTGAAAAGACGCATTGACCGGACGCCAGGTAGCGACGCACAACGAGCGACGGCAGAAAAACAAGGCAGACAAAAAGCGCGACGAGACATGCCAGGCGCGGCCCGCGCCATCATCGCCTGGCGGGCAACCGGAGATCGAACTGCAAGCATGGCGGGTTGCCGCAAATCCCGCTATGCGGACAAGGAACATTCATGAAACATGGCGTGCGCGAGCAAAACGAAAAGCTCGAGATAAAAACAACAACCTGTTATATGTGCGCGTGCCGTTGCGGTATCCGCGTGCATCTGCGTGATGGCGAGGTGCGTTATATCGACGGCAATCCAGAGCATCCGCTGAATCAGGGCGTGATCTGCGCGAAGGGTTCGGCGGGCATCATGAAGCAGTATTCGCCCGCGCGCCTGACGCAGCCGCTGATGCGCAAGCCTGGCAGCGAGCGAGGCGATGCGCAGTTCGAACCTGTATCGTGGGAAACCGCATTCGCGGTGCTGGAGAAGCGTCTGGCCCATCTGCGGGCAACCGATCCAAAAAAGTTCGCGCTCTTCACGGGCCGCGACCAGATGCAGGCGCTGACCGGGCTCTTTGCCAAACAGTTTGGAACGCCCAACTACGCAGCGCATGGCGGGTTTTGTTCGGTCAACATGGCCGCGGGGATGATCTACACGATGGGTGGCTCATTCTGGGAGTTCGGTGGCCCGGATCTCGAGCGTGCCAAGTTGTTCTTCATGATCGGCACGGCCGAAGATCACCATTCCAATCCGCTCAAGATCGCCTTGTCTAAATTCAAGCGCGCCGGAGGACGTTTCATTGCGATTAATCCGGTACGCACCGGTTACGCCGCGATTGCCGATGAATGGGTGCCCATTCGTCCTGGCACCGATGGTGCGCTGTTCATGGCCTGGATTCGGGAACTGATCGAAATCGATGCGTTCGATCACGCGTTTGTTGCGCGTTTTACGAATGCGGGTGAGCTGATTGATCTGCGCGAAGACAGCGATACTTTCGGCTTGTTTGTCCGCGATGCCGTGGCGCCCGAGAAAAATGCGCTGTATCCACAAAACCGTCTTTGGTGGGACCGTGTTCGGAACCGCGCGGTGCTGCATCACACGGAGGGCGTAGAGCCCGCGCTCGACGGGCGTTACCAGCTTGACGATGGCACACCGGTCGCGCCCTCGTTTGCCTTGCTGCGCGAGCAGGTCGCGCACTGTACCCCCGAGTGGGCCGCCGAGATTACCGGCATCGCAGCGGACAAAATCCGGCAACTGGCGCATGAGATGGCGGCGATGGCGCGGGACCATCGCATCGTCTTGCCGATTCCGTGGACGGATTCATGGGGCAAGACGCATGAATCCGTGGAAGGCAATCCGGTCGCCTTTCATGCGATGCGCGGGCTGGCTGCGCACTCGAACGGGTTTCAGACAATCCGCGCCCTGGCGGTGCTGATGTCGCTGCTCGGCACGATTGACCGGCCGGGTGGTTTTCGTCACAAGGCACCGTATCCCCGCGCTGTCCCGCCCTCGGCCAAACCGCCGAACCATCCCAGCGCGGTTCAGCCCAATACGCCGCTAGCAACGGGTCCGCTAGGCTGGCCAGCAGGCCCCGAAGATTTGTTCATCGATGATCAGGGCGCGCCCGTGCGGATCGACAAGGCATTTTCATGGGAGTACCCGCTGGCCGTGCATGGGCTGATGCATTCGGTCATTACCAACGCATGGCGTGGCGACCCGTATCCCATCGACACGCTCCTGATTTTCATGGCCAACATGGCGTGGAACTCGTCGATGAATACCGCGCAAGTGCGCACGATGCTGGCCGACAAGCGTGAGGATGGCGACTACAAAATTCCATTTCTGGTGGTTTGCGATGCGTTTGAATCGGAGATGACCGCGTTCGCGGATTTGATCTTGCCCGACACCACGTATCTGGAGCGCCATGACGCGATGTCGATGCTGGATCGTCCGATTTCCGAGTTCGATGGGCCGATGGATTCGGTGCGTGTACCAGTGTTGCCGCCAACGGGACAATGCAAGCCGTTTCAGGAAGTGCTGGTTGAGCTGGCTAGCCGGCTCCGGTTGCCCGCGTTCACGACGGCGCAGGGTGAGCGCAAGTTTCGTGACTATCCCGACTTCATTGTTAATTTCCAGACGGCACCGGATTCGGGAACGGGTTTCCTCATGGGCTGGCGCGGCAAGGATGGCACGAAGAAGGTTGTGGGTGAGCCCAATCCCGGCCAATGGGAGCAGTACGCGAAGAACAACTGTGTCTTCCATTACCCGTTGCCCGACGCGCTGCAATACATGCGCAACTGCAATGGCCCGTACATGGAGTGGGCGGTGGCTAACGGCATGCGCAAGTTTGGCGAGCCGGTTGTGATCCAGCTGTATTCCGATGTGCTGCAAAAATTCCGTCTCGCCGCTCAAGGGCGAACGCAAGGCCGGCAACCGCCTGAACATTTGCGCGAACGCATTGCGCGCTACTTCGATCCATTGCCATTCTGGTATCCGCCGCTCGAGTGCGAAGTGACCGATGCACAGCGCTATCCGCTCGCCGCGATCACGCAGCGGCCGATGGCGATGTATCACTCATGGGATTCGCAAAACGCGTGGCTGCGGCAAATTCATGGCGAAAACTATCTGTTCGTCAATCCTGCGCTGGCGGCAACACAGGGCATCGCGGATGGCGCCTGGATTTATGCGGAGTCGACCTGGGGCCGGGTGCGCTGCATGGCGCGCTATAGCGAGGCCGTTGAACCGGGCACGGTGTGGACGTGGAATGCCATCGGCAAGGCGGCGGGGGCATGGAATCTTGGGCCGCGTGCGAGTGAATCACAACGCGGCTTTCTGCTGAATCACGTGATCACCGATGAGCTTCCGGATGCGGCGCGGCCGGGAATGCATCTGTCGAATTCCGATCCGGTGACCGGGCAGGCTGGCTGGTATGACGTGCGCGTGCGGATTTATCCGGCTGAGGACAACGCCACGACGACCTTGCCGCAGTTCGCACCGATGCAGCCTTTTCCCGGCTCGTCGCGGGTGGTGCAGCGGGTGCAGGCGTATTTTGCCGGCAGCGGAGAATTCGCTGCGCGCCTGCGCCGCGCGTTCAAAGGTGATTAAACGCTAACTCAAGGTAATGAAAAATTGATCAAACACCGATCCATAACCCGGAGCCCACGATGAGCCAGATGGCCCTCGTTATCGACCTGAATGTTTGTGTGGGTTGCCACGCTTGCGTGACCAGTTGCAAGGAATGGAACACATCAGGTGCCGCAGGCAGTCTCGCTGACCTGAACCCTTATGACGAAGATTCGTCGGGGACGTTTTTCAATCGCGTGCAAACCTATGAGGCGGGTGAATTTCCGCTGACAGAAACCGTGCATTTTCCGAAGTCGTGCTTGCATTGCGAAGACCCGCCCTGCGTTCCGGTTTGCCCGACCGGCGCGAGCTATAAGCGCAAGGCAGATGGCATCGTGCTGGTCGATTACGACAAGTGCATCGGCTGCAAGTATTGCGCGTGGGCGTGTCCATATGGCGCGCGTGAGCTTGACGAAGGGCGCAAGGAAATGACGAAGTGCACCCTGTGCTCCGATCGTGTCGACAACGAGGCTTTGCCGGAGCGTGAGCGTCAGCCTGCCTGTGTTCTCGCGTGCCCGACGTCGGCGCGAATCTTTGGTGACATCCACGATCCTGAATCGGCCGCGGCCCAGGCGATTGCCGCACGCGGTGGCTATGCGCTGATGCCCGAGTGGAATACGCGGCCATCGAATCACTATCTGCCACGTGTTCCGACGCCACCTTCTGCCACTACGTCGTCGTGCGGCTGCGGCAAGGGGTCGACGTGCGCTAGCGCGGCGGCGCGTTCGTCTGAGCCTGCGCTTGACGCACAACGGGCTTCTGGCGAAATCAACCTGGTGGCCCTGGCCAAACGCCGCTGACGCAGTACACGCAAGCGTAGTCATCAATACATCAAATACATCAATCCTCCTGGAGACCGCATGCGGCCTGCTTTTTCCGTCGTTTTTCTCACTACGCTGTCAGGTGCCGCACAAGGCTTGCTCATCGCGCTTGTGCTGGTTGAGGCGTTTTCGTTGATGACGGCCTTCGATGTGCCCACCGCGTTCTATCTGGCTGGTTCAGCTTCCGCGCTGACGCTGGGCCTGCTTGGGCTGCTCGCCTCGTTCTTTCATCTCGGGCATCCAGAGCGGGCCTGGCGTGCGGTGGCGATGTGGCGTACCTCGTGGCTCTCGCGTGAATGTCTCGCGCTGCCGCTGTTTCTTGCGCTGACGTGCGCTTATGGCGTGGCGCACTGGCTGAACTGGCATGGGACTTTGCTGGTCGGTGCGTGTGGTGTGCTGGCAAGCCTCGCCTTGTTTGTTTGCAGCGCGATGATTTATGCGTGTCTGCGGTTCTTGCAGGAGTGGGCGAGCCCGCTCACGCTGATGAACTTTGTGTTGCAAGGATGCGCCTCGGGTTGCACGCTGGCAGCCGCCTGCGCAGCGTTGTTTGCACCGTCGCTGACGCGAGGGCTGGCACTGGGCGCTTGCGTTTTGACACTCGCTGCCTGCGCCGGACGGATTGCCGCGCTGGTGCGTAATGCCAGGCTGCGGCCCAAATCGACGTTGCAAAGCGCAACCGGAATAAAGAGCGGGAAGATCGTACAGACCTCACGCGGCTTTACCGCAGGGTCGTTCAATACCCGTGAATTTTTCCATGGCCAGACGCCCCAGATGCTACAGGTCGTCA
This sequence comes from Paraburkholderia hayleyella, assembly GCF_009455685.1. Taxonomy (NCBI): domain Bacteria; kingdom Pseudomonadati; phylum Pseudomonadota; class Betaproteobacteria; order Burkholderiales; family Burkholderiaceae; genus Paraburkholderia; species Paraburkholderia hayleyella. Next base: position 62,611 of record NZ_QPES01000001.1, on the reverse strand, counting down.
AGTTTGGCTTTTTGGGGGCAGCGTTTGCGTTGCCGTTCGCGTTGACCGGCGCGAGCGCGATGGCTGCGTGTTCGGCAATGGCGCCTCTGCTGTTGTGTACGGCATGCGTGATTCAGTACGCGGGGCTTGTGGCGGAACGCTGGTTCTTCTTTGCCGAAGCACAGCATCCGCAGAATGTTTATTACCAGCGGGTGTCTTGAGCGAGGCTCGCTCATTGATGATGAGACTAACTGGACGATGAACTCAGGATTGTGGCACTTGCGGCTTCGCGCTTCGCGGCAGCTTGCGCCTGAACGGTCGTGACCGCGATGACGTAGTAAATGTCTTCGGTGCTACAGCCGCGCGAGAGATCGTTGGCAGGTTGACGCAAGCCCTGGAGCAAAGGCCCGATGGCTCTTGCCTGACCGATGCGCTCGGCTAGCTTGTAACCGATGTTGCCCGCTTCCAGGCTGGGAAAAACCAGAACGTTGGCGTGGCCTTCGACTTGTGAATGCCTGATCTTGCGCGTAGCGATCTCGGCGACGATAGCGGCATCGAGCTGAACATCGCCATCAATGGCGAGTTCAGGTCGTAATGCGCGGACGCGGCGGGTGGCTTCGATTACCTTGTCGACTACTCTATGTGTGGCGCTGCCGCTGGTTGAAAACGACAGCATCGCTACGCGAGGCTCTTCCATCAGCAAGCTGCGGGCGCTATCCGCAGCGGCCAGCGCGATATTCGAGAGCGCGATGGCATCGGGATCGACCACCAGTGCGCAGTCGGTAAAGATCAAACCGCCCTTGAGTGTATGAAAAGGTTCACACAGCATCATCAGAAAGAAACTCGATACCTGCGTGAATGAAGCCTGCACACCGATGAACCGGATCGCGCTACGCACCACATCGGCCGTGGTGTAAACCGCGCCCGCCACCGAGCCATCCGCATGCCCGAGCCGGACCATGAGATTGGCGAAGCAAAGGGGATCGAGAATCGCCGCCTGGGCGGCCGCGAGGGTCATGCCTTTGTGGTGACGTAAGGCAAAGAGCGCTGCAGCGAACGCGTGCCTGAGCGCCGATGTGGCCGGATCAACGAGTTTGAGCGTCGACCCGTCGATGCCTTCACGCAATGCCGCAGCGCGCACGCGTTCCGTATTGCCCACTAGCACGATGCGCGCAATACCTGTTAGCGCCGCCTGTTGAGCGGCGCGTAATACGCGTGGATCTTCGGCCTCGCTGAGCACGATGCGCATCGGCGAGCGGCAGGCACATTCGACGATGCGGTTCAGCGCTTTCATATTGAACGTTCGGCGTTAGCGGGGCCAACTGCGGATGCGGATGTACGGCTCAGGTGTAGTCCTTGTATTTGTCGAGGTAGCGAACAGGCCTGGACAGTGCATCGCGGCGAAAAGGATCACCGAGTTCGCGGGTGCACATGATCTCGATGATGGTTGTTTTGCCGAAATTCATTTGCCTGTCGATCGCGCGTTTGAGTGCGGGGCCGACATCCTCAAGGCGGTCCACGACGATCCCCTCCGCGCCCATCGCCTGGGCGATCGCAGAAAAGTTCTGGTTGTCGAGTTCGTCAGCGACGAAGCGGCGGTTGTAGAAATCAACCTGATTCTTTTTTTCCGCGCCCCACTGGCGGTTATGGAACACGACGGCTGTCACAGGAATACGATGCCGCACGCAGGTCATCGTTTCCATCAGGCTCATGCTCCATGCGCCATCGCCCGCATAAGAGATGGCTGGGCGGTGCGGTGCGGCGACCTTCGCGCCGATGATGGTGGGAAAAGCGTAGCCACAGTTGCCCCAGCTCATCGCCGCGAAGAAACTGCGCGGCTTGTTAAAGCGCAGGTAGCTATTAGCGACGGAGTTGATATTGCCGATATCCGTCGAAACCATGGCATCTTCGGGCATGGCTTTTTCGAGTTCGCGCAGCACCTGGCGCGGATGCAGATACCGCCCGCCGCCCGGTGTCCGTTCATGTTTCTGCTCCTCGATCATGTCGAGGCTGTAGCCATCGCGTTCGTGGGTCCATTCGTCGAGTTCTTTTTCCCACATCGCTTTTTCGCTGGCGATCTGGTCTGCACGTGCCGTGCGCGTGGCCTCACAGGCTAGCGTGCGTTTAGCCAGGCGCTGTACGAGCGCCTGTGCCGCGGCCTTGGCATCCCCGCAGATTCCCACCGAAATTTTCTTCACCAGCCCGAGCATCTTGTGGTCGGCATCGATCTGGATGATCTTCGCCTCCTTGGGCCAGTAGTCCATGCCGTGCTGTGGCAAGGTGCCGAAAGGCCCCAGGCGGGAGCCGAGCGCGATCACGACATCGGCGCGTGAGAGCAGCTTCATCGCAGCCTTGGAGCCTTGATAACCGAGTGGGCCGCACCACAGCGGGTGGCTGGCGGGAAAGGAATCGTTATGCAGATAACTGTTGACCACCGGTGCACCTAGCCGCTCGGCGAGTGCCTGGCATTCGGCGAGCGCATCGGCCATGACGACGCCGCCTCCTGAAATGATCACGGGAAAGCGCGCCTGGGCGATCAGGTCAGCCGCTTCATTGAGGCTGTGTTCGCCGCCGGGACCGCGATCGAGCCGATGCGGCTGCGGAATCTCCACCTTGATCTGACCGTAAAAATAATCGCGTGGGATGTTCAACTGGGTCGGCCCCATCTCGGACATCGCGCGATCAAAGCAGCGGCCCGTGAATTCTGCAATGCGCGCGGGATGCGTGACATGGCCCTGGTACTGGGTGAACTCCTGGAACATGGGCAGTTGCTTCGCTTCCTGGAAGCCGCCCAGGCCGATGCCCATCGTGCCCGCCTCGGGCGTGACGATGACCACCGGGCTATGCGCCCAATAGGCGGCGGCAATGGCGGTGACGCAGTTGCTAATGCCGGGCCCGTTTTGCCCGATGACCACGCCATGACGACCCGATACGCGCGCATAGCCGTCGGCCATGTGTCCTGCGCCTTGCTCATGAACGACCGGGATCAGGCGGATGCCAGCAGGCGCGAAGATATCCATCGCATCCATGAAGGCCGAGCCCATGATGCCGAAGATGTCGGTGACATGGTTAGCCGCGAGCGTTTCGACGAACGCTTCGGAAGGGGTCATGTCCTGGGGGCCGCTCATGTGGGTTTGAGCCTGTCTAGCGGCGGCATCGTGGGGGGAATGATCGCTCATACGTGTCTCCTTTCTCATGGGAGAGGCCGTTAAGACACCGTATGGTGTGAGCGGCGCTCTGCAGCAATACGTTAGTGACTGCTGCTGAGCTGCGGTAGCGCCAGTACGCGGCTTTCGCCTGGGCCAGCCTGGGTCTGCCAGAACCTTTTGTTGCCGGACGTTGATGAAGGTTTAAGACCTGGCCAGATGAGCCGTGGTTTGATCTGCCGGAGCTTGCTGGCGCACGAGTTGTGCGAGCGCCCGCAAGCCCGGCTCGATCTTGTCCACGCGAATGGCCGAGAACCCCATGCGAAAGCAGCGTTGTCCATCCGCTTCATTCATGAAAAAGACACCGCCTGGCTCGATCAGAATGCTGAGCGTTTGTGCTTGCGCAGCGAGGCGTGTTGCATCGAGCCAGGGCGGACCCTCGACCCAGCACGAGGCGCCTCCGGTGACCGGTGCATAACGCGCTTCTGGCAGATAGGTGTCTAGTGCGGCCATCAATATCCGGGCTCGCTCGCGGTACGCATGAGACAGCCGCCGTAACAGCGTGTCATGGTGTCCGAGCCCGAGGAAGGTAGCGAAGGTCCGCTGAATGTAGGCAACGGGATGGCGCACCATTAGACGCCGTAACGCACGCAGTTCACGGATCAGTTCGCGTGGCCCGACGACGTAACCTAGCCGCAATCCCGGCGCGAAAGTCTTGGAGAGGCTGCCGACATAAATCACGCGATCAGCGGTATCGAGACTTTTTAATGCAGGATGAGGCAAGCCGGAGAAGGTGTTTTCGCTCTCGTAGTCATCTTCGATGATGACGAAGTCATGCTTCTGCGCCAGCGCGAGTAACGCGTGCCTGCGCTCGATGGGCAACGTCACCGTAGTCGGACATTGATGGCTAGGCGTCACGTAAACGTAGTCGCATTGCGTTAGCAAATCCTCGCTGGCCTTGAGGTTCATGCCGCTGCCGTCGACCGGCAACGGCACCAGTCGCGCATGGCGTTGCTCGAAGATATTGCGCGCGTCAGGGTAGCCTGGGTTTTCGATGCCGATGCGCGTCTCCTTGCCGCTGAGCAGATCAGCGATCAGATACAGCGCTTGCTGGCAGCCGTTGGTGATGATGATCTCGTCAGGCATGGCGAAGACGCCGCGCCGTGGCAGCACGCGTGTGCGAATCTGCTGAATCAGTAGCGCATCGTCGCGTTCGACCAGATCGGGCGCCCAATGGCCTACCTCGATGACCGACAGCGCTTTCATGCCGCATTCACGCCAGTCGTTCGTCGGGAATAGCGTCTGATCGAACTGACCGTAGATAAACGGATATTCGTAGTTTTGCCAGTTTTCCGGCTTGATGATGTTGCGTTGCATGGAGGGAGGGCGAGCCACACGGTGTGACCAGTTGGGCCGGACGACCGGGCCATGATCGTGTTGTACGGCCTTGCGTGGCGTGGTGAAACTGCGTTGGGCTTCCAGCAGTACGGGATTCACAAAGTGTCCGCTGCGCTGGCGCGAAATCAGATAGCCCTCTTCGACGAGCTGCTGGTAGGCGAGGACAACGGTATTGCGTGCGACGTTCAGTTGTTCGGCAAGATCACGGCTTGATGGCAGCGCGATGTCAGGTAACAGTTGACCATCGAGAATCGCCGCCACCAGCATCTGGCGAATCTGCCCTTGCAAACCGATATTCGATTCGGATGAGCGCTGGAACTGCTGACTCCATAGCGCGGTCAAGGTGTGGCTCGGCATGTTGCCTCCTGCTGGATCGACTGTGCAGTGAGATGCGGGTAGATGCGAACGCAAGGGTGCGCCAGGATATAAATTCGCTGTACTGGGCAAAACCCGGTTACTTGCACGCTGGTTCGTATGCCAGATCATTCGGGCATTCTCGTGGACCTAACGAATTCGGTCATCTGGTACTAGCTGACGAGATTGTTCCGTGATGACAATCAAAAATTGTTTTAGCGCGTGCGACAGGGGTGGAGCAACATGCAGGTCTACGTGTTTAAAGATCGAAGCGGGCGTGTTATTCGCGTGGTGTTCGATACGGAAAGCCTGTGCGCGCTCGCCTATCGTGATGATGAGATCGTTGGCGTATTGCGTGTCGAAAACGATGCAGTGGGAGCGCAGACGTCAGTCAGGCTTCTATCTGTATATGTCGAACCCGCCTACCGGCGCTGCGGTATCGCGCATACGTTGCTCGCTTATGTTTGCCGCGAAACGGGCCAGTCGATCGAGATCGCTCCGGTGATGGCGTCTCAATCTCTTGCCTTCGCTCATCTGTGCCGTTGCCTGATGCAAGAAGGCGTCATCGTGGCGGCATGAAGGGAGATTCGGCTGCGTGACGGCATGGCTGCATGACGGCATGGCTGCATGATTTCCTGATCCTGGTGAGCCTGACCTGCTCAGCGTTTCGTGCGTATTCGTGGGGTCTAGCGGGAGCACATAAGAAAAAACCCCAACCGAGAGTGGGTTGGGGTTTGAATTTTGGTGGAACGCTGGCGCGTCGCTCCGGCCCAAAGTTCATCCGCCTGCTTGATGGAGTCATCTGGCGACTGTGCGACAACGAGGGCTACGAAAACGACGGCCTGATTTTGAGGTTTTTCCAGGCGCCCGTCAATCGGAAGCCTTAACCTCGAAAACTCCTATTTGTTGAATATCGTCACGTGATGGCAATCTTAATGTTAAGACGTGTTTCCCAGGCTTTGAAATATATTTCGGATCAATTGCAGCGGTAATTATTTTATCTTCAACTGAAGTGGCCAAAGCAGCCTTGTCATCAAAGTAAACTTGAGCCTGGGAAAACCCTTGCGTACTATTAACCTTAATCCACAAGCCAATACTGCCATCTGGCTGTTTATTAGGGTTGACACCTGCCGTGGTGAACTTTGGACCAAAATCCTCAACAGAAAGATTATAGTTAACCACCGATAACAAGCAGTGTTTATTGAGATTAAGTATAAGGCTATCCTTTATTGGTTGCTGGCTAGGTGACGGAGTGTGAAACGTAATATTGCCGTGTTCGCCAATCCGGTTTCGATCATGAATTAGTCGCAACAAAATAGTCGTTGGAGCATCCCAATCTGATGTAAAAAAAACATCGCCTGGAAATCCTGCTGAAGCATGATTAGCCTCCAGTGAAGTTGATATTCGATTCATGCATAAGCCGGTTTCATAGATTTGCTTTTGAAATGCAAATCCATGCCATAGTAAAATAGATGTGGCAAAAATAGAAAAGAACTTAACTAATTTATTTTTATTAAGAATTAGTGACGCCAAAGCAACACTCAATGGCGCAGCAGATGCAAACATGTAATGCGAACCTTGGTTTTGCAAAAAAAGGACTGGGAGCAAGAACAAAAAATAGGAAATTATATATATTAAGGAATATCGAAAACCATAACAAAACGCCAAAATTAAAACTAGTGCAACATGTATAGTAAACGAGAGGGTAATAGACCAGGTGGACTGAAGCGTCCAATTATGCGCCTCGGTAATAAAGGGATGAAAAGGGTATATCCAATATGCAAAAATATTTTTACCAATATTTAAAAACGATGCGGCGTAAGGATCCTCTGCTGCACCCCCAAATGAATTCTCAATAGCTGCGATGCGATATAGAAGATATAAAACTATTGGAAGCAACCAGACCCCAGCCACCAGAAATAGGCGGCGCCATCGTGAGAGCAACTGCTTGGGAAAGAGAGCAATCAGTAAAAGAAGTAAGGCAGGAAAAACTATCCCGGTCTCCTTTGAAAGAACAGAAAACATACCTCCTGCAGCAACTGAAACCAGCACAAGAATTTCTTTTTTTGAATTGAATACATACCTCACAGCCAACAAAAAGGTAACCAATCCAAAGGTAAAATATAATTGATCCATCAGCGCTGCCGACCAGCCAGTTGCCAGTACAGCCAATGGATTTAAAGTGAACAACGCACCCGCAACAAGAGCGACCTTCCTGGTAAGCCCCAAATTAATGCAGGCAAAATACACAATTATTGAGACAATGATTGTATTAACAGCGCTAATAAGATGAACAACAAATGGAAACGATTGGAAGAAAAGATTATGAATGCCTTGGAGTGCAAAAGCTACTGGACGAACAGGGGTTCCGAAGCTGGCGCCAGCATGAATTTGAGAAGACTGGGCAATATATGAAAAAAATCCATTATTAAGATAGTTGTCGAATCTCTGCCATTCATCATGCGAATAATAACCAGGGTTCGCAATCAATAAAATCTGCCCAAGGACGCCAATTAAAAACAAAATCAAAATATCCCTGGAATCAATTTTGCGATTCACGAAGCCAGGAGAGGTAGCGCCAAAATCCATTTTAATTCCTCAAAAACTATCGTCTAAATCCCCAAAGCCTGCTCAATGAATAACTTATAGCAGGCACCACAGAAGCAGAGATGGTCGCAGAAAAAGCAGCGGGAAACCAATTTTTTCGAACCAAAAATGCGAGGATCGTTGTGTTTATAATAAATGCACAGACTGCGATAATAAAAAATCTAAATGCTGCGCGATGTGGGCTGCCTGGAGAACGAAATGTCCATAAATAGTTTCCGCTGAACGAAATAACAAAAGCCACAAGGAATGCTGTGGTATTAGCTGCAATTGGGGAAATGCTCGATGTCACCAATAAAAGCCACACAATCGTAATGTGGACTGTAGTGGAGAGAAGTCCAACTAGACCAAAGCGTGAAGCGATGATAATTTCGCGTAAAAAGCTCACATTCGAAAATTTTTTCTTTTGCAAAAAATCATTACCTGTATCAGTCGGCGCCATAGTCAAGACTTTTCCGCAAGTACAAAAACAGACAAGCCGGCGACACGGTTACTTAAAAATAATGGCAACTCAGCTGAAGACAGTGCGGCCAATGTTCCATTTACGAAGGGATGGTGCTGTGAGAGCTGTGATTGAGCTTTGTAATGCCCTCGTTGTAATAGGTTAGTCACAATACGAATGACTACCGCGATCGGGAAAATCGCGCCAAAGTAATAAGAGCCGCGCTTCACCGTCAAACCCGCGCGTCTGACCACATCCTCTATCTGATTTAAACGGTATCGGCGCTTATGTTCAAGAAAGACATCATGGCCGCTCCATAAAAACTGGAAGGCAGGAACTGAAATCAGGAATCGTGTACCATGCGGAACCTTCTTTACATAGTCGTTAAGCAGGCCAACGTCGTCGTCGACATGCTCTAGCACATCCATAAGAAGAACCAAATCTGCATCAACCTCATCAACTGATCGCCTAAAATAAACAGGCTTACCAGCCTCTAATGTCTCTGAGTCGGCTTCATAGCTTATGTCTACACACCATGCCTGTTTTGCTGATGTATTCGAAAGTAACTTTCTCGAAAAAAAGCCTGAACCAGCACCGACATCCAGGATTATGGAGGGCGTCACATCACCAAGCAGATGCTCCATCGCTCTGGCTTTGGATCGGTAATACCAATGTTTTCCGATATCAGCGCCGAGGATATCAGTTTCTTTCAAGTCCATCTCTTAATCCTTTTGGCCGTAAACTCGTCTAACCAGATATACAGGACGACGTTTCGATTCAATGTACGACCGTCCTATATATTCACCTATGATCCCGATCCCAACGAGTTGTAAGCCTCCGAGAAACGTTACTGCAACTACGACAGACGCGTAGCCAGGCACATCCACTCCGTAAAGCAAAACTTTAAAAATCATAAAAATGGCAAACAAAAAAGATATGGACGCAACCACGCCGCCAATGTAGGCCCAAATTCGCAAAGGATCAGTACTAAAACTAGTTATACCTTCAAGCGCGAAATTCCATAGTCGCCATCCGTTGAATTTTGTTGTGCCAGCAATGCGCTCGGGTCTCGCGTACTCAATTGCAGTTGTCCTGAATCCAACCCAGGTAAACAATCCCTTCATAAAGCGTCTGGATTCTGGAAGTTCATTTAGAGCTTCAACAACCGAACGGTCCATAAGCCTAAAATCACCAACGTTCTCTGGAATTTTTGGCTCAGAAATTTTGTTGTGAATCCGGTAAAACCAGGTTGCTGATTTTCTTTTTATCCAGGAGTCCGAGTCTCTATTAATGCGTTTTCCGACTACGACGTCGTACCCCTCCTGCCATTTTTGAATCATTTCAATGATGAGCTCTGGCGGATCTTGGAGATCAACATCAATTGGAACCACGACATGACCAGAGGCTATTTTTAGACCTGCAGTAAGAGCAGCTTCTTTTCCAAAATTTCGACTTAAGTCTACTATTCGAATACTTCTGTAATGGTTTTTTAATTCAAGAAGCCGCTCAAGCGTATTGTCAGTGCTGCCGTCGTTCACAAAAACAACATCCAGGCCAATCCAATCAAATTCATCAAAAACTTTCTTGACGCGCTCCATGAAGAGAGACACTGTTTCCGATTCATTAAAAACAGGCACGACTAGTGTAAGCACAATTTTTTCATAAGTGCGCGCATCAGCGTTTTCTGTTTCCATCAAACTAGAATCCTGTATCACGTCCACGTTATGCCTTTTAGATATTTTTTGATTCGCGCACCAACACCTATGGGCACTCAATCATTTGAAGCGGTATTTTAGACTGCGAAGGGGGTGATCTGTCCTGAAAATTTCGTACCAACCGAATCTAGAGATAACGGCTTCTTAGCTCAGGTGAGGAGTTGGTATGAAGAAAGCCGGTGCAGCGACGGACAGGTTGTGCGGATCTTGCGCGAGGCGGATCGGGATACTGTGCCTGAAGTGGCCAAGCGCCACGGCGTGAGCGAAGTGTCGATTTACGCATGGCGCACCACGTTATCTCCGATCAGACAACGGGCCGGAGTTTGTCAGTACGGCGCTTTTGAAATGGGCGCTCCAGGAGCCGATCGAGACAGCGCTGATTGATCCAGGCAAGCCTTGGCAGAACAGCACCAACGAAAGCTTCAACGGAAAATTCCGTGATGAATGTCTAGCGATGGAGTGGTGTCGGAACCGAATCGAAGATCGTGATTGAAGACTGGCGAACACACTACAACGAAGTGCGCCTGCATTCGAGTTTGCAATACCAAACGCCGGCAGAATTTCGTCGGGTTAGCGAACGTAGTTCAATTACTGGGGCCGTGAATCTCTAGACAGCAGCGGTACGAAAAAATCCGTCAGGTCACATAGGTCTCGGGCGTGACGCCTGCGGACTTCTGGCGGTTTTGCACCAAGAAGGAAGGGAAGAGAAATGGCCTGGAGAGAGTGCTATGTGGCCAGAGGTAGGCAGCAGGCCTGTGAGCCGTCCGCCAAGCCTGCTCATCGTTGCGCGTGAACTCGCGGGGCTTGGCGGGAGCACATAAGAAAAAACCCCAACCGAGAGTGGGTTGGGGTTTGAATTTTGGTGGCCTGGGTCGGAATCGAACCAACGACACGCGGATTTTCAATCCGCTGCTCTACCAACTGAGCTACCGGGCCATGAAGAAGCGAGAGTATAGCAAAGCACTTCAAACGGCTCAAGTTCTTCGTGAAAAATTATTGACCGCACTTTGAGTGCCAAGGTGGGCCGGTGCAACGGGGGCGGATAAGCGTACAGGAACAGGGCAACCACAGGCGCGCATGGATTGGCGCCGGTTGGCGTTACTCATTCCTCGACGTTTCGACATTTTTGACCGGTTTGCTGATAGCCAGATTGACGCCGAGCTGTTTGAGCTTGCGATACAGATGTGTGCGTTCGAGCCCGGTTTTTTCTGCCACTCGCGTCATGCTGCCGTTTTCGCGTGCGAGGTGATATTCGAAATAGGCTCGCTCGAACGCATCGCGTGCGTCGCGTAACGGAATATCGAAGGGAATCGTCGTCGTCTGAGCGGGAGGAATACGGCCCGCGATACTGTCGGCCGGTGAGAGCTGAGGCAATGCCGCAGCGGATGCGATCAGCCCGGGATCAAGCTGTTGCGGTTCGGCTTGCGCTTCGTTTTCGACAACCGGAAGCGGCGCGCCTTGACGGTTCAGGCCTAGTTCGACCGCTTTCAGCAGCTTTTGCAGTGCGATGGGTTTTTCGAGGAAATTGAGCGCACCGATGCGAGTGGCTTCGACTGCGGTGTCGATGGTCGCGTGGCCGGACATCATGATGACCGGCATCGTGAGCAGCCCTTGCGCGGCCCATTCCTTGAGCAGCGTGACGCCATCGGTATCGGGCATCCAGATGTCGAGCAACACCAGATCAGGTTCCTGGCGTGCGCGGAAGCTGCGTGCTTCCTGTGCGTTTTCCGCAGCCTCGACGACATGCCCCTCGTCGCTGAGAATCTCCGAGAGCAATTCCCGGATGCCCATTTCATCGTCTACCACCAGGATGGTCGCCATTTATGCTGCCCTTGTTTGCACGGTTGCTTTTATTGTTGCCACACTGTCGTGTTTCGACTGCGACTGGCCTCCTGGGGAGGCCGGGTCGTTGGCTAACTGAAGAAAAAGAATAGATATCTGTGCGCCTTCGATCACATCACCCGCCTTGAGGCGATTGCGAATGTCGATCCGTGCGCCGTGTTCATCAACGATTTTCTTGACCATCGCCAGCCCGAGCCCGGTGCCTTTGGCCTTGGTGGTCACGTAAGGCTCGAAGGCGCGCGTCAGGATGCGCGCGGAAAAACCGGGGCCGTTATCAGAGATGGTCAGGCGCACGGCGACCCGTACCTTACCTTCCGCGTCGGGATCGCCGTATTCTACTGTCCTTGTCTCAAGATGGACACGCGGTTGCGGTACATCGGCGACAGCGTCCTGCGCGTTTTGCAGCAGGTTGTGAATCACCTGACGCAATTGCGTGGCGTCGCCGCAGATCACAGGCAGTGCTGCCAGCTCGACCACAATCGGGCTTTTACCCTCTTCGATGCCGTACAGCATCAATACTTCGCTAACCAGATCATTGAGCTGGAGATTGACCAGAACGGCGGGTGGGGTACGGGCGTAATCGCGGAAATTGTCCACCATCTGCTTCATCGCCGCGACCTGGTTGACGATGGTCGTCGCTCCCCGTTTGAGCACGTCGGCGTCCGCGGGCGCCAGCTTGTCGGCGAGTTTCATTTGCAGGCGTTCCGCCGATAGCTGGATCGGGGTCAGCGGGTTTTTGATCTCATGGGCCAGGCGGCGCGCGACTTCGCCCCATGCAATCGAGCGTTGTGCGGAGATCACGTCCGAAATATCGTCGAACACAATCACATAGCCCGAGGTTTGTGCGTCTTGCGCATCGCGGTCGCTGGCGGAGACGAGGCGCGCACCGCGCACCAGCAACGTGAGCGGCTCCGTCTCGCCGCTGACTGGCATCGAGAACTGCTGTTGCCAGTGGCCCATGTCGTCGTGACCGTCGCCGCTAGCCGCTTCGCGGTCAGCGAAGGCCTTGCGCACCATGATGCCGAATTCGTTGAGTGCGCTGATGTGATCGAGCGCTGCGCCGAGCTGGGTCTGAAACGGCTGACGGAAAATCCGTTCCGCGCCTCGATTGGCCGTGGTGAGCCGGAATTGCCGGTCGAAGACGAACACGCCAGCGGTCAGGTTGGCCAGGATGCTTTCCAGATAGGTTTTGGAGTGCTCGAGTGCGATCCGGTTGTTCTCGACGCTCGCACGGGCTTCGGCTAACTGCCGCGTCATCGCGTTGAATGACTGGGTGAGAAACCCGAGTTCATCGCGTGACTTGATTTCGCGCTTGGGCGTGTAATCGCCTTCGGTAATTTCTTTCGTGCCTTGCGCGAGCAAAAACAGCGGCCGTGCGAGCTGGTTGCCGAGTGCCAGAGCCAGCATCATGGCGATGAATGTGGCAAGAAAGAGCGCGAGCGTCAACGTGCCGATGTACATCTTGCGCAAGCCGGTGCGGCCTAGCGATTTTTCCTGATACTCGCGGTAAGCGCGTTGTACGGCGTCAGCATTACGCGCCAGTGTGGGGGACACGGGTTGCGTCAGTTGCAGGAAGCGCTCGGAGGGTTGCAACAGCGTGGAGCTGGCGTCCGGGATGCGCTGCACGATGCGCAGCCGCAATGCACCTTTTGCCCCGTTCGTGTGAGGGTCGCCGTCGAGTTCACCTTCGATCGCGGCAAAGCCGTTATTCCGCGCCTGGTTGATCATCAGTGGCGTGGGCAGGTCGTTCGGCACGAGCGTGGCGTAATTGCTTGCGACTTGCGCGATCACATGCATGTTCGGCGTGGCACCGGACATGCTGCGCGTGGGTTCGACGATGGTCGCATCCTGCACGCCAAACTGGTCGCGCAGGCGCAGCAGCGTCAGTGTGGTGCCGCTGCCATTGCCGCTGGCAAGTTGTTCGGCCATCAGACGGCCTTTGGTTTGCAGGTCGGAGAGCGAGGCGTCGAGCATGCCACGGCCCAGATTCAGGCCAGAGGTCAAGGCCGTTTCGACATTCACATCGAACCAGGATTCGATGCTGCGCGACACAAACTGATATGACACGACGTAAATAATGCCGCCTGGCACTACGCCAACGAGGGCGAAGAAAAAGGCGAGCTTGGCCAGCAAACGGGTGCCGAATTTCCCTTTGCGCAAACGCGTCACGATGCTCGTGACGAGCACCGCGACGATCAGCAGGAAGATCACGGCGACGGCGAGGTTGGCCGCGTAGAGCCACTGGTAATAGCGGTCGAAGAACTCGGTGTTGGCGCTAGCGGCTGCCAGTAGCACGAGCAGCAAGATGGCCGTGACTGCAACCGTCGACACCAGCAGGCGTACGACGAAGCTACGGGCATTGGCGGTGCGGCGCACTCTATTTAGCACGTTCGGTTGCTGTGAAGGTAAAGCGCTTCCAGTCGGAAGACAGGTTCCAGTCGCGGTTGTTGACCGCGTCGATCTGGAACGGCTTGGGCATCAGCGCGATGTCGAGTTGCATGCGCACGGATGCGGTGTAGGTTTCACCAGGATGCACCTGGTTGCGATCGATCACGTGCCAGGAGGTGACATGGCGGATGACCGCCAGCGCTTCTTTCAGCGTGCCAAAGCCGAGTTGCAAGCCCCCCGTGGAGACGCGATATTCGCGTGTGAGCGGCTGGAACGACAGGCGGATGCTTTGCGATACGTTGACCGGCTGTTCATCGAACCAGTACCAGCGGGGGCGGCTGAGTGAGAAATCGGTGGTGAAGTAGAGCGGAATGCCTTTATTAACCACCTCTTCGAGGTTGCTGTTAAGTTCGAAGTCGAAGCGGGCGTCGAGGCTCCAGCCGCTACCGTCGGCCTGAAGCGAGGCGCGCGGCACGCCGATGGAATCGGCGTGAGCAAGCCCTGTGCCAAAACAGAGCACAAGCGTGATCCAGAGCAGAGCCGCGAGCCGAAGCGGAAAGAAGCGTTTGATGGTCACCGTTTCTGAAAGCGCGCGTAGAAAAATCCGTCGTGATCGGGGAGTGGGTCCGTGTCCGGTTTCGTTCCGAAGCCCACTGCGAGGGAAGTGGGCATCCCGGGTGTATCTGGTGTATCAGGTGTATCGGAGGCGTTCGACACGGCCGGTAGAAGTTGCCCCGGGGCGCCCAATCGTACCGCATCCTCCTGCGCGCTTTCAAACCACAGGGCTTGCTGCTCTCCTTCTTCGGGGAACACGGAGCAGGTCACATACAACAACTCGCCACCCGGTTTGAGGAGTGGCCAGAGCGCTTGCATAATGCGCCGCTGTTCAGCTACCAGCGCGGCGATGTCGGAGGCACGTCGCAACCAGCGGATATCCGGATGACGCCGGACGATACCCGATGCGGAACACGGCACGTCCGCCAGAATCCGGTCAAAGAGCGGCTCATCGGTGTTGTGCCATTGCGACGGTGTGCCCGCGTCACCGATGCGAATGTCGGCGTTGAGCCCGAGACGCTGCAGATTCTCTGTGATGCGCCGGGCGCGCGAGGCATCGCTTTCCAGTGCCACCAGGTCGATTGTGGCGAGTTCCAGCAAATGCCCGGTTTTGCCGCCGGGTGCCGCACAAGCGTCCAGCACGCGCATGCCACCTTGTACGCCCAGCCATTGCGCGGCTAGCTGTGCTCCGGCGTCTTGCACCGAGACCGTTCCCTGGTTGAAGCCCGGAATCCGGTCGACCGGCATCGGCGTGGCCAGCCGCACCGCGTGTTCGCCGGCGCGCGTCGCGCTGATCCGTGTTTCTTGCAGTTTTGCCAGATAGGCTTCGACGGTCGTGTGGCGTTGATTCACGCGCAGCGTCAGCGGACCTTGCTGGTTGCCCGCCATCAGCAGGTTTTGCCAGTCAGCGGGCCAGGCTTTTTGCAACGCTGTGATCCACCAGACGGGATAGTTCCAGCGTGCGACGTCATCGGCCTGCGCGGCTTCGGCGAGTGTCATGCGTTCGCGCAGGAAGTGACGCAAAACGGCGTTGACCAGCCCTTTGGCAAATGCAAGTTCACGCCGTGCGCCGATCGCGTCGACGGCCTGATCCACGACCGTGAAGGGCGCATAGGCGGCGTGGGGTCCCTCATCGAGAAGCAGTGCCAGCGCACAGGCCAGCACATTGGCGACATGTGGCGGAGGCGCTTTGCGAACTTGCCTGGCAATCAGCCAGTCGGCGGTGCCGAGGCGCCGCATGGTGCGATAGGCAATGTCTTGCGTCGCGCCGCGCGAAGCGGCCGCGGCGCCTTCTGGCGCGGCGACGAACACGGATTGCAGGGCAGCGGGGAGCGCCGCGCCCAGACGGACGGCGCCAATAGCCTGGGCGGCACAATCGAGCGCAAAGCCAAGCGATTCAGGTGCGAGATGCAACGTGGACAGGCGAGATTCGCGCGCGCGTGAGGCAGGCGCCGAGGCATGCTGGATAGGCTTGGCAGTCATGAAATGAGAGGGGGCGGGCTGCACGGGGCGCGCGGCACAAACGGCGCATTGTAGCGTGGCGAGGCGAACGGGCTGCGGGGGTATGGGTTGGGCGTGGCGTGAGGTGCGCTGGTGGGCGTGGCTGGATTTATCGCGGGCGATGGGTTGGTGCTTCGGCAAAACGCATGAAAAGGCGCTAGCGGTTTGCGCTACTGGTGTGGTGGCTAAAAAACGAAAAAGCGAAACGAAAAAACGAAACGAAAAAGCGAAAAAAACGAAAAGGCGAGTTTGAAGGCTCGCCTTTTCGTTTGGGATGTTTGGGATGGCGGCCGCTGCCGCTATGGATGGTTCTGGATGGCGAAGCTGCCGGTGTTATTCGAAGCGTCCGGTACGCGCCATTTCCATCAAACGGGCAATGCGTTCCTCGGTGGCCGGGTGGGTGCTGAACAGTTTGGAGAGGCCACCGCCGCTCAACGGATTCATGATCATCATTTGCGCGGTGGTTGGGTGCGCCTCGGCTGTCGGAAACGGAATGCCGCTGGCATAGCGATGGATTTTATCCAGCGCGGACGCGAGCGCCTGGGGATCACCGGAGATTTTTGCCCCACCACGATCAGCTTCGAATTCACGCGAGCGGGAAATGGCCATCTGGATCATTGCGCTAGCGATCGGCGCGAGCAGCGCAACCGCGATGCCTGCGATCGGATTGGACGGACGGCCATTTTCATCCCGGCCACCGAAGAACATGGCGAAATTGGCGAGCGCGGAAATGGCCCCAGCCATCGTGGCTGAAATGGTTGAGATGAGAATGTCGCGGTGTTTGACGTGCGCCAGTTCGTGGGCCATTACACCGCGCATTTCGCGCTCCGACAGCACCCGCAAGATACCCGTGGTAGCCGCGACCGCCGCGTGTTCTGGATTGCGCCCAGTGGCGAAAGCGTTGGGCGCATCTTCGTTAATCAGATACACCTTGGGCATGGGCAAACTAGCCCGGGTGGCGAGCTCACGTACCATCCGGTAAAACTGTGGCGCGCTGGTTTCATCGACTTCCTGCGCGTTGTACATGCGCAGCACCATCTTGTCCGAGAACCAGTACGAAAAGAAATTCATGCCGATGGCGATGATGAGCGCGATCATCATGCCGCGCGATCCGCCAACCATGCCGCCTATGACGATAAATAACCCCGTGATGGCGGCCATTAATATTGCGGTTTTCATCCAGTTAAACATATTCAGTGCTCCTTGCCCGCATGGGGTTCCTGTCTGATCTTTGCGCCGTCCGCGCTGTCCGGTTATATCGACCGGATGGACTGGACGGCCAATTGTAAGCGATCTGTTAGATAGGGGCGGGTGCGGAAAATTCAATCATTGCGTGGCGGTGGCGAGTTTCACGCCAAGGCCCACGAAAGCGCCACCGACACCGCGATCGAGCCATTTTCTGGCCCCGGGCTTGCCGGAGAAGTGTTGCGTGACACTGCCGGCGATCCATGCGACGAAGCTGTTCCAGACCATGCTCATCAGGACGAACACCACGCCCAGTGTTAAAAACGCGAGCGTTTTGTGTTCGCTGGTGCCGGTGACGAACTGGGGGAAAAACGAAACGAAGAACAGCACGACCTTGGGATTGAGCACGTTGGTCCAAAAGCCCTGCAAGAACAGCTGGCGCAGCGATTTGTGCGCATGGGCCGCGGGTGCCTTGCCCGTTGGCGTCGAGGCGCTTGGGGCGTTGGGGGCGCGGGTAAAGATCAGGCGCACGCCGAGATACACCAGATAAATCGCGCCTGCGAACTTGATGACGGTGAAGGCGGTGGGCGAAGCCGCCAGCAGCGCGGTGAGCCCGAAAGCACACGCCAGCGAATGCACGCAGCAGCCGGCTGAAATACCGAGCGCCGACATCAACCCGGCGCTACGCCCCTGCGCCACGCTGCGCCCGACGATGTAGGCCGTATCGGGCCCAGGCGTCACATTCAGCAGAAAAACAGCGACGAGAAAAAACGGGAAATGAACGATGCCGAACATGAAGACCTCTGAAACGGGGTGGCGCATGAGGATTCTAGCGTGCGCTAACGCGGCTGGCGATTAGGCCAATTGGCCGATGGCACAGGGAAAATGTGCCTGCTATTGTGGCCCGGTTAGCGCAAAACGTTGTCCGGCAGCCAGGCTGGAGCCGCTCAGAAATTCCCGTGTGGGCAGCCGTTTGCCGCCGGGCTTCTGGAGTTGCGTGAGACGCAGCGCGCCGTCGCCACAGGCGACCACAATGCCTTCAGGGGCGACTTCAAGGAGCGTGCCGGGGGGCGCGTCGTGAGCACGCTCAACGGGGCGGGCCGCCCAGATTTTCAGTGTGGTTTGGTCCAGTGTGGCGACGCAGCCTGGGAAGGGGTCAAAGGCACGCACCTGGCGGGCAAGGTCGATGGCGGGACGGCGCCAGTCGAGCGCGGCCTCGTGCTTGCTGATTTTTTCTGCGTAGGTCGCGCCGGCGTCAGGCTGCGGCGTTGCGGGCAACGTGCCGTCGCGTTCGAGCGCCGCGAGCGCTTGCACGATTCGTTGCGCCCCGGCGAGCGCCAGCCGGTCGTGCAGCGTGCCGGTGGTGTCGTCATCGTGAATGGCCATGCGCGATTCGGCAATTATGGCGCCTGTGTCAAGGCCCGCATCCATTTGCATCAGTGTGATGCCGGTTTGTGTGTCACCTGCCTCGATGGCGCGATGAATGGGCGCCGCGCCGCGCCAGCGCGGCAGCAATGAGGCATGGATATTGATGCAGCCGTGTGGAGCGATATCCAGCACTTCCTGCGGCAGTAGCAAACCGTAGGCCGCGACCACCATCACATCGTGCGGCGTGGCGCGGAGCCGCTCAATGGCCGCGGTGGCTTCGGCGGGAAACTTGCCACTGCGGCGCAGGGACGGCGGCTGGATTAGCGGCAGGCCTGCGGCCAGGGCATCGCGCTTGACCGGACTTGCCTGGTGTTTCATCCCACGTCCGGCGGGCCGGTCAGGCTGGGTTAGAACAAGTGGGATGGCAAAACCTGCCGCGCGGATCGCGTTGAGTGCTGCCGCGGCAAATTCTGGCGTGCCAGCAAAGACAACACGTAGCGAATGGCTCATGGAAGTTAGAGGAAACAGAACGATACAAGAGGGAATTAAAGACGCACGGCGGTGAATGCCACGGTTACATCGCGTGCGCGAGTTTTTTCAAACGGTTTCTGATGCGGGTCTGTTTGAGTGGCGACAGATATTCGACGAAGACCCGGCCTATCAGGTGATCCATCTCGTGCTGGATGCATACGGCGAGGAGCCCTTCGCAATCGAGCTCGAACGTTTCACCGTGTTCGTTGAGCGCTCTTACGCGCACCTTGTCCGCGCGTTCGACATTGTCGTAAATACCGGGCACCGAAAGACAGCCTTCTTCATGAACCTGTTTGTCGGCGCTTGACCAGATGATTTCAGGGTTGATAAAGGCGCGTAGCTCGTCATGTGTTTCTGAAACGTCGATCACGACGACACGCTCATGCACGTCAACCTGGGTTGCCGCGAGCCCCACGCCAGGCGCGGCATACATGGTTTCCGCCATATTGGCGACGAGCTCGCGGATACGGTTATCTACCACCTCAACGGGTTTGGCGACTTTGTGCAGACGTTTGTCGGGATAGTGGATGATATTCAGCAAGGTCATGATTTTGAAGTAATTTTTGGTGTTTTTCGCATCGGGGGGAGAGGCTCCGTGCGTTTCAGCGTTGTTGCACGATGCTGAAGGGCGTTTTGAAAGGCAGTTGTACCGGGGGCGTTGCCTGGCGGGCTTTCTGGATGCCGAAAATTCTAGCATGGCGCTTGTCCCTTCGCCGGAGCGCTGGCCGCGCGCGAGGATTGATTGAGATGCAAATTCTGTCGCTGACTGATACCGAACTGGCCGCCTGGTTGCGCCTTACTACTGCCAGGGGGCTAAAACCCGCTGCGGCGCGCACACTGCTCGAAACCTTTGGCTTGCCTGAAGCGATCTTCGGCCAGTCTTTTGCGGCGTTGGCCAGCGCGACTAGCACTGCGGTTGCAAGGGCGGTGCTGGGCACGCCCAGCCCTGATTTCGCCACGCGCGTGGCGGCACTGCTTGTCTGGCGCGCCCAGCCGGGCAATGCGGTGGTGACGCTGGCCGATCCCGCCTATCCGCCGCAACTGCTCAATATGGCTGATCCGCCACCGATGCTCTATGTGAAAGGGCGCATTGAGCTTTTGCACGTTCGAAGTGTTGCCGTTATCGGTAGTCGCAATGCAACGGCTCAGGGCATGAGGGATGCGGCCTGGTTTGCCGGTGCGTTTTCGCAGGCGGGTCTGGCGGTTGTCTCGGGTCTCGCGCACGGAATCGATGGCACCGCGCATCGTAGCGCGTTGATGGGGCCTGGCAGCACGGCCGCGGTAATTGGCACGGGGGCCGATATCGTGTATCCCGCCGCGCACCGGGCGCTTGCCCATGACATCGCGGCAACGGGCGTGATGGTGTCGGAGTGGCCCTTGGGCGCGCCTCCTCGGGCCGCGCATTTTCCGCAACGCAACCGCCTGATTGCCGGGCTGGTGAGTGGCGTGCTGGTGGTTGAAGCGGCGTTGCGTTCGGGCTCGCTGATTACAGCGAGGCTCGCCAATGAAATGGGCCGCGATGTATTCGCGTTGCCTGGGTCGATTCATGCGCCGCTTTCACGCGGCTGTCACGGGATGATCAAGCAGGGTGCGAAACTCGTTGAAACTCCCGACGAGGTGCTGGAAGAATGGGGGCTCGCCCAGTCAGGCGCGGGGCAAGCCGTGGCACGGAAAGACGCGTGTCAACCCGTTTTGCGTATCGCGTCCCAGGGGAGCGTGCCACGCAGGGTTACTCCATCGGGTGCTGCGCCTTCGCCGTCTGACATCGTGCGCGAACTGCCGCCCGAAGCCCGGCAAGTGCTGGATGCGCTGGGCCACACGCCCGCGCTACTGGAAACTCTCGCGGTTCGCACGGGCTTTGCTGATACGGTACTGCAAAGCGTGTTGTTGCAGCTTGAACTGGCAGGGCAACTGACGATATTGCCTGGCGGGCGTTATGCCCGTGCTACTCACGGGTGAATTCGCCATGCTACATTCGTGCCTCTTTTTTTGACCTAAGCATGCAAGGATCTCTCATGCCCGCGCTGAACCTCGATACCGATTCAGACCGGATCGCCGAGCGCGTCCAGTGTCCTGAAATGCTGTTTGTCGCCTGTTTGTGCGCCGAGTGGTGCGGCACCTGCCGGGATTACCGGCTGATTTTCGACCGGCTGGCTGAACGTCATCCGGATATCTGTTTCGCATGGATCGACATTGAAGCGCATGCAGACCGGTTCGATGATCTCGACGTCGAAAACTTCCCTACGATCCTGATCGAAGACGCTGACACCACACGCTTTTTTGGCACGGTTTTGCCGCAGCAGGCGATCGTCGAGCGCATGCTTGTCGATCTGAGCGCGTTGCCTGGCATGACCGGAGCACCGAAGCTGCGCCCCGCCCTGGCGCGTGCGCAATAACATCCCAGACACGTGCAAATGGCGATGGCATGGACCTCCCCTGGGATGAACACGGCGCGGCGGCTCAGGTTGGCGAGCGGCACGCACAATCCTCGCGGATGCCTTTCGTGCCCCGGCTGTGCTGCCGTGGCGCCGTGTGCTATAAAGCGGTCGTTAACAGGTTGGAGCCGCCAGGGTTGGGGCCGCCAGCCTGGGGTCGCCAAGCTTGACGCTGCAAACCCGCAGTAAAAATCCCGATCTCCCAACTCACATCCAGTCATGTCCAAAGCACTCATCATTGCCGAAAAGCCTTCCGTTGCGAATGACATCGCACGCGCTTTAGGTGGTTTCACCAAGCATGACGACTATTTCGAAAGCGATGATTACGTTCTTTCTTCAGCGGTGGGCCATTTACTGGAGATCGCCGCGCCCGAAGAATATGAAGTGAAGCGGGGCAAGTGGAGTTTCGCTAATTTGCCCGTGATTCCTCCGCATTTCGATCTCAATCCGATTGCAAAAAGCGAATCCCGGCTGAAAGTGCTGACGCGTTTGCTCAAGCGCAAAGATATCGATGCCCTGATTAATGCCTGTGATGCGGGGCGCGAAGGCGAACTGATTTTCCGCCTGATCGCGCAGCACGCGAAGGCAAAGCAACCGGTATCGCGTCTCTGGCTGCAATCCATGACGCCCGCGGCGATCCGTGAAGGGTTCGCTCATTTGCGCAGCGACCAGGACATGCAGCCGCTGGCCGATGCCGCGCGTTGTCGCTCGGAAGCCGACTGGCTGGTGGGGATCAACGGCACGCGTGCCATGACCGCTTTCAACAGCAAGGGCGGGGGGTTTTTCCTGACGACGGTGGGCCGGGTGCAAACCCCGACGCTGTCGATTGTGGTTGAGCGCGAAGAGAAGATTCGCCGTTTCGTGCCGCGTGATTACTGGGAAGTCAAGGCGGAGTTCGTTTGCGCGGCAGGGTTTTACGAGGGCCGCTGGTACGACCCAAAATTCAAGCGCGATGAGTTCGATCCGGAAAAGCGTGATTCCCGGCTGTGGAGCTTACCCGCCGCCGAAACCATCGTTGCTGCTTGCCGTGACCAGATCGGCTCGGTGACGGAAGAATCCAAACCGTCCACGCAACTATCGCCGGCGCTGTTCGATCTGACCAGCTTGCAGCGTGAAGCCAATGGGCGTTTCGGCTTTTCGGCGAAGAACACGCTGGGCCTTGCCCAGGCGCTGTATGAGAAGCACAAGGTGCTGACCTATCCGCGTACCGATGCACGCGCCCTGCCCGAAGATTATCTGGACACCGTGCGCGGCACGCTCGACATGCTCAAGGAGAGCAATAACTATTTGCCATTCGCCAAACAGGTGCTCGATCGCGGCTGGGTGAAGCCGAACAAGCGGATTTTCGACAATTCGAAGATCAGCGATCACTTCGCTATCATCCCGACGCTGCAAGCGCCCAAGGCGTTGTCCGAGCCTGAACAAAAGCTTTATGACCTCGTGGTGAAGCGCTTTCTCGCGGTGTTTTTCCCGGCAGCTGAATACAAGGTGACGACGCGCATCACGGAAGTCGTGGGGCATCACTTCAAAACCGAAGGCAAGGTGCTGATCGAGCCGGGCTGGCTCCAGGTTTATGGCCGCGAAACTAGTGGTGAAGATGCCAATCTGGTCGCGGTGCAAAAAAACGAGAAGGTCAAGACCGACAAGATCGCGGCGCAGCAACTGGTGACCAAGCCGCCTGCGCGCTATAACGAAGCGACGTTGCTGTCGGCGATGGAAGGCGCAGGCAAGCTGGTCGAAGACGACGAGCTGCGCGAAGCCATGGCGGCCAAAGGCTTGGGGACGCCTGCAACGCGTGCGGCGATCATCGAAGGTTTGCTGGGCGAAAAGTATCTGGTGCGGGAAGGCCGCGAAATGATTCCGACCGCCAAGGCGTTTCAGCTGATGACGCTGCTTCGAGGCTTGGGCGTGAAGGAGCTGACTGCCCCCGAACTAACCGGCGAATGGGAATACAAGCTCTCGCAGATGGAGCGCGGCAATTTGCAGCGCGATGCATTCATGCAGGAAATCGCCCGCATGACGCAAACCATCGTCAAGCGCGCGAAGGAATACGATTCGGACACCATCCCCGGCGATTACGCGACGCTCGAGACTCCGTGTCCTAATTGCGGTGGTCAGGTGAAAGAAAATTACCGGCGTTTTGCCTGCACGAAGTGCGAGTTTTCCATTTCGAAGATTCCCGGCGGGCGTCAGTTCGAAATTGCCGAAGCCGAAGAGCTTCTGCAAAAAAAGGAGATCGGGCCGTTGTCGGGCTTCCGTAGCAAGATGGGCCGGCCGTTCTCAGCTATTCTCAAGCTCGCTTTCGATGACGAGACCAAAAACTACAAGCTGGGGTTCGATTTCGGCCAGGACGCGGGGGGCGAAGACGGCGAAGTCCCCGATTTTTCCACGCAGGAACCGGTAGGCGCGTGTCCGAAATGCCAGTCGCATGTGTTCGAGCATGGCATGAGTTACGTGTGCGAAAAATCGGTCGCCAATCCAAAAACCTGTGATTTCCGCTCAGGCAAAGTCATTCTTCAGCAGGAAATTACCCGTGAACAAATGGCCAAACTGTTGGGCGAGGGGCGCACGGATTTGTTGACCAACTTTAAATCGTCGCGCACGGGTCGCAACTTCAAGGCTTTTCTCGTGAAGCAGGGCGATGGCAAGATTGGTTTCGAGTTCGAGAAGAAAGCGCCTTCGGCGAAAGTGGCCGCCAAAGGTGGTGAGGCCAAGGGCGATGATGCGGCTTCGACGTCAACGGCCGTACCGGCTAAAAAAGCAGCGGCCAAAAAAGTCGCGGCTAAAAAAGCACCGGCAAAAAAGGTGGCCGCGCGCAAGACGGCTTCCTGAGGCAGGAGCAGGCAGAGGCGAATGCGCTTTTGTGCCCCAGGGGCATAAGGCGCAAAAAACGCGATGCGGCACATTGGTGCCGCATCGCGTTTTTTCTGAACTGCTCCGCGTTTTCGTGCCGGTCGTTATAGCGGCGAGAGTGCTTCCGCGCGTGTGCGCCCGGGTTTTTTCGCGGGCGTGGGAGGCAGCGGGCTATCGTGGCTGGCTTCCGTTGCGCCGGGTTCCGCGGTTGCGGCAGCGAAAGCCTCCTGCGGCTCCCAGCCTGCTGCTTCAAGCGCTTGCGCGCCTGGACGAAGCTGGCCGTCCTTGATCCATTTTTCCCCGAGCAGGCCATTGGGTGTCTGGCTGAAATGCTCGACCAGGTGATCAATGAACGTGCGCACTTTAGCGGGCAGGTGCCGTCGGCTCGGATAAGCGATGTTGATCTCGACTTGCGGCAGCCGGTAGTTGCCCAGCAGCCGGACCAGCTTGCCCTGGGTCATGTCGCGGCCAATCAGGTAACTTGGCAGGATGGCAATGCCCATGCCTAGCAAGGCGAACTGCCGCAGCATTTCCGTATTGTTGGCGGCGATCACGTTTGAAGGCCGGACGCGGACTTCACCATCGGGGCCGGTGAAAACACGCTCGTCACCCCAGTACTCGGAGGGCAGGCTCAGACACGGATGCTCTAGCAGATGCTCTGGGCGCGTGGGGGTACCATGGCTTTCGAGGTAACCGGGCGTGGCGCATACCGTCATGCAACCGGTCGTCAGGCGGCGCGTGACGATACTGGCGCTGCGCATTTGCCGTGCAATCACAATGCCGACATCGAAGCCTTCTTCGACCAGATCGACCTGACGATCCACCAGAGTCACGTCCGGCACGACCTTGGGAAACTGCTGGACGTAGGTTTGAAGCACGGGCGCGAGGTTATGCAGCCCGAATACTACCGGGGCCACCAGACGCAACGTGCCCACCGGCTCATGATTGCGTGCGACGACCATTTGTTCGACGTCTTCCAGTTCATCGAGAATCTGGCGAGCGCGTTCGATATATACCTGACCGGATTCGGTCAGCGACAGGCTACGGGTGGTGCGGTTAAGCAGCCGCGTGCCGAGGCGGCCTTCCAGATCGGCGACATGCCGTGTGGCAACCGCATTCGAAATATCCATCGCACTGGCGGCGCGGGCGAAACTTCCAAGATCCGCCACCCGCACAAATACTTTCATCGACTGTAAATGATCCATAAGGCAGAACTCCTGCGTCCTTAAGCTGGGCGTAAGCGATGAAGATGACTAGGAATTGTCTTGTGACTGTCTTAGCTGGGAAGAAGTTGCCTGAGACAGTGCATTTTTCATTTGAATTTGCGCCATTGCGCAACGGTTAGTCTCGCTAGACTAGATGGCGTATTTATTGTTCGAGTGAATGCAACAACAGGTCGTGCCGCTTGCGAGTACCAGGCATTTTCTTTCTGTGCCGTTTTTTTAACAGATTATGGTGTGGTTCACGCGCGCTTGTCTCAAAAAACAACGGTATTGACCTTAATAATTCGTTTTCGCATGTTGGGAAAAGCTTTTGATGAAATAAATCTGTAATAAAACCAGAGCTTTTCTGTCAATGAATGGGTCATGAATTGACATGAGCTACCCGTCTATAATCGAACGCTCGTTCGCAAACTGCCCAAACCAATTTCAGGAGACTCGCGCCATGGCCCTGCCCGCCGTTTTGCAGAATCTTGCGTTACCCGTTGTGGCATCCCCGATGTTCATCGTCAGCTATCCCGAGCTGGTGCTGGCGCAATGCAAGGCTGGCATCGTCGGCTCATTTCCGGCGCTCAATGCACGTCCCGCCGAATTGCTCGATACGTGGCTCACGCAAATCCAGTCGGCACTGGCTGAGCACCGGGCCGCGCACCCGCATGCCGTGATTGGCCCGATAGCCGTGAACCAGATCGTGCATCAGTCGAATGAGCGTCTCGAACATGACGTGCAGGTATGCGTCGAGCACCAGGTGCCGATTTTTATCACGAGCTTGCGCGCACCCTCGCGCGCGATCGTCGATGCCGTGCATAGCTATGGCGGCATCGTGCTGCACGACGTGATCAATCTTCGTCATGCGCAAAAAGCGCTGGAAGCGGGCGTGGACGGGTTGATTCTGGTGGCGGCGGGCGCGGGCGGCCATGCAGGATCGACTTCACCGTTTGCGCTGGTGGGTGAAGTGCGGCGCATCTTCGATGGTCCGCTGGTGCTGTCCGGGGCGATTGCGAATGGCGGCTCGATCCTGGCGGCGCAGGCGATGGGGGCTGATCTGGCGTATATAGGCACGCGTTTTATCGCTACCCAGGAGGCTCACGCGGTGGATAACTATAAACAGGCGATCGTACAGGCTAATGCTGCCGACATCATCTATACCAATCTGTTTACGGGCGTGCATGGCAATTACATCCGCGAGAGCATTGTCAACGCGGGGCTCGACCCTGATGCGCTGCCCGAGTCGGACAAAACGAAAATGAATTTCGCCAGCGACAAGACCAAAGCCTGGAAAGATATCTGGGGCGCAGGCCAGGGTGTTGGGTTGATGGATGATGTGCCGAGCGTTGCGGAACTGGTCGCGCGTCTGACGCGCGAGTATGAAGATGCCAAGGCGCGCCTGGGCATGCTTCGCTAGGTTGGCCACGCTGGGTTGGCCACGCTGGGTCAGGCCGCGCTTTCGTTGTTCACCGTGAGTTTGGGGTGCCTGTTGCTTTTTGGGGGAGGCAAGGGGATGCGTTCTGGACGCGGGGAGATGCGCCGGAAGACAAGGCCTCGACGTGCTTGTCAAAGGCCTGTCGCAAGCTATCCTGTCAGCTCGGGTCGGCGTGTAGCTTGTGGGCGCGGTGATGGGTGCCAAGGGCGGTGTTGCAACGCGGCTTCGGCGGCGCGGGTAACAGCCGGGTTTCAGGTCATGATTTATTTTTCTTCTTACGCCATTAAAACCGTGAATTTCCCCAGTTTTAATGCATCTTCCGTATTTTCAGCCCAAGTCTTCCCCGGAAAAAATCAGGCAACCGAAACAATCGCATGAAGCTGTCCGCTAATTTGTCACCGTAGTTCTCCTCGTAGTTGCCTGCGTAGTTGCTTGCGTAGTTACCTGATTAACGGCTCGCATTACGTCTGCCGGTGGTTTTCAGGATGTTGGTTTCAGAACTGTGGATAAAATCGCCCGTTATTACTGTGACACTGTGACGCGGCCTTCTTGATACAGAACCAATTTCAATCCTTGCCGTATTGCCGCTATACGCGAAGCAAGGGGGAACCCACATGAATACGAATCTCAAGCTGACCGTTAATGGTCAGATCCGGCACGTCGAAGCGGAGCCCGATACGGCCCTGCTTTACGTGTTGCGCAATGACCTGGCGCTCAATGGCCCCAAGTTCGGCTGTGGTTTGGGCGAATGCGGTGCCTGTACGGTCATCGTCGATGGCGTGGCGACGCGTTCGTGCGTGATGCCCGTTGCTGCCGCTGTCGGCCGCACCGTGACGACGCTGGAAGGGCTGGGCGACCTGGCCGCGCCCCATCCGGTGCAGCAGGCGTTCATCGATGAGCAGGCGGCGCAGTGTGGCTATTGCATCAACGGCATGGTGATGACCGTCAAAGCATTGCTTGATCGCAATCCTAATCCCACTGATGCCGAGATTCGTCAGGAACTGGCGTACAACTTGTGCCGCTGCGGCACTCACGTTGAAATTCTGAAGGCCGTGCATCGCGCCGCCCTCTTGCTGCGTGATGCCGCAACCGCAACCGCAACCGCAGCCGCTCCGGCAAAGGCTAGCTCATGAGCCACGCTTTGCCCTCATCCGTGTCCCGCCGCGCCTTTCTCAAGGCGGGCGGTTTGTTGCTGGTCACGCTGAACATGCCTGCGCCCCTCGCGGCGGCGCTTGCCAGCCCTGGCCCGCTGGCTGCCCCTGAGTTGCCGCTCGATCAGGTGGACACCTTCATTGCGATTGGCCCAGACGGCCGCGTGACGGCTTTTAACGGTCACGTTGACCTTGGCACTGGCGTGCGGACCGCACTGGCGCAGATTGTCGCCGATGAGCTGGATGTCGCTTTCGATCATGTCGAGATGATTCTGGGCGATACCCGCCGTACACCCGATCAAGGTCCGACGATTGCTAGCGCCACGATTCAGGTGACGTCAATTCCGCTGCGCCAGGCGGCCGCCGAAGCACGGCGCTTTTTGCTCGAGCGCGCGGCCCAGCATTTTGGTGTGCGTCCTGAACAACTCAGCGCTGCCGATGGCGTGGTGACAACGCGTCATGGCGGGCTTCGCACCATCGGTTATGGCGAGCTGGTCAAAGGCCAGCGTTTTAACCTGCATCTCGATAGCGCGACACCGCTCAAGCCGCGCAAGGATTTGCGCCTCATCGGCCGGTCGGTGCCGCGCGTCGATATTCCCGCCAAGCTGACGGGCCAGTTGACCTATGTGCATGACATGCGAGTTCCGGGCATGTTGCATGGCCGTGTCGTGCGGCCGCCCTATACCGGTGTCGATAACACCGCTCCCATTGGCAAAAGCCTGATTTCAGTGGAGATGGAATCCATCGCTGGGCTGCCGGGGTTGGTCAAGGTGGTCGTCGAGGGTGATTTTGTCGGAGTGGTCGCCGAGCGCGAGGAGCAGGCGATTCGCATCGCACGTCAGCTCAAGGTGAACTGGAAGCCATGGAAAGGCTTGCCCGACCTGAGCCTCGATGGCCTGGAAAAAACCTTGCGGGCACATCCCAAGAGCCCGCGCATGCTGCACGATGATCCGCAGGTCGACAAGGTACTGAGCACAGCGGCCAAGCCGCTCAACGCGACCTATGTCTGGCCGTATCACCTGCATGCCTCGATTGGCCCGTCCTGTGGGCTGGCCGATGTACAGAATGACCAGGTCCAGGTGTGGTCTGGCAGCCAGAATCCGCACGATCTGCGTGCCGATCTGGCGAAACTGCTCAAGCGCCATGAAGCTGAAATTCACATCGTGCGGATGGAAGCCTCGGGTTGCTACGGGCGCAATGGCGCTGACGATGTGTGCGCTGACGCGGTGCTGCTGTCGCGCGCGGTGGGGCGTCCGGTGCGCGTGCAACTGATGCGCGAGCAGGAGCAAGGCTGGGAGCCCAAAGGTACGGCGCAACTGATGGAAGTGCGTGGTGGGCTGGATGCGAAAGATGGCGTCGTAGCTTACGATTTCAGCACCTGCTACCCCTCGAACAGCGCGCCGACACTCGCGTTGCTGCTCACGGGCGCGATTGATGCCAAGCCCGAAGTCGCGCAGATGGGCGATCGCACGGCGATTCCCCAGTATCGCTATCCGCATATGCGGGTGGTGGCCAACGATGCGGCGCCGATTGTGCGAGCCTCGTGGCTGCGGGGCGTGTCGGCATTGCCGAACGTTTTCGCGCACGAATCCTATATCGACGAACTCGCCCATCTGGCGGGTGTCGATCCGCTGGCATTCCGTCTGCGCTATCTGGATGACGAGCGCGCCCTGGCGCTGATTCACGCAGTGACTGAGCGTGCGGGCTGGACACCGCGTCCCGTACCCAATCCGCAGGCGCGCCAGGGTGGCGTGCTGAAAGGGCGTGGGCTGGCTTATGCGCGTTACTTTCACAGCAAGTTTCCGGGCTTTGGCGCGGCTTGGGCGGCCTGGGTGGCCGATGTCGAAGTCAATCCCGATACCGGTGCGGTCAAGGTCACGCGGGTGGTGGTGGCGCACGATTGCGGCTGCATGATTAATCCGGACGGCGTGCGGCATCAGGTGCATGGCAATGTGATCCAGTCACTGAGCCGGGTGCTCAACGAATTTGCGACGTTCGATGAAAGCTCGGTCACGAGCCTTGAGTGGGGCGGCTATCCCATCCTCGGCTTTACCACGTTGCCGGAGATCGACGTTGTGCTGCTCGATCGTCCGGATGAGCCGTCGAAGGGCGCGGGCGAATCGGCTTCCGTGCCGAGCGCGGCGGCAATTGCCAACGCGATTTTCGACGCTACGGGTGTGCGCTTGCGCCAGGTGCCTTTTACGCCTGAGCGTGTGAAGGCAGCCTTGCAACAGCACAACATTGTCTGAACCGGATGCGCTTTTCCCTGGTGAGCCGGGTGAAATGACGCGCTCGCAGTAACCCGCAGTATTTCCTTTTCGATTATGAAAACAAAGAACAAGGCTCTCTGGAGCATCGGCGTCGTTGTCGTACTGATCGCCTGTAGCGCCATGGTGGCCTGGCAGCCAGCCATTGCCCCTGTCGCGCCCCCGCCTGCGGCGAGTTTCGATTCGGCGCAGATCGCGCTGGGCCAACGCCTCGCGGCACTGGGCGATTGCGCGGTATGTCACACGCGTGACGGTGGCGTGCGCAATGCGGGTGGGCGTCCGCTCAACACGCCGTTTGGCACGATTTACAGCACGAACCTGACGCCGGATCCGAAATACGGGATCGGCAATTGGTCGTATGCCGCGTTTGAACGGGCGATGCGCCATGGCATCGACCGCGAAGGACATCACCTGTATCCGGCGTTTCCCTATACCTCGTTTACAAAAACCAGCGATGACGATCTGAAGGCGCTTTACGCGTATCTGATGAGCCAGCCGCCGGTGAGCGAGGCCGCGCCTGCAACGAAGTTGCCGTTTCCCTTCAACCAGCGCTATCTGATGGCGGGCTGGGACTTGCTGTTCCACAGAAGCGGGCCGTACAAGGCGGATCCCAGCCAGAGCGTCGAATGGAACCGTGGGGCTTATCTGGCTGAAGGGCTGGGACATTGCAGCGCGTGTCATACACCGCGTAATTTCCTGGGGGCGGAACGTGGTGGCGCGGCGCACTTTGGCGGTGGTCTCGCGGATGGCTGGGATGCCCCTGCACTCAATGCGAAATCGCCTGCGCCCCTGCCGTGGACCCAAAGCGATTTCAACAGCTACCTGCGGCATGGCTTCACCCCGCTGCATGGCATCGCAGGCGGGCCGATGGCACCGGTGATCCAGGGCGTCTCGGGTTTGCCGGAGGATGATCTGGATGCACTCTCGCTTTACCTGGCGTCCTTTGGCCAAAAGACGGACAACGCTGGGGAACAGGCAAAACGTGCCGCCGAGTTACGCGCGCAAACCTATGGTCAAATGCAGCCCATCACCGGGCAGGGTGCGCGTATTTTCGCTAGCGCATGTATGGCCTGCCATCACGATGGCAATGGGCCGCACCTTTTTGGCGTGCGTCCTTCGTTAGCGTTTAACACCAACGTGCATGCAGCGCGCCCTGACAATCTGTTGCGCACGATTCTGGATGGTATTGGGCATCCGGCAAAAGATAATCTGGGCTATATGCCGGGCTTCCGGAACAGCCTGAACGATGAGCAAATCAGTGCGTTAGCCGGGTATCTGCGTGAGCATTTCGCGCAAAAGCCCGCGTGGGATGATGTGCGCGGCCGGGTTGCGGCGTTGCGGGCCGCGACGGCGCCTTCACACTAATTTGCGCGAGCTTGTTTTTGAATCAATGCAGCGCGTGAGGCCTTCAGGGCTCACGCGCTGCATTGATTGTGCGATTCCCGATGTTTAAAAACGGGAGCGGATACCGGCGCCAAAAGTATTGCCGTTGGACTGGCCGCTGATATGGTCGTTCAGATAGCCCGCGTAAAGATCGGTGCGTTTGGAAAACGGATAGTCGTAGGCGAGCGCCCAGGTTTGCCGCGTCAGATCAAGCCCGCCACTATCGTGCGAGTAGGCATATGAGGCCAGAATTTTCCCCGTACCGGCGGGTACCGAGACGCCGCCCTGGGCGGTGTTGACGTGCCAGCTTCCTTGGCTTGACCGGTCATTCTTGCTGTACATGTACTGGCCATAGAGCTTCATGAACGCCAGATCGTAGGTCAGGCCCAGTTGCGCGACGCTCTGGCTTTTCATGCTGGCAGTGAGTGCCGCCAGGTCACCCGGGTTTTGGCTGAAGTTGACATACTGAAATACGCCAGATGCCGCGAATGCCCCTCCGGAATAAGTGAATTGCGCACTCCATTTTTTTGCGCCGTTTTGTCCGGGTGTATTGCCCAGGGCATACATGGCGCTGGCGCTTAGGCCTTTGAAGTCCGGCGACGAATACTGGATGGCGTTGTTCCAGCCTGAATCGCCGAGTGCGCCCTGGTCTGTAGGGTAAGGCTGGGAGGTGCCCAGGCCCAGATACGTGTGATAGACCATCGGCGAAAACACATAAGAATCGCCAAATGGGTTGAAGCCAATCGTCGCCAGAAAAAGCCGCGTGGTCAGGCGGCCCGCGACCAGCCTGCCATACGGCGAATCGATTCCCGCATAGGCATTGCGAGCGAAAAAAGGATCACCGGTAAACCGTCCGTATTGCCCATTCTCGGCGCGGAAAAATCCTTCCAGCGAGAACACCGCCTTATAGCTGCCGCCGAGATCTTCAGCGCCTCTCAGGCCCCAGTACGAGGTGGACATGCCGCCTCCCGAAACTCTCACGGCCCGCTCGCCCCCAGGTAATTTCCTGGCGCCTACCCATTCGTCGACCAGGCCGTAAAGCTGCACGCCGGATTCGGCGAATCCGGGCGAAGCGCCTGCTAGCAGGCTAATGAACGTGCTGGCCGTAAGGGCTTTTTTCAGCGAGCTGCGACAACGAGGAGGCATAGCTTTTCCTGTTTTGGCTTGAGGCACCTGACTGCGACGTAGTGCCGCGGGGTGCCTCACATTGGCCGCTCGTTTTGCGCGAGGCTGACCGGAAGAGCGCATCTTTACGGATCGTCTGGCCGGAAAAAAATAAGGCAAGTTATTGCGGGTATATCGAGTGCGTTAGCCTTGGGAGGGTGATGTGTGCTGGGGGGGCGGTGCAGGGTGTGGGAGGCGATGCCGTGGCGACAGGACGCGAGTTCGGCCGGGTGAGCCGGGCAACTGGAAAGTGAAAGACGGCGGAGCTAATTGTTGCGGTAAGGAGGGATGGCCGGCGGCCGGGCGACCTCGTCGAGGACACGGATATTGCGGCGTTCCTGGTTGTAGCGCGTGACGTCGTAGCGGATCGAATTCGTGTGAACCTGTGCCGGGCGGGCGGCGGCGGGCGACGGTACGACAAATCGCGTCGCCGTCGTGTTTGAAGCGGCTTCGGCCTGCTGCGCGTTGTTGCCAGCCACCGCGCGGCTGGGCCAGCCGTGCGCCTCGGCGAGCGGCAGGGCTGCGATCATCAAACCGGCCAGCCAGTATTTCATTTCCGGACGCATGGTATCCACGGCGATTTGCCTGCTAGGGATGAGTTGCAGCATTGAATCTATGAGAGCGATTAACCCGTGTCGAGGCAAAAGATGTGAGTTCTTGCGCCGGGTTGTAACACGATGTTAGCTGGGTATTCTGGCTGCCGGTACCGCTTTTTTTCAGGTGTTTCAGGCTCGGACCCTTGTCTGTCGGGGCCTCTGAACGCGTTACAATTGCGCCTTTCGCGGCGCAGGGCGCGTACGGCCCCGCCGGGCGGTCGCGCCAGTGAGCTGTTTTGCTGCCCTGTCGTGTGCTTCGTGCGTTTTCCGTGGCTTTCGTGGTCTCTGGGTTTGCTTTGTCCGCGCCCGCATGGCCGGCATAAAAGCATCCATTGCGCCACATCAACTATTGATACAAAAGGTTTTCCCATGAGCCTCAAATGCGGCATCGTCGGCCTGCCCAACGTCGGCAAGTCTACCCTGTTCAACGCGCTGACCAAGGCGGGTATTGCTGCCGAAAATTATCCATTCTGCACGATCGAGCCCAATGTTGGCGTGGTGGAAGTGCCCGATGCACGGCTTGACGCGCTAGCGGCCATCGTCAAGCCGGAACGCATCCTGCCCGCCGTGGTGGAGTTTGTGGATATCGCGGGCCTCGTGGCCGGGGCGAGCAAGGGCGAAGGGTTGGGCAACCAGTTTCTGGCGAACATCCGCGAAACTGATGCCATCACCCATGTCGTGCGCTGTTTCGAAGACGAAAACGTGATTCACGTCGCGGGCAAGATCGATCCGCTGTCGGATATCGAAGTGATTAACACTGAACTGGCGCTGGCGGACTTGGCGACCATCGAGAAATCGCTGACGCGCTACGCCAAGGCGGCGCGCTCGGGCAACGACAAAGAGGCGGCCAAGCTGGTCGCCGTGCTGGAAAAGGTGCGCGCGCAGCTTGACCAGGCGCGTCCGGTACGCGCGCTGGATCTCTCAGACGATGAGCTGGCGCTGCTCAAGCCGTTTTGCCTGATTACCGCAAAGCCGACCATGTACGTGGCGAACGTGAAAGAAAACGGCTTCGAGAACAACCCCCATCTCGATGCGGTGAAGCGGTTTGCTGAAGCGGAGGGGGCGCCGGTGGTGGCCGTGTGCGCGGCGATCGAAGCCGAAATAACCGATCTGTCAGACGATGACAAAGCGATTTTTCTTGCCGATCTGGGGATGGACGAGCCCGGGCTGAACCGGGTGATTCGCGCAGGTTTCAAGCTGCTGGGACTACAGACTTATTTCACGGCAGGCGTCAAGGAAGTGCGGGCCTGGACGATTCATATTGGCGATACGGCGCCGCAAGCGGCCGGCGTGATTCACACTGATTTCGAACGCGGTTTTATCCGGGCACAGACCATCGGTTTCGACGACTTTGTCACGTACAAGGGTGAGCAGGGCGCGAAGGAAGCCGGCAAGATGCGTGCGGAAGGTAAGGAATATGTCGTGCACGATGGGGACGTGCTGAACTTTTTGTTTAACGTCTGAGCGAACCCGTTTTTCTGATGCCTGCAACCCGGTAGCAGGCAAGCCCGTCAAATGAACTGCGCCCCAAAAGTTGGAGATCGAGCCAACCGATCCAACCTTTGGGGCGCAGTGCAAAAGCCAGCGAGCGTTGCTTTATCCGGTTCGGGCTTGCATAACGGCAGACCCTTGCCTCAAAACAAAAACACCATCACTTGCGCAACAGCCGCAAACCGTTCCCGACCACCAGCAAGCTTGCGCCTGCGTCGGCAAACACAGCCATCCACATCGTTCCCATGCCCATCAGCGTGAGCGTCAAAAAGACCGCCTTGATGCCCAGCGCTAACACGATGTTTTGCACCAGCACCGAATGCGTAGCCCGTGATAGCCGGATAAAAAGCGGAATCTTGCGCAGATCGTCATCCATCAAGGCGACATCGGCGGTTTCAATCGCGGTATCGGTGCCCATCGCGCCCATGGCGAAGCCGATGTTCGCTCGCGCCAGCGCAGGTGCATCGTTAATGCCATCGCCGACCATGCCGACGACCGTTGTGCTTTCAGCCGAGAGCGCCACAATCGCATTCAGCTTGTCTTCGGGCAGTTGATTGCCGCGCGCTTCGTCAATTCCCACTTGCCGCGCAATGGCCTCGGCGGTGTGGGGATTGTCTCCGGTCAGCATCGCGGTCTGGACGCCCAACTGATGCAGCTCGGTGATGGCCGCGCGGCTGCTTTCTTTCACGGTGTCGGCAACCGCGAAAAGAGCTAGCACGCGCTCGGCGTCGATTAGCATCACGACCGTTTTGCCTTCACGTTCCAGCGTATCGAGCCGTGCTTCGAGCTCGGGTGAGCAGCGTCCCAACTCCTCAACCAGGCGGTGATTGCCCAGCGAATACGACATGCCGTCGATCATGCCGCTGACGCCGCGGCCAGCAATCGCTGTGAAATCTTCGACGGCAAACAGGGTCAGCCCGTCAGCCTGGGCGGCGCGGGCAATCGCTTGCGACACGGGATGATCTGAGCGGCTGGCCAGGCTGGCGGCGAGTATCCGGCTACGTGCAGCATCGGCATCGGCGGCGCGCAGCTCGAAGGTGGTTTGCACGGGCTTGCCATGTGTGATGGTGCCGGTTTTGTCGAGTGCGAGCCATTTAAGCTTGCGGCCTTGTTCCAGATACGCACCGCCTTTGATGAGGATGCCGTGCCGTGCCGCGGCAGCGAGCCCGCTGACAATCGTCACGGGTGTTGAGATCACCAGCGCGCAAGGGCAGGCGATCACTAGCATCACGAGTGCCTTGTATACCCACTCATGCCACGCACCGCCAAATAGCAGCGGCGGCAGCACGGCGACCGCCAGGGCAATGGCAAACACCACGGGGGTATAGACCCGGGCGAACTGGTCCACGAAACGCTGTGTCGGCGCTTTGTTGCCTTGCGCTTCTTCGACGGCGTGAATGATGCGCGCCAGCGTCGTATTGCCGCTGACGGCGGTGACACGATAGTCGAACGAACCCGATTCGTTGATCGTTCCAGCAAATACAGGATCGCCTGGGTTTTTGTCGACGGGCAGGCTTTCGCCAGTGATTGGCGCCTGATTGACGCTTGAGCGGCCCGCAACGATATCGCCATCCAGACCAATGCGCTCGCCCGGCTTCACGCGCACGAGGCTGCCGACGGCAATCGTCTTGAGATCAGTTGCCTGCCAGCTGCCGTCCGCTTGCTGGACACTGGCCTGTTCCGGCGTCAGTTGCATCAAACCTTTGATGGCATTGCGTGCCCGGTCCAGCGATTTAGCTTCGATCAACTCGGCAATCGTGAAGAGCACCATCACCATCGCGGCTTCCGGCCATTGCTGCAAAATTAGCGCGCCGGTCACTGCAATGCTCATCAGCGCATTGATATTCAGATTGCCGTTGCGCAGCGCCAGCCAGCCTTTGCGGTAAGTTCCGAGGCCGCAGGCGGCGATTGCGCCGAGTGCCAGCGCTGCCGCCAGCCAGGCCGGGGCGCCGAGCCAGCTAGCGGCTTCCGAGCCCACGGCCAGCGCACCCGCGAGCGCGAGGGGCCACCATGGCTTGTGAGGCGTCACGGGCGCCGATTGCGGGGCATTCGCATCGGGTAGCTCGGGGGTGAAATCGAGCGAGCGCAGCGTGTCCATGACGGTTTCGAGCGCGCCGGGAGCGTGCACGACAGTCAGTACACGCTGCATCAGGTTGAAATCCATGCTGGCGACTTCGGGCAGACGCCCCAGCCGTTTGCGAATGAGCGCTTCTTCGGTGGGGCAGTCCATCTGCATGATGCGAATGGCGGTACGCACCTGGCCATTCACGATTTCTTGTGCAGCGAGTTGTTGCAGCGCGCTGGGTGCGGGTGCATGGGCATGTCCGTGGCCGGAGCAGCCATGAGCGTGATCATGGCTGTGAGCGTGTCCGGAATGTTCGTCATGCGCATGGCTGTGACTGTGGCTGTGTGAAGCGCCTTGCTTCGTCTCAGTGCCATGATCGTGCGCATGAGGCGCTTGATGGTTGTGGCCATCGCATGCATGCGGATGCTCATGCTCGTGATGATGAGGGTCCACGGGGGCTGGATGAGCCTCGTGGCGGCATGCTTCGTCATGGTCATGACGCTGATCAGACGAATGGAGGGTGTGAGACATGGTGGCTTCCTTCAAGGATTTGTGGTCTAGTAAACACCTTGAAGCCACTATAAGGTCAAGGCCGTTCTCCAGGAAATCCCGTAAAACACTCAGGAAACCGGCAGAAAACATCATGAAAATCGGCGAATTGGCAAAAATGACGCATTGCACGACCGAAACCATCCGCTTCTACGAGAAAGAAGGGCTGCTGCCCGAGGCGGACCGGACCCAGGCGAACTACCGCAGCTATACGGCGAAGCACATTGAGCGGTTGCGGTTTATCCGCAATTGCCGCGCGCTGGATATGACACATGATGAAATCCGCGCGCTGCTGCGTTTGACCGATGCGCCCGCTAATGGATGCGGGGCGATCAATACGCTGATTGACGACCATATCGCACATGTCGATACGCGCATTAATGAGCTGGGGCAACTGAAAGTGCAATTAACCACGCTGCGCGAGCAATGCCATGGCGAGCAGTCGGTTGAAGACTGCGGCATCGTGCATGGGCTCACCGACATGGAAGTGACGGCTCCTCGCTCGCGCCATACGCATCTGGGATAGCGGAGCGCTCTACCACTGCCCGCTGCGCTGTATACGCAGCATTCTTTTATTCAAGCAACCAAGATCCAAGCTGGAGAATCACCGTGTTCACCTGTAGAAACCAGTCCTGCGAAGCCCGCTGGGAACAAGCCGAGGTACTCATTAAAAATGAAGGCCAGGGGTTGCTGTTCCGCTGCCCGATGTGCGGCGCACGCAATTATGTTGAACGCTTCGATGGCGAAGAGGGTGTGATCGTCTACGAACAGATCGAAGGCCGTCCCTTCCAGTGAGCCTTCTACGAGCCCCCGATATGACTCAGCCTACTCTGGCCCCCGCCGCGGCTACCGCACCGGCAGCGGGCTTTGCCTTTAGCCAGCTCACGCTGCCGGACGCGATGCTGGCCAACCTGACCCAGCTCGGCTATCACGAGATGACGCCGATTCAGGCCGCCAGCTTGCCCTTTGCGCTGGAAGGGCACGACCTGATTGCCCAGGCCCAAACGGGCAGTGGCAAGACGGCCGCTTTCGCATTGGCCTTGCTCGCGCGGCTTGAGCCACGAAATTTCGCGGTGCAGGCAATGGTGCTGTGCCCCACGCGCGAACTGGCCGATCAGGTGACTCAGGAGATTCGCCGCCTCGCTCGCGGAGAAGAAAACATCAAGGTATTGACACTGTGCGGCGGCACACCGATGCGGCCGCAAAGCGCAAGCCTCGAACATGGCGCCCATATCATCGTCGGTACGCCGGGGCGGATCATGGACCATCTGGAGCGCGGCGGACTCGATTTGCAAGGGCTCAAAACGCTGGTGCTCGACGAAGCC
The DNA here is from genome assembly GCF_009455685.1 of Paraburkholderia hayleyella. Taxonomy (NCBI): domain Bacteria; kingdom Pseudomonadati; phylum Pseudomonadota; class Betaproteobacteria; order Burkholderiales; family Burkholderiaceae; genus Paraburkholderia; species Paraburkholderia hayleyella. The sequence continues at coordinate 23,682 of NZ_QPES01000001.1, read as the reverse complement.
GACCGCATGCTCGATATGGGTTTTTTCGACGATATTGTGACGGTGGTGCGTCAATGTCCGAAAGAGCGTCAGACGTTGTTGTTCTCGGCGACTTACCCAGACGGAATTGGCAAGCTGAGCCAGCAGTTTCTGCGTAATCCGAAGGAAATCAAACTGACGCAGCAGCATGACAACAGCAAGATCCGTCAGCGTTTTTACGAAGTCTCCGAAAATGAGCGTCTGCACGCAGTCGGCATGCTGCTCAATCACTATCGCCCGGTTAGCACGCTGGCTTTTTGCAATACCAAACAACAATGCCGTGATTTGCTGGATGTGCTGCGGGCGCAGGGGTTTCATGCGTTGGCGTTGCATGGCGAGCTTGACCAGCGCGAGCGCGACCAGGTGTTGATCCAGTTTGCCAACCGGAGCTGCTCGGTACTCGTTGCGACGGATGTCGCGGCACGTGGCCTTGATATCGCGCAGCTGGAAGCCGTGATTAACGTCGACGTGACGCCTGATCCCGAGGTCCATGTGCATCGTATTGGCCGCACCGGGCGTGCCGATCAGGACGGCTGGGCGTTGAGTCTGGCCAGCATGAATGAGATGGGCCGGGTTGGCGGGCTGGAGCAGGCGCAGCGGCGCGAGGTCGCGTGGCATCCGCTGGCCGAACTGAGCGCGGCCAGCAACGAGCCCTTGCTGCCGCCAATGGAAACGCTGCAAATACTGGGCGGGCGCAAGGAGAAAATCCGGCCTGGCGACGTGCTAGGTGCCCTGACGAAGGATGCCGGTTTTTCCAGCGCCCAGATTGGGAAGATCAACGTGACGGAGTTTTCCACCTATGTGGCGATCGGGCGCGGTGTTGCCCGCGATGCGTTGCGCAAACTCAACGCTGGAAAGGTGAAGGGCAAGAAAGTGAAGGTTCGTTTGATGGACGAATAAACCAATCGTTGTGCCGTCAAGGTTGGGCCGGGGAAGCTGCTTCATGCGAGTGAGGCAGCTTTTTTTACTCTGGCGTGGCAACAGAAACCGCCAGTCATACGGCGGTCGCGTCCCCACGTATTCCCTGGTCCTGGATAGATTGACTTCGGAATTTCAGGCACAGACACTTTCTGTACGACGTGATCACACATCACATGCTGCCTGTCTCAATGGAATATCCGATGGCCTCCCGTCTTGCTTCATCTTCTATGTCACCGCTCACGGTGATCTCACACAAGACCATTGCCGACAAGGTCTATGAGCAACTCCGCGAGGCCATCATGAGTGGCCGCTTTGCGCCTGGGCTGCCACTGAGCTTGCGCAGCGTGGCCGATGCGGTAGGTTCTTCCACCATGCCCGTGCGTGCGGCGCTAACGCGTCTTCAGGCGGAGGGCGCGTTGATCGATGGGCCTGGGCGGGCGTTGGTGGTGCCGCCCATGACGCCCGGTCTACTCGAAGAACTGCGCGATGTGCGCATTGCGCTCGAAGGTTGTGTCGCGGAACGCGCCGCCACGCGGATGACCGAAGCGAACCTGCATGAGCTGCAAACGATCTTCGATGAGATGAACGTTCATGCACAAGCCGGTTCGTCCAGCGCATATCTGCACGGCAACTTCGCTTTTCACTCGTATATCTACCGCCACGGCGCGAGCGATCTGACGCTCGCCACAATTCAGAACATGTGGCTGCGGATCGGCCCGTTTTTCAATATCGCTGCCCCGGACATTGCGCATATGCAGCGCTCGATGCTGTCCCATCGCCAGATTATCGAAGCCCTTTGGCAACGCGATGGGGGCGCGGCTAAAGCGGGCATCGCGGCCGATATCTACACCGCAGCTGAGAGCCTGCTCGAACGCCTTCATCTGCATGCCGCCGCTGAGCTGAAGCACGGCTAGCCGCAGAAAAAATTTAAATCCAGCCCAATCAAATTTGGCGAGGCCGCTTACCCCGGTCTGGCCGCGCAATCCTTGTTTGTTAATCCGCTTTTTAAAGGAGCCATGCTGTGAGTGTGTTGAACCTGTTGCGCCCTCGTGCCGGGTTGCGTGCACTGATTAGTGGCGGGGCTGCGGGCATCGGTCTTGTGATTGCCCGCGCCTTTGTCGAAGCCGGCGCACGCGTGCATGTTTGCGATGCAAGCCAGGATGCGCTCGCTGCGATGCATGCCGATTCAGATAACGCAGGCATCTCATCGACGCTCGCCGACGTGGCCGATGAAGCGGCCGTCGCGCGTGTTTTTAGCGATGCTGAACGTCAGCTTGGTGGTATCGATGTGCTGTTCAACAATGCCGGCATTGCCGGTCCAACAGGCGGCATCGACGAGATCGATAGCGCGGACTGGGAACGGACCATCGCGGTTAATCTCAACGCCCAGTTTTATTTCGCTCGCCGCGCGGTGCCGCTATTACGCGCGTCTCCTGGCGGAGGTTCGATCATCGCGCTGTCATCGGTTGCTGGGCGGCTGGGCTACGCTTACCGCACACCCTATGCGAGCAGCAAATGGGCCGTGGCCGGTTTGACGAAGAGTCTTGCGATAGAGCTGGGCCCATCAGGCATTCGGGTCAACGCGATTCAGCCGGGCATTGTGCGTGGGCCGCGCATGGAGCAGGTGATCGCAGCGCGAGCCGCTCAACTCGGCTTGTCTTGTGCCGCGATGGAAGAAAAGTACCTCGAAACAATTTCATTGCGCCGTATGACCACGCCTGAAGAAATCGCAGCTACGGCGCTTTTTCTGTGTTCGCCAGGCGGGCGCGGCATTTCCGGCCAGACGATTTCGGTTTGCGGCAACGTCGAAACGCTATAGGCGTCGACGCTGCCGAGCAGGATCACTACTTCCAAGGAGCATGACATGGCTGCCTCCCGCAAGGTCATCATTACTTGTGCGCCAACGGGTGCGATTCATACGCCCTCGATGTCGCGCTATCTTCCCGTCACACCGCAAGAGATTGGCGATGCCGCAATCGCAGCCGCCAACGAGGGTGCAGCGATCCTGCATCTGCACGCGCGCGATCCCGAAGATGGCAGACCGACACAAGACCCCGCTGTGTTTTCCGAGTTCTTGCCGCGTATCAAGGAGAGTACCGATGCAGTGATTAACCTGACGAGCGGCGGCAGCCCGCATATGAGCGTCGAAGAGCGGCTGCGTCCCGCGCATGTCTTCATGCCTGAAGTGGCATCACTCAATATGGGGTCGATGAACTTCGGTTTGTATCCGATGCTCACGCGCTTCACTGAGTTGCAGCACGATTGGGAATACTCGCATCTCGTCAACAGTCGGGACCTCGTTTTCAAGAACACCTTTGCCGATATCGAATACATCCTGACGTCGTGCGGCGCGAATGGCACGCGTTTTGAGTTTGAGTGCTATGACATTTCCCATCTCTACAATCTTGCGCACTTCGTCGAGCGCAAGCTGGCCGAGCCGCCGTTCTTCATTCAGAGCGTGTATGGACTGCTGGGAGGAATTGGTCCGCACCCCGAAGATCTGATGCATATGCGCCGCACGGCGGATCGCCTGTTCGGCAGCGATTACGTCTGGTCGATTCTTGGCGCTGGCCGTCACCAGATCCCGTTGGCGACGCTCGGTGTGGCGCAAGGCGCCAACGTCAGGGTGGGGCTGGAGGATTCGTTGTGGCTCGAGCCCAACAAGCTTGCTGAATCAAGCGCTGCACAAGTGCGAAAAATCAGGCAGGTGATCGCTGGGCTTTCGCTTGAAATTGCCACGCCGCAAGACGCCCGGGCGATGCTGGGCCTCAAGGGGAGTGCGCACGTGAACTTCTAGACGAAGTCTTGATAAGGCATCCCGCAACAGGCACTAGCTACATCATAAAAACGGAGACTACGATGTCCTTCCCGCGACGACAAACAGACCAGCCCTTATCCGACGAGGCGGCAGCTCTTAGCAAGGCAATGCTGCGCAAGCTGATGCCGCTTCTGGTGATGGTGTACGTGGTCAGCTTTCTTGATCGAACCAACATTGCGCTTGCCAGGCAGACGATGGGGATTGATCTGGGTATTTCAGCCGCGGCATATGGACTGGGTGCGGGCCTGTTTTTTCTCACCTATGCGCTCTTCGAAATCCCTAGCAACCTGATCATGCAACGTGTGGGCGCGCGGCTCTGGATCACGCGGATCATGCTGACTTGGGGCGTGCTGTCGATGGGCATGGCATGGGTTCAGGGCGAAACCTCGTTCTACGTGATGCGTCTTTTGCTCGGTGTGGCAGAGGCCGGACTCTTCCCGGGCGTGATGCTGTATCTCACGTACTGGTTTAACCGCGAAGAGCGGGCGCGAGCGACCGGCTATTTTTTACTGGGCGTGTGTGTAGCCAATATCGTCGGAGGGCCGCTGGGTGGCGCATTACTGGAACTTGATGGGGTGCTTGGCTGGCATGGCTGGCAATGGCTTTTCGTTTGCGAAGGGCTGCCCACGATATTGCTGGCGTATATCGTGTGGCGTGTGTTACCGGATGGTCCTGCTTCGGCGCGATGGCTATCGCAACAGCAGGCGGCATCCCTGATGCAGCGGCTGGCCGCCGGACAGGTCTCGGAAAGCAAGAATAAGTGCGGGCGTCATGCATTGTTCCGCGTGATTCAGGACAAACAGGTTTGGCTGGCGATCTTCGTTTACTTTTGTCATCAACTGACGATCTACACGACGATTTTTTTTCTGCCCAGCATGATTGGCGCATCAGGTCACTTCTCGCCATTCATGATTGGCATACTGAGCGCAACGCCATGGATCACCGCGGCGATCGGCGCGGCCACCTTGCCACGTTTTGCCAGCACGTCAAACCGTAGCCGTGGGTTGCTGATGATCGGGCTCCTGACGATGGCAGCGGGTCTGCTGTTGGCGGCACATTCGAGCCCAGCAATTGGCCTCATGGGCCTGTGCCTGTCGGCGACGATGTTCTTCGTGGTGCAGTCGGTGATCTTCACGTTTCCCTCGTCGCGGCTACACGGTGCCGCTCTTGCCGGGGGCCTCGCTTTAGTGAACTCGTGTGGCTTGCTCGGTGGTTTTGTCGGACCTGCTGTCATGGGCTGGATCGAACAGTCGAGCAGCAACCCGATGCATGGGCTGGTGGTTCTGGCCAGCGTGCTAGTTCTGGCAGCCGGGTGCAGTGTGGCCTTGCGCCATGGCGATGAGGAACAGATGGGCCGCCATGCCGCACGCCGCCCAACCCATCTCGCGTGAGCTTTAGCCTGGCATGGTGTCCGGTTTGACTTCGGCCAGCGTGCTGGCTTCGTCTGTGCCCCGGGCACGGACGCGGGATCCGTTTTGCGTTGCGCGCTTTTTTCTGCCACTCGGCGAGTACTTTCGCTTTTCCAGTACTGCGCTAGTTTGTTAAGTTTTTCGACATGATGCGGTGGCACACGTCTAAAAAACGCATCGGGATTATCGAGAATAAACGGACGCATTAGATGCGTGTCCTTGTTCTTTTCGAAAAACTGCTCGCAGAATTCCTTGACACGGCTAGCGGGTATCGCCGTGCGATTTTCGATTTCATCTTCGATGGCCATTAAGGGGTCCGGCGTGACCGCATTGACCCAAAAGATTGGATAGGGCGTGCCGTTGGTGACGCCCTTCAGGTCTTTGCGTCCTTCGTAGTAAAGCTGAAGAGGCCCAAAGGCCCACGTCTCGGGCAGCTTGTCGAGCGTATGCGCCAATACCAGGGCGAGATCTACAGACAGCACAAAACGGCGCGGCGAAGCCACCGATCTCACGCGAAAACCCGTGTCGATCGAGGGGCCGATGAAGTCCCTGATACGTGCGTTGTCTGGCGTCGATGTCGAATCTTGAGCTCGGCTTGCCGCTGCATGTAGCCGCGACAGATTGCCGAAGATGTAATCGCCATTGTCGCAGGCGACCAGCCCACCCGCGGCCTGGTGATCGAGCATCACCTCCGCGTTATTCACCGGAAAACCCGCCAGCCAGGCGGCGCATTTCAGATCGAGTTCGACACTGTGCTGCTTGATTCGCTTACGGTATTCCTGCGCGGTTTGCAGCCATGCCGTGACGCAGATGTAGGCTTGCCGATGATCGGTCAATACCTTGGTGAAAATCAGTTCATCGCCGGCCACTTTCCACACGGTTGGGCGCTCGCCAATCGCCCAGTCATGAGGCGTGCTTTGCGCATGACTGGAAATGGCATTCCAGCGTTTATCGAAGATGGCTGAAATCTGCTCATAGAACTCAAGCGTGGGTGAGAGCCATGGCTCGGACGGAATGTCTTCTTCGAACGTTTGCTCGGTCAGCGTGCTGCTTTTGTGCGTGAAGATCTGTTTGAACAGCATCGACCCTGTGATATCCACGCTCATGAAAATGCGTAGCTTCGGTTGCAGAAAATCGGGAAGGTTGTGCAGGTCCGGCAACAGGGCGTCCGGCATTTCGTTTAGGTTGTCGTTTTTCATTTGAATTCGGGTTCTAGATGCCCGATAAATTAAAGGCTCAATGATTTCGCGTACACGCTCGTGCTGGAGGTGAACACACCGCATTGCGGAAGCCAGGACAGTAAGGCCGCCATCCATGGCATGAGATGTCTCCGTAAATATTTATTTCGGCATTTTTTGCAAAACGCTAAGCCGGTTTCCTTCGAGGGCTGGCGATTCGCTACCGACATGTGTGCGGTTAACAGCACCTGGGTTTCAGACGCGCAGCCATTCGATACAAGCGTGAAGGCCTGGGCAAGTTGCATCGTGTGCGCTACGGGCGAGGCATGAAAAGACGTCATAACTTGCACCACCTCAGGATTGCCCTGCATCTCCTGACAAAGGAAGATTATTTTTCGAGTCAGAGATTGGGGTCTGAACCCCCTGTTTATACCGTGACAATTTCAGGATATCAAGGACGAAATATGCGGTTTGAATGCGTGTGATCACTGCAGCCAATTTGAGCTTCCCAGAATGGGCAAGCGCGTTGGGTGCCGCAAAGATGAGCACCGCTTTATTGACTTAGTGCAAAACAACAATGCGGGCTTGAATCAGCCGGATGCCTGGACGTTTTCCTGCAACGCATATCGGGCCGTGTGGCAGGGGTGCCATCTCATGGTCAGACCTGATGCCGATTGTTAAGCAAATTTTTCCGGTATGACGCATGCCCTGGAACGTTTGGTGTGGAGTTGTCACTTAGATTGGAATAAACCGGATATTTTTTCGAAAGTTTAACGGTGATAATTGGGTAATTAATTTAAATATGGTGTATTACAGTCGTGAAATAATTTCAATATTCACGGAAGCAATTCGCCGGGCGCTGACCTAAATAAAAACTCTGAAATTAATGACGAAAATAGTCCGCTAATTTCACGTGCTTTTTAACAAAATTAAAAAAGGAAAGAATAGATGCGGCGAGTCTCGAGCTTCCTTCCCAAAACACTCAATGTGCAACCGCCAGACGCTGTTCGCAACACGGCAATAGATTCTATTGCTAGCAGTTGTCAGAAGCGTATTGACGACGCGTCTCATTTGTCAGAGGCAGAGCGGGTGACCGCAAAAGAATGGCTTGAAAAGCTCAGGGCAGACGGTGTTGTCGATGTACCCGATAACGAGCAGGAGCGAAAAGCCGCTGTAGGCGGTATTCAATGGGCCATGGAAGCAGTTTTGCGGGGGATCCAATACATCATTACGCCGGAGCGACCCACGCCTCTTCGTACCTGTGGCGAAGCGCTGTTAGCGCACGGTCAGGCTGAACGTAGGGCGGGCCTCATTCAGCGCGTGCAACAGGGCGATCCGCTACATCTCGTGTTCTGCAAGGCGGGCGTTGGAACGCAGACGGAGGATGCCACTTACCGTCGTGAAGTGTGGGATCGGTTTGCGGACTCCGGAACGTTGCAGGAGCATTATTTAGCGTATTCAAAAGAGACGTTTCCCGCCGAGCACAGTGGTGCATTTATCATCGGCTCGCATAATGGCGCAACGGCCGTATTCGCCATTCACGCAGCGCAGGTGGACAAGGTGACTCATGACAAGGTCTTAAGGCTATACCTGGGCGTGCCGGAAACGGGTTCCAGTGATCCACTTGACGCGGCCCTGAACGGTTGGAAAAAATTTCTTGAGGAAGAGCAAATTCCGTTTGCTGGTTGCAATTGAACGGTTTTGCCATGATAAAGACCGTGTGATGAGGGCGATCAATTTGTGAAATGCGGTTAAGAACGTCTTTGCTATCTTCTGAGTAGTAGCTGACGATTAACGATGCTCACGTTAAAGAATAGCTATGCGTTGCTATCTGCCTAGCTCAGTTACGATATTTTTGTAAGCTATTTTTATTATTTGGACAGCCATATGGTATGGAATGTAACTATCCCCTACTATGGGCAAACTCATTAAATCGCTATAACATTTTTCTCAGATTGGCTGGCTGTGGAGGGTCGGTAACACTTGGCTGATGGGGCGGGGTATGGCATTCAGATGCACTCTTGTCTCTTGGTTTTCCAGTGTGGGACGCTATCGGCGCAATGGTATGTGCGAAGCCGGTCATAAATGATAGCGCTGTAAGTTTCAATTACGTCCAGATGGTCAGCATGAGCGCGGCGAAGCGCGGATAAACAGGCCAGAAGCGAAAGCGCTCGGAGCAGATAGACCTGCCGAGAACTCAAGCCCTGGGCGGGCGTGACCTAAAGCACTTCCTGGAGTTTGCGGACTGCGGTGCACGTGCTCTAGGCGCGGCTGTCGCCGGTAGCGTGTCCGTTTGAGAAAGCAGTATCGAACGCGCTCACCGAAAAGGGCTGGATTTTGCATCCTCAGGTTGGCGTTTCGGCGCTTCGAATTGACCGGGGTGTCGTCGACTCAGACGCACCTGAGCGATACCTCGCTGGCGTTGAGTGCGATGGTATGACCTATCATCGCTCGGCAACAGTTCGTGACCGTGACAAATTGCGAGAGCAGGTCTTGTGCGGGCTCGGCTGGAACATTCTCCGCGTTTGGTCGACCGACTAGTGGATTGATATGCGGCGAACCATCGAAAAAATTCATCAACAGTTCGAGACCTTGCTCGTCGAACAGCGAGCAAAGCGAGTCCTGGCTGAGCAAGACGACGATCGTTACAGAGCTGGGCATCGTGGACGTCATGGCAATGCCGGACGAACAAGTGGGCTCTTCGGCGGAGACCTCTGTTCATTCGTCGGCGGATGTTGATGCCAATACTTTTTCCGATACTTCCTGAAATCCGACACTTTTGCGGCTAATTGAGCACGTCGTGCGCGTGGAAGGACCGGTTCGAGATGAAGTTTTGGCGCGTCGTATCGCCTGGGCGCATGGCTGGGTTCGGACGGGTGCAAGAATTCAGGATCGTGTGATGCGACTGGCATCGCAGCACTACAGCGAAGACACAGAAGAGGTGGGGACATTCTGCCGTGTTAAAGATACCTCGACTAGCTAGCAAATTCGATTCCGGCGGCCTATCGGTGGCGTGGCACGTTCAGTCGATGAAATTTCGCTTGTTGAACTTCGGGCGCTCGCATTTGAGATGCTGCGGGCAGGGTGTGATGAAGAGTCTGGCATGCCAGCAATGGCACATGAAGTGGGTCTTCGCAAGCTCAACGCAGGTAACAGAATGCGTCTGGAGATGGCTTGGCTAGATGCGATGAAGGCCAATTCTCTGAACGCTGACGCTTGAGACTGAAACGGCCCGATGGCCGGTACGGCAAGTGTCTGGCCGTTGGAAACCGGCAGTATTTCGCCTTGTCGGGCAGATGGCATTAGCTCGTTAGACAAGGTGTTAGGGGGATGACATGGGTTGGAGCTTCAGGAAAAGCATAAAAATTGCGCCCGGTATTCGCATCAATTTCAGCAAGAGCGGAATTAGCACGTCTTTCGGTGGCAAAGGCTTCACTTACAACACACGTGGCCGTGTCACCATAAGTATTCCGGGGACCGGCATCAGATATACGACCGGTTTAAAAGGCAGGAAATTGAACCGTCTGGAGAATCACGGAGCTGCGAGCAAAAACATTGGCTATATGAATACTGAGAACCTATCAAAAAGAGAACAGGCTACACAGGACTTCGTTCATAAGGTGCAGTCAAGAACAACGAATGCATTGGTACAGTATTTTCTTTCGCATGGCGTTTTTGTTGACGATGCTGACATCAGCGAAGCCGTCATGCTTGAAGAGCATCAGCCGTTCCTCAACACACTCGCTCAAGACCTTGCGTTGACAACGAAGGCCATCAATCTGTCCATCGATATTGGTACGGTTTCGCTTGCCGAGAAAGAGAAAGCGATGCTGGCGGTCTACGAGCTGGAGCACAAATGTGCGGCGGCTCATGGAACTCATGGTGAGCTGAAGACAGCCGCGAATGCTCTTATGGCCAGAGTGCAGGCATGGCCAAGTGTCCCCGGATTTGTTGGTTCTCTGTTCACGGCATTGTTGGGATGTTTTCTGATGGCGGTATTTAGCGTGCCTATAGGGCTTGCTTTAACAGGATTTGCACTTGCCTATGGTGGATACAAGACACTCAGTTTCATGCAGAAGAAGGCAGCTTCCTCGGAAGCCATTAAGGAGGCGACCGAGTGGTTCGAGTCTCAACTTGTAGTAGAGGTGACGCCGCGGCCAACTGTTCATTTGGACAATGACTACGTTGTGTTCAAGGCAGTAGCGTCCTCAGTAGTCATTGCAGTGGCCGTCGTCTACACCCTCATCGTATATTCACATCATGTTGCTATTCGTGGCGAGGGCGAGCCGGCGATGCTCCAATCTGATACGACGACGCCGGCTATCACTGGTTCGAACGGCGTGGTGCCTGGCATTGCCACAGTCGCGGCATCTGGTGTAAAGCGTCAGGTCCAAGACTTCAGTTGGCTTGTTGGTAAATATCCTTCGGATGTCTTGAATGACAAACGATTCCGCTCTGCATTTAACGGGATTTCGAGAGGCGACTGGAAAAAAATCGCAGAGCGGCTCGCCGTGACGAACTCAGCAGGTATTCAGTTGCAAGACGGCTATCTGGTCGGACAAGGTTGCAAGAAACATGAGTGCGGTACCGAACAGGTCTCTTTTGCTATCAATGAAGCGACTGGCAAAGGAGTTTTGGTCGTCAAGCAAACCCCGAATGCCGTAGATGGTGATTCTGTAAAGACATACCAGTGGCCTGACTTGCCTGTTCGTGCGACACCTCTATTGAGTTGGGCGCAGAAGAGTAAGGGATCAGCATCTGTTAGGGACGAGACAGTCGTGACGTACACAGCGCAATTGACTCCAGTTACTTCGTTTCAACCAACCAGTTTTGATTGTTCGAAGGCTTACTCCGACGCGGAGCACATCATCTGCAATGACGCCGCATTAGCTTCAGATGATATTCAATTGGCTGCAATTTATGCCAAGGCAAAAGCCGCAGTGGATGACCCCGTTGCGTTCAAGGCGCAAACCCGAGCCCAGTGGAATTACCGCGAGCAGCAATGCCATGACCGAGAATGCCTCGTACGGTGGTACGCCGACCAGAAAGTTGTGCTCGCAGCAATAGCTGAAACCGGTAAGGTCGCTCAGTAGCGTAAATGCGTCATCTTGACCGAACTGATGAACTCGGGCGAGACCCAGGTGCCGTACTGTTCCTGCAGGAAGCCCTGAATCCCTCGCACAGCCATGCCCCACATGTACATCGCAACGATCTTGTCGTCGAAGCCTGAGAAGCGTTGTTCGTGTTTGAGAATTAGAAGAGGCTCGAAGCTGCCGTCGTGCTTGCGTGACACCTCGATACGGATTGGACCGTCTTCGGTCGGAATCATCCTGGTGCCTTTGCCATTGCACTAGTTCGTTACGCTGGCCGGTTTGACGGTGCCCGGCAGATAGCCCGGATGGTGGTTCATTTCGCCACCCAGCGCCCGCTCGATCAGGGCTTTCTTGAGTGCCTGCGTTGCAGCATTGATGGCTTCGGCTGTCATTGACCCGTTGCCGAATTGCTCAAGCAGTTCAGCGGGAATCGTCAGCAACGCTTATATCGGCCGAGATGCTCTGTTGAACTATTCTCATTATTCAGGTTAGCCCATGGTGGGAAATAGAGTTATTCACTACCATGAATAAACCCATTAAATTGTTATGGCTATTTTATCGAATTGGAGAGCCATGGTGGGCCAGTAACATTTGATCGATGGGCCGGCGCATTGCTCTAGATGCACTTGTCCCTTATTCCTATAGCGCATTAGGAGTGGTGTATGGCTACCAATAAAAAGCAGACGTCTTCTCGTGTTGCCTCGACTGCCGGTAAAACACTGGGTAATTCTTCGTCGAGCTCACTTCAAAAATCGCTTGCAGGTTCAGCATTGCGCCAGACAGGCACTCAGGCTCAAACTGGCGCCGACATTGAGGCCAAAGCATCCAGGGCGCTGAAGGATTCTAGATCGAGCTCTGTGACCAAGGTTCTGGCCGGCACGGTTGTATCGCAGTCGAACAAGAAGCGGTAGCTACAAAAAGCAAAGATAAATAAGCAAAGAAAGACTGCGTGCGTTTTGGATGGTGCTGCACGAATTGCAGCCATTCGGTTTCACGAAACAGTGTGATGCTTTGCGTAACATGATTTATGCGCTCGGCAGGTAATTTAAATCTCAGCGCAAATAGCGAAAGATATTTCACCTACGTGCAGATCATTACTCATTCAGGTAATGAGCATTCCCTCACCCTCAAAGAGAGTAAATAATGGAAAATATGACAGCCTTGACCGGTAGCATTCAGGATTTTCGTCAGTTGAAGGGTAATGACATTCTGAATCGGGTTGGCCCTTTTTTTGAATGGCAGGAACTTCGCCGGAAAGCAGGTGTTTGGACATTAGGCCGTTCAACTGAGCGAGGGCCACATAATTTTTGTGAAGTACGCAGCGATCGTGGAGAACTGTGTGTCGGGGTAAATTTTGCCTCGCAGGATTATCTAAATTTATCCATGCTTCATGCGTAGCATCATCGACCACCGTCAGGTTCTTGATGACACGGCCTTCCGCTGTCCGCTCAAACACGAAATCCATCGACCAAACCTGATTAGCCGCCGACGGTCGCCCCAGCGGCTGACGATCCGATACCGGCACCTTCTTTCGCTTGCCGCGGCGCACCTGCAACTCCTCTTCGGCATACAGCCGCTCGACCCGCTTGTGGTTGATTGTCATGCCCGACTGCCGCAGCTTCAGGTAGATCATTCCCGAGCCGTAGCGGCGATGCCGTTGAGCCAGCGCCACGATCTGCGCTCGCAAAGCCACATTACGGTCCGGCGCTGGCTGGTAACGATAGGTACTCGCACTCATGCCGATTACCCGCAAGGCTCGGCGTTCGCTCAAGCCTTGCCCGGTCATATGGCGCACCAGCCCTCGGCGTGATGGCGCGCTCACCACTTTTTTCGCAATGCCTCGCGTGTGACCTCGTTTTCCAGCATCGATTCGGCCAGTAGCTTCTTCAACCGGGTGTTCTCGACTTCCAACTCCTTCAGACGCTTAGCGTCTGGCACGCTCATGCCGCCGAACTTGCTACGCCACAAGTAGTAGCTCGCTTCCGAGAAGCCGTGCCGGCGGCACAACTCCTTGATTGGGATGCCCGTCTCGGCTTCCCCAAGGAATCCGATGATCTGCTCTTCCGTGAATCGCTTCTTCATGTCCAATCTCCTGACTACTGACCTCCCCCGAAAAAACGTAGCGGCGAGAAGTAGAGATTTCTGGCAAATTTGAAGCCCTGACGGGCGGGAGGTTTGCATGAAGAAATCCAGGTACACGGAAGAGCAGATCGCGTTCGCGCTGAAGCAGGCTGAACTGGGTACCCGGGTGGCAGAAGTGTGTCGGAAGATGGGTATTTTCGAAGCCACGTTCTACAACTGGAAGAAGAAGTACGGCGGCCTCGGCGTTTCGGAGTTGCGGCGCCTAAAGCAACTCGAAGAGGAGAACGCCCGACTCAAGCGCATGGTGGCCGACCTAAGCCTCGACAAGCAAATGCTTCAGGAGGTGGTGCAAAAAAAGCTGTGAAGCCAGCCCGTAAGCGCGAGCTGGCTGATTTTTTGATTCAAGCGTATCGGGTGAGCATCCGGCGTGCGACAACACTATTGCAGCTACGCCAGGCCACGTACTTCTATGTGCCGAGCCCACGTGATGACCGTGCCGAGCGCCGGCGCATCCGGGAGATTGCCGAAACTCGGATACGTTACGGCGTAGAGCGCATTCACGTTCTGCTGCGCCGCGAAGGCTGGTTGATCAATCACAAGAAAACCTACCGAATCTACTGTGAAGAGGGGCTGAACCTGAGGCGTAAGCGGCCTCGCCGTCGTGTCGCTGCCGCACACCGTATGGAGCGCCCCGAAATCTCTACGGTGAATGCGTGCTGGAGCATGGATTTCGTGGCCGATCAGTTGTTCAACGGGCAGAAAATCCGGGCCTTAACTGTGGTCGATAACTTTAGTCGGGAGAGCTTGGCGATTACCGTCGATTACGCCTTGAAGGCTGCCGATGTGGTGGCAACGATGGGACATCTAAAAGCGCTGCGAGGTGCCCCGAAACGGATACAGGTCGATAACGGGAGCGAATTTATTTCTCATGCGCTGGATCACTGGGCGTATGAAAATGGCGTAACGTTGGACTTCTCCCGTCCTGACAAACCCACGGACAATCCGTTCATCGAGTCATTTAACGGCAGTTTTCGGGATGAATGCCTGAACGTGCATTGGTTTCTGTCACTGGACGATGCCCGAGAAAAGATCGAAGGCTGGCGACAGGATTACAACGACTTCAGACCGCATAGTTCGCTAGGCGATTTGACTCCGGGTGAGTTCCGACTTGCCCACCATGAAGCCGGAACTCTCTAGGCCAAAGTGCTCGGTTATCCGGGGGGAGGTCATTGTCACTACTCAGTGCGGCACTGACTTGCATGGCGCTCGGTGAATGCGCACAACGGGACTCGTCGTACAGGCTTTCCGGAATGAAGTTGGTAAAACATAATGTTACATTCCGGACTACAGATGACGTTAGGTGGTACAACAAGTCCAGCCAGGGGGAATCAATGCTTGATGTTAGTTCAGCAAGGGTCACGCACTGCGTGGTCCATCGAGTAGGAAATCGCTTGCGGGAAGAAGGCTGTGAATTCTCACAGCAGGAAGTGCGCGGGACTGCGGAATTGCACGGCACGTTACTTAGACACTATCTCACACCACTTGCAAAATCAGGTGAAGACTTTGAGTTTTATCACGAGTCTGATATCAGCTTGAATTCTGTAAAGCAGTTCTCCACGCGAATACTAGTTGACGTTGGAAATTTTTTGAACGTCAGCCAGAACATTGCCAAGCACCTCTATTCGATTTCAACGCACCCAAGCATTGCGGAGGGTGAATTCATCGTAATTCTTTTCCAGGATGTGCGAATTGACGGCGCATCACATGCGGCACTTGGGCTTTATAAGATTGAGCAACGTGAGACATTTTTGGATATAGAAAGATCAAATGATTCCATAAATCTCATAGAACTGAACGGAATTCCAGTAACCAGCATCCAGAAAGGCGCTCTGATTGTTGGGGGAGACGTTGGTGTCTTCGTCAAAGAATCAGGCAGTCAGCAAACAAAATACTGGGCAGAGCTTTTTCTGAAAGCGAGGCCAAGGCAAACCAGAAAATCGACGTCCAAGCTAGCCGCAGAATTTGTTAAACAAGTCTGTTCAAGGATTGACGTGGAGGCCGGAATGTCGCTACGTCGAGATTTGGTCGACATTTTTTCCGCCAATGAAACGATCAATTATCGAGACGTAGAAGAAGTCTCTGAGAGATATTTAGATCGCAATGAAGTGAGTAGGCTGACGCAGCAGCTTGAGGATCATGCCGGCTTTTCGGCGTTGTCAGAAAGCACAGTAGATTCAGCGCTTCTCAGTCGTCAAGCCAGAAGCGTGCTCCGCCAATACCCACTAGGTGACGGGATTGGCCTAACCATCGCTAACCCCAAGGCTCGCTTGGACAAATGCTCGGTGAGTAAGACGAAGAATGGCTATCGGGCCATTATTGATATCGAACTTGGAGAATAAGAATGGCAGGGGAGAAATCAAAAAGCTCCGGTGAAATCGGAGAGAAGATCGCTGCTGGGCTTTTGGACCGAATCGGATGGCGCAAGAGCTTAAAGAACGTTCCCGTAAAATGTAACACACCCACGCATAGGAACGAAAGCGGAAATCAACGGACGAGTCACGGTGAGGATCAGATATTTCTTTACAACAATCCATTCCATGACTCAAGAACGGATGTGGTACATGTCTCGGTCAAGAACAAGCTCGGCTCCTATCCTGCATCGGAAGCTACATTAAAACGAGAATTCAAGGAGCATCTAGCCGAGCTTTACGAAGTGATCGAATGTGCCCGTTATAGCGAAGAGATTTCTCAAGCGACGAGCTCGTTCAAGGCGCGCAGAAAGGTCTCTCACTCCGGGCTCCTGATTTGGGTGCATAACGATGCAGAAGATATCGAGAGAGATATTAAGCCCGTCTTGTCGAAAATCCGTTTGGAACCAGGATCGGACGTCCCTGTTTATTTGATCGACAGCGGGCGTGCGGGTTTCGTCATGAAGGTAATGGACGACATCGAGCGCCGCCAGAAAAATTGGGCATTTTTCTTCCCAGTCATTGGTACGGTCACTACCGTGGACGAAGCAAGAACTGGCACATTTCTGCCCCTCGAGATAATTGCTTCGGACGTTCTCCCCATCATTATGTACGAGGGCGGCAAGATCGAGATGATTATTTATGCAAATCAGGCTTTCAGTACGGATGCATATAAGAAGCTGATAGCCTACGGATTGAGATTTTGTACAAGCCTAGTTACAACCATAAAAATCGGCATGCCGGATTACAATCCGGCGACTGACAAAGCGGCTGCGGATCTAGCGAGATTGGCCTTTTCAGACCGTAATGAAGTGATTGAGCCTTTCTCTTTCAATCGCTCAATTTTGACTCTTCTGAATGAGGCGCAATCATGAGTGCAGCTAACGCTATTGATCCCAAGTCCAGCATTGTGTCCGGCTCGGATCTCCGAATTCTCCTAGGCAGTGAACACCTTAGCTATGGAGAAATCTATGGGACACTCAAAGAAAAGGGGGTATTCGTTGGAAACTCCGATAAGGCAATAACTGTCCCCCTTCTTTGTTCAACGCTTTTAACCCCGGATAATTTCACAAGGTTGATTGAAAACAGTGTCAGTCGCGAATCGCAGCCAAAGGTTAAGGTGGCTGGCTTGGATTTGGTGGCAAAAGAGGTGGATTGGATTACTCCGCTGAAGAAGAGTCTCTTTGATGGATCCTTTGATATGCTCGACGAGGCTTCGGGTGTGAATTTCGTTACCAGCCCAACTCTGGTTGTTTCTGATGCAAATAAAATCACAATTCCGTATCAGATTCAGCGGCAAGATTTCAGCAAGGACTGGATTCACCGAGAACTTAGCTTCGATGCGCAAGTGACGATAGAGCGTCAAGGTGGTGGGCTGAAACTTGCATTCACTTCGATACATTCGTCGAAGGAAACTGAGCTTGTCAATAAGAAGATCACATCGCGAATTGCAAAGGTGCTTCACGGTGAGAATCTCGTCAAGGATGAAGAACCGCTTTCTATGACCTTTGGATCTTTGGACAATGAAGAGCGCATTAGGTACTTCAAGCGACTGACCGCAGGGCATGCCGGATGCTTAATGCCTGGTTGCGTAAATGACATCGACATCTGCCTGGATGCCGATGGCCCCGCTTTGCCTGATGATCCTCAAATCGCTTGGATGAAACAAAGTGTCCGGCGATTTAATGTGGATGGCGATAGGCTGAATGACATCTTTCTAATTAACGACGAGAAATACTATAAGCATTACTATATTCTGCGAATGGATGTGACGTTTCCATTCGTAGTCGCGGCAAACCAAGGGGAATGCCGCGTTACCTTCTCGTTTAGTGGATCAAGGTCGGTTAGTCCTAGTTCAGAACTAGTATTTGAGGTGGTGCGATGGGTTCATAAAGACTCTCCGAATGCAGATGCAAAGAAGCTTGTCTCTTCTGAGGTTCAGCACGCTCTACGGTCGCTAATCGAGCAGAAATTCAACTTGGTGACTTCTGAGCGGGAGGCGGCGCAAGAAAGCGCTCTTGCTGGAGCTTAGATTCTGGAGCCGGCAGGCATGCAAAAAAACAGCGGCCACCCCATTTAAGTGGTCGCTGTTCGTTCCGACACAGTGGCAGGCTAGACGCCATAAACCCGACCTATCGAGGCGCATCCATCAATAAATGTCTCAATGGATGCTTCCCAAAATCTCAGGTTATGGTTCCCGCTACAAACAACCTCAAACATCAATATTCCCCGCCCTCAACGCATTAGATTCAATAAACGCGCGGCGCGGTTCCACATCATCGCCCATCAGCGTCGTGAAAATCCCATCCGCTGCAATCGCATCCTCGATCTGCACGCGTAGCAAACGGCGCACATTCGGATCCATCGTGGTTTCCCACAACTGCGCAGGGTTCATTTCCCCCAAGCCTTTATAGCGTTGCTTGGACACATTTCGTTCAGCATCCGCGATTAGCCACTTCATCGCCCCTTTGAAGTCGCTCACCGCCATACTCCGTTCGCCACGCTTGATCATCGCACCCGCACCGATGAGCCCCTTGAACGTATTCGCCGTATTGATCAACTGCTGATAATCCGCCGTCAGCTGAAAATCCTCATCAATCACCGATACCTTCACATTGCCGTGATGCCGCCGCTCCACGCGCAGCGAGCGCGCTTCGCGTACCGGGTCGTAGGTCGGATAAACATTCACCTCGGGCTTCAAAGCATCGCTGCGCAGCTTGGCTTGCAAGGCATCCGCCGATGCTTGCGCCGATTCTTCGCTTGAAAGATCCAGCGTCACGCCATCCATCACGGCTTCCAGCGCATGGGTGTCGTACAACCGGCCCAGGCGCTCAACGACAGCCTGCGCCAGCAGATACGAACGTGCCAGTTCGCCCAGCGCATCACCGGCGATAGGTGTCGCGCCTTCGGTTGCGATCAGCTCCGAGCCTTGCAGCGCGAGGCGCAGCATATGGGCATTGAGTTCCGCGCCGTCTTTCAGATAACGCTCATCCTTGCCGGCCTTCACTTTGTAGAGCGGTGGCTGCGCGATATACACAAAGCCGCGCTCGATCATGTCGGGCATCTGACGGTAGAAGAATGTCAGCAGCAGTGTGCGGATGTGCGCGCCGTCCACGTCGGCGTCGGTCATGATGATGATGCGGTGATAACGTAGCTTTTCGAGGTTGTAATCGTCCTTGCCAATGCCGCAGCCCAGCGCGGTAATCAACGTGACGATCTGTTCCGACGAGAGCAGCTTGTCGTAGCGTGCTTTCTCGACGTTTAGCACCTTGCCGCGCAGCGGCAAAATAGCCTGAAACTTGCGGTCACGTCCTTGCTTGGCCGACCCGCCTGCTGAATCGCCCTCGACGATATAAATTTCGGACTTGGCAGGATCTTTCTCCTGACAGTCCGCGAGCTTGCCTGGCAAGCCGACGCCATCCAGTACGCCTTTCCGCCGGGTCATCTCGCGCGCCTTGCGCGCGGCATCGCGTGCCCGTGCTGCATCGACGATCTTGCCGCAGATGATCTTTGCGTCGTTGGGTGTTTCGAGTAGAAATTCTTCGAGCGCCTTGGCGATGACGTCTTCGACGGGGGCGCGAACTTCGGATGAAACGAGTTTGTCTTTAGTCTGGGCGCTGAACTTGGGCTCAGGCACTTTCACGGACAGCACGCATGACAAACCTTCACGCATGTCGTCACCAGAGGTTTCGATCTTGGCCTTCTTGGCGATTTCGTGATCGGTGATGTATTTGTTGATTACGCGTGTCATCGCGGCGCGCAGGCCGGTCAGATGGGTCCCGCCGTCGCGTTGCGGAATGTTGTTCGTGAAGCACAACACGTTCTCGTTGTAGCTGTCATTCCATTGCATGGCGACTTCAACGCCTACGCCATCTTTCTCACCGCTCACGTAAAAGATATTCGGATGCAGGACGCTCTTGGCTTTGTTGATGTATTCGACAAAGCCTTTGACGCCGCCGACAAAAGCGAAATCGTCTTCCTTGCCAGTGCGCTGGTCGCTTAAGCGAATCCGTACGCCGTTATTCAGGAACGACAGCTCACGAATACGCTTGGCGAGGATGTCGTAGTGGTATTCAACATGACCGAAGATTGTGTCGTCGGCCATGAAATGTACTTCGGTGCCGCGTTTTTCAGTGTTGCCCGTCACGGGGATCGGCGAGAGGTTTTCGCCATTGACGGTTTCAATCACGCGGTTTTGTGGCACGCCGCGGTGAAATTCCATGAAATGCTTTTTGCCGTCGCGGCGCACGGTGAGCCGCAGCCACGCCGAGAGTGCATTGACGCACGAGACGCCCACACCATGCAGTCCGCCGGACACCTTGTAGCTGTTCTGATCGAATTTGCCGCCAGCGTGCAGTTCGGTCATCACGATTTCAGCGGCACTGCGCTTCGGGTCGTGCTTGTCGTCGCGCTTGATGCCGGTTGGAATGCCGCGGCCGTTGTCGGAAATGGAAATGGAGTTGTCCGCGTGAATGATTACCTGGATGTCGTTGCAATGACCGGCCAGGGCTTCATCGATGGAGTTATCCAGCACCTCGAATACCAGGTGATGCAGGCCCGTGCCATCCGACGTATCGCCGATGTACATCCCGGGCCGCTTGCGTACTGCCTCCAGACCTTCGAGGATCTGAATGGACGAGGCGCCGTAGCTGGTATCGGGTTGTGTGTGATTCGTTTCAGTCATGGATTTTTTCCGGTTCTGCGTGACAACTTCATTGCTGCTCGGGACTTTTCAAAACGCCATAAAAACGCCAAAGGGGCGCTGTGCCCCTTGGTGTCTTGATCGTGTCGATGGTGTCAGATGCGCATGGGCATGACGACGTATTTGAATTCTTCGTTATCGGGAATGGTGATCAGTGCGCTGGAGCTCGCATCGCCCAGGCTGACCTGCAACATGTCGACCTTCAGGTTGGCCAGCACGTCGAGCAGATAGGTGACGTTAAAGCCGATATCGACGCTATCACCGTCATAAGCGACTTCGAGCTCTTCCTGGGCTTCTTCCTGATCGGCATTGGTGGACATGATCTTCAGTTGGCCTGGCTCGACGATGCAGCGCACGCCCTTGAACTTGTCCGACGTCAGGATGGCCGCGCGTTGCAGCGAACGTTGCAGCTCGTCGCGGCCAATCAGGAACATGTTTTTGTGTGACTTGGGAATCACGCGCTGGAAATCCGGAAACTTGCCTTCGACCAGCTTCGACACCATTTCAACCTGGCCAAACGTGAATTTGGCCTGGGTAGCCGCGATGTCGATTTTTAAGGGGTCATCGATATCTTCCAGCAGACGTTGTAGCTCAAGAATGGTTTTACGCGGAATGATGACTTCCTGGCGCGCGAATGAGCCTTCGATTTTCATGGAAGAAAACGCGAGGCGGTGGCCATCGGTGGCGACGGCCATTAATTGGTCACCGTCTACCACGAGCAGCATGCCGTTCAGGTAATAGCGGATGTCTTGCTGCGCCATGGCGAAATGCACCATGCCGAGCAACTGTCGGAAGGTGCGTTGTGGCACGGCCAGGCTGGCGTTGAATTCGCTAGTCTGGGCGAGTGTTGGGAATTCGTCGGCGGCAAGGGTTTGCAGCGCGAAGCGGCTTTTGCCGGATTGAACGGTCAGACGCTTGTCGGACAAGGTCAGCGTGACTTGGCCGTCGGGCATCGCACGCAGGATATCGAGCAGTTTGCGCGCGGCCACCGTGGTGGCGACGGTGTCGTCGCCGACGCCGAAATCGGCGTGGGTGGTGATCTGGAGTTCGAGGTCGGTGGAAAGGAACGACACATCAGCGCCGCTCTTGGTAATCAGCAAATTGGCGAGGATCGGTAACGTATGACGGCGTTCGACAATGCCGCTGACAGTTTGCAGCGGCCTGAGGAGGTTATCGCGTTCGGTCTTGACCAGTTGCATAAAATTCCTTCGTTGATATGACGGCCTGTGATGACGGCCTGTGCGTCCCGCCAGGCGGCTTTATTACTGGGGCCAGAGCGTCTCCCGGCAGCACCCGCATTTGCGCTATGTCGCGCCGGCCACGGCCTGAAACCGGCCCATGCCTGCCAAATGGATAATCCGGTATTGTGCCTCAAAATAAAACCGTTCCCCCGAAATGGGCGTGCGGGGCGAAATATACAGACCGGCTTGCACCTTCATGCTCTCGCGGCAGGGTCAGCCTTTGAGGGTTTGTTCAAGCACGTGTAGTTCATGGTTGAGCTGGGCGTCCTTGCCGCGCTCGTCCGCGATCTTGCGTACCGCATGCAGCACGGTGGTGTGATCGCGGCCGCCAAAAAGCTCGCCGATCTCGGGCAAGCTTTTTTGTGTGAGTTCCTTGGCCAGATACATCGCAATCTGGCGCGGCCGGGCGATATTGGCTGGCCGCTTTTTGGAATACATGTCGGCAACCTTGATGCTGTAGAAATCAGCAACGGTTTTCTGGATGTTTTCCACCGAAATTTGCCGGTTCTGCACGGTGAGCAGATCTTTCAGCGCTTCTTTGGTTAGTTCGATCGAAATCTCGCGGCCATGGAATTTCGAAAACGCCAGAATTTTGCGCAGCGCGCCTTCCAGTTCACGGACATTCGAGCGCAAATGCTTGGCAACGAAGAACGCGACGTCTTCGGACAGGCTGACGCCTTCGGATTGCGCCTTGCGCATCAGGATGGCGACGCGCATTTCGAGCTCGGGTGGCTCGATGGCGACGGTTAGCCCAGAGTCAAAACGCGAGATCAGACGATCATCGATGCCGGAAATCTCTTTCGGATAGGTATCGCTGGTGATGATGACCTGAGCCTTGTTGGCGACGAGCGCTTCGAACGCGTAGAAAAATTCTTCCTGCGTGCGGGATTTTCCGGAGAAAAACTGAATGTCGTCGATGAGCAGCAGGTCGAGCGAGTGGTAATACCGCTTGAAATCGTCGAATGCCTTGCGCTGATAGGCTTTCACGACGTCGGAGACGTACTGTTCCGCATGAATGTAGCGAATGCGCGCGCCGACCCGGTCGACCAGCAACTGGTTGCCAATGGCGTGAATCAGGTGAGTTTTGCCGAGACCGACCCCGCCATACAGAAACAGCGGGTTGTATGAAATACCGGGATTGTCTGCCACCTGGATCGCGGCGGCGCGCGCTAGCTGGTTAGCCTTACCGGTCACGAAATTATCGAACGTCAGCGCGGGGTTGAGCTTGGAGCGCTCGTACATCGAGTCGGTTTCGCTGCTTGCATTGGCGCTGCCTGAGCCGGGGCGCCATGTGCGGCGTGCTGCTGCGGCCTCGTGCGCGTCCAGGCTGGGCAAGTCGAGATCGGCTGTGTCGGTGGAAGCGTTGTCCTGGAAGCGTCCTGTCTGAGCCGCATGGACGGCGTCGATGGCCGCATTGATTGCGGCGGCTCCAGCCGCCTGGCGTCCTTGCGCGGCTGGGGGCTCGGCCCGGGGCGGGGCCGCGGCGCCAGACATGCGCACGCCAGCCTTGGGATCCAGCACGAACTGGACTTCGACGGGCGCACGCCAGAAATCGCGGGCCATATCCGTGATGCGGCCTGCAAACTGGCTTTTGACCCAGTCAAGTTTGAAGCGATTGGGAGCAGCAATGCTGAGCGTGTTTGCAGCGGCATCGAAGGCGACTGGCGCCAGTGGCTTGATCCACGTCACGTACTGCTGGGGCGTTAGCTCGCGCTCCAGCAAAGCGGAACAGTGTTGCCAGAAATCGTTCAT